>QJVY01000205.1 GCA_003235555.1 Ignavibacteria bacterium | reverse complement strand
TTTATCGCTACAAACCTGTAGTCGACCGGAAAATTCCGTCAGTGTGTCAGAAAAAACGCAAATACCTGCCAAAGCGTCCTCCGGGGATGTCATGCAATGACCCAAATCCGAACGCACACACAACAGCATTGTTGACGGCGTGATAGACGAGCCAAAACTGCGCCAGCTCCTGGAGGCCGGGACTTCCGGGACCCTGCAGCAACACGTCCCGCAGGGCAGGCCACCCGGATCAGCGCCGTTCCGGGGACCCGTCCACGTCTTTTCCTCCCTCGATTCCACAAACTCGAGGGCCCGGGAGCTCGCCGCCGCAGGCGCACCCGAGGGAACGGTCGTGGTGGCCCACGTCCAGACCGCCGGCCGCGGACGCCAGGGTCGGGGCTGGATGTCCGAGCCGGGGAAAAATCTGCTGATGTCGCTCCTACTCAGGCCCGGGATCCCCCCGGAATTCCTCGGGATCATTTCGCTCTACGCGTCGGTCTCGGTTGCGGCGGTCGTGGAAAAGATCACCGGCGGGAGCGCCGGTTGCAAATGGCCGAACGACGTGATGGTCGCGGGGCGGAAGATCTGCGGCATCCTCTCCGAATCGGCCCTGACACCGGAGGGGGTCGGTGCGGTGATCCTCGGAATCGGCCTGAACGTGAACCAGGAAACTTTTCCGGGTCTGCCGGATACCGGCGCCACGTCGCTCCGGCTGGAAACCGGGGCCGACCATGACCTTGCCGGGGTGCTGTGCTCCCTGATCGGGGAACTGGCCGACCGCTACGGATCGGTCACGCGGCGGGACAGCGGCCGGATCATCGACGAGTGGACGCGGCGGAGCGTTATCCTGGGGTCGGGGGTGAGGGTCGACCGGGGCGGGACCATCATCGCGGGGACCGCGCTCGGAGTGGCGCCGAACGGCGCACTGAGGATCGGGACGCCGGACGGAGTGGTGGACGTCGTCGCCGGGGAGGTACACATCGCATGATCGTCGTCATGGACATCGGGAACACGAACGTTTCCGCGGCGGTGTATGACCGCGGGGATCTCCTCGCCCTCGTCAGGGCGCCCCGCCCGGCCCGTCCGACCCGCGCGTGGTGGAGGCAAACCCTCAACATACTCCGCGCGAAGGCCGGGATCGCTCCCGGGGAAATTTCAGGGGCGTCGATCTGCTCCGTCGTTGCGGCCGCCACCGCCCTGCCGGCGGGGCTGTTGCGTGAGATGACGGGACGCCGCCCCCTCATCGTCCGCGGGGGCCTCCCCCTGGGCCTCGGAATCTCCTACGCCGACCCGGACCGGCTCGGTCCGGACCGTGTGTGCGCCATGCTCGCCGCGAAGAAAAAATTCGGCCCGCCCGTCATCGTCGTCGACTGCGGAACGGCGGTCACCTTCGACGCCGTGAACCGGCGGGGCAGGCACGCCGGCGGGATGATCGCCCCCGGGCTGGCCCTCTCTGCGGCGTCCCTGGCGGGGGGCACCGCGGCACTGCCGCGCGTGCGTCCCTCCGTCCCGAAGCGTCCCGCAGGACGTTCGACACGCGAGGCCCTCACCTCCGGCGTCTATTATTCGGTGGCGGGATCGGTGAGGGAAAACGTCGGGCGGTTGAAAAAACTCACGGGGGGAAAAGCCCGGGTCGTCGGGACGGGTGGTGACGCCGGACTGCTCGCGCTCGCGGGGGGCCTTTTCGATCTGATCGAGCCAGCGCTCGTGCTGGAGGGTGCGCTGCTTGCGCACGGGATCATGGCGCGCCGTGCGTCCGCCCGTGGTGCCCGGGCGAAACGTCCTACTGTTTCGCGACGGGGAGCAAAACGGTGAACTCGCTTCCCTTGTTCATGTTGCTCTTCACCGAAATGGTCCCGCCGTGGGCGTCGACGATCCACTTCACGATTGCCAGTCCGAGCCCGGATCCGCCGAGGGTCCTCGCCCGGGCCCTGTCCACCCTGTAGAACCTGTCGAAGATCCGCCCGGTCTCCGACCGGGGGATCCCGATCCCCTGGTCCCGCACGACCATGCTCGCCTCGCCGTCGGTCTGCGACAGCGAGAGCGTGATCACCGTCTTTTCCCCGCTGTACTTGATGGCGTTATCCACCAGATTCAGGATCATCTGGCGCAGCCTCTGTTTGTCCCCCCAGATCATGACGTTGGCCGTGTTCTCGATTTTCACGTCGATCGATTTCTGCGAGGCGAGGATCACGCTTTCATCGTAGGTGTCCTTCAGCAGGTCGTCGAGGCGGACCCGTTCACGCTTGATGGAGGCCTGGCCGGCGTCGCCCCTCCCCAGCAGGCTGAGGTTTTCCAGGATCGAGCCCATCCGGATGGCCTCGTCGAGGGAGCGCGCCACGATCTTCCGCGTTTCCGACGGGGACATGCGGCTCGAGAGGGCCGTCTCGAGCTGGGTCCTGAGGACCGTCAGGGGGGTGCGCAGCTCATGCGAGGCGTCGGTGGAAAACTGCTTCATCTGTTCGAAGGACGAATCGAGCCTCACGATCATCCCGTTGAAGGTCTCGATGAGCCGTCCGATCTCGTCGTCCACGTCGTGCGAGGGGAGCCGCGCCGAGAGCCTGTCGGCGGAGATCTTCCGGGCGATCTCGGTGACCTGGTTGACCTTCGAGAGCGATTTTTTCGCAAGGAAGAGCCCCCCCACGAACGCCAGCAGGACCACGAGAGGCCCCATCCAGGCCATGACCCTCACGAGTTGCACCAGCGTATCGTCGACCGAGTCGACCGGGACGCCCACGATGATCGTCGTGCCCGCGCTCTTCTGGACGAGCAGCCTCAGCGTCGGCAGCATCGCGAACGTGCTGACGGTGGTCCAGGCGAAGTCCGAGTCGGAGTCGAACGACACGTACTTGATGAGAGAATCCCCGCCGATGTTGGAGCTCTTGCAGAAGAGCATCCCCCCCGCCGTCCAGACCTCCAGGTACTCCTTCGTGGGATAGTAGGCGCTGTGCTCCTTGATCTCGGCGATCACGACCTCGTTGGACTCCTCGGGTTTCTGGCGGTCCAGGCGGCTGGCGATCCATTTCGCCTCGTTCACCAGCGATTGGTCCAGGCTCTCGTAGAGGGTGGCGCTGACGTACCGGTAGGTTGCGACGGCGATGAAGACGAAGATGACGGCGACGATGAGGGTGTACCAGAGCGTCAGCCGTGCGCGGATGGAACGGAACATCTATTCCTCTTTGAGTATGAACCCCACTCCGCGGACGGTGTGGATGAGGCGCCGGGGAAAACCCTCGTCGAGCGATTTTCGCAGGTAATTGATGTAGACGTCCACGACGTTCGTCCCCGTATCGAAGGTGTACCCCCACACCTGCTCGGCGATCTCCCTCCGCGTCAGGATCCGGTTCTTGTTGCGCATGAGGAATTCCAGGAGGAGGTACTCCTTGGCGGTGAGCTGAATGTCCTTCATGGCGCGCCGCACGGCGCGCGTTTCGATGTCGAGCTCGACGTCGGCGACCTTCAGGACGGGCCCGTGGCCCACCCCCTGCCGCCGGAGGAGCGATTCCACGCGGGCGAGGAGCTCGGCGAACGCGAACGGCTTGGTGAGGTAATCGTCGGCGCCGAGGCGCAGACCGTCGACCCGTTCCTCCACCGTGCTGCGGGCCGTCAGGATCAGGACCATGCTCTGGACCTTCGCGCGCCGTATCTCCCTCAGCACCTGGAGGCCGTCCTTCCTCGGGAGGAGCAGGTCGAGAACGATGAGGTGGTATTTTTTCGTCGACGCGAGCCGGTACCCCTCCTCGCCGTCGTTGGCCACGTCCACCGAGTACCCCTCCTCCTCCATCCTCCGGGCGATCGATTCGGCCACGTGGTGTTCGTCCTCCACGATGAGGATGTTGATCTCGCGGTTCGCCGGACTTTTCAGCGATTCGACGACTGTTTTTTGAGATTTGGACATGGGGAGTACAGGATACTACGAATTTTCCGGTTCAGGGGCAACGGGGTGTTACCCGGTGCCCGCCGGCGGATCCGGGCGACCCGGGTGGATGCTACCGGGGGATGCCGAAGATCGAGACGGAAGCCTGGGCGTACTCGACGAGGGGACCGAAGTAGAGCCCCAGCAGGAGCGTGGGAACCAACAGCAGCAGCAGCATGGCGACCTCCGGGACCGAAAGGCCGAAAACGGCGCCACCTGGGGCCGCGTCCTTCAGGAACATGTTTTTCAGGATGCGCACGTAATAGTACAGGGACACCACGCTGTTCAGGGCCCCGATCACCACGAGGCCGATCATCTTGGCCCCGATCAGGGCAGAAAAGATGTAGAGCTTCCCGACAAACCCCGCCGTCGGGGGGATGCCGGTCAGCGAGAGGAGGAAAATCGTCATCGCCACGCCGATGAACGGCGAGCGCTGTCCCAGGCCCGCGTAGGCGCTCATCTCCTCGGAGCCGGTCTTGTCCGCCACCAGCATCACCACGTAGAACGCTCCGAGGTTCATGAACAGGTAGACGACGAAGTAGATCATCACCGCCGAAACCCCCTCGGGGCTCATCGTCACGACGCCCAGCAGCATGTACCCCGCGTGGGCGATGCTGGAATAGGCGAGGAGCCTCTTCAGGTTGTTCTGCCAGAGGGCGACGAGGTTCCCCAGGGTCATGCTCAGGACCGCCAGGACGGCGAGCACTTCGTTCCACTCGAAGCCGCCAAGCATCGCCCATGCCCCCGTCTCCTGTCCCCCCATGATGAGGTCGGCGAAGGTGACCCTGAAAAACCGGATCATCATCGCGAAGCCCGCCGCCTTCGATGCGACCGAGAGGAGCGCGGTGATCGTCACCGGGGCGCCCTCGTAGACGTCGGGGGTCCAGAAATGGAACGGCACCGCCGAGATCTTGTACCCGAACCCGACCGTGATGAGGATGCCGGCCAGGATCAGCGTCCAGAGGTTCACCTGGCCGGAACCGAGCGCCTGGTTCACCGAATAAATGTCCAGTGCGCCCGTCAGCCCGTACACGATCGAGATTCCGTAGAGCATCATGCCGGACGCCACCGCCCCGTAGATGACATACTTGAGCGCGGCCTCGGCGGAGTCCTCCGCCTCGCGCGTGTACCCGGCCAGCAGGTACGAGGTGATGCTCGTCAGCTCGAGGGCGAGATACATCATCAGCATGTTGCTCGCCCCGGCCATGAGGCACATCCCCAGCGCCAGGGCCGTCAGCAGCGCGTTGTACTCCGCCGTCCCCATCGCCCGGGATTTCAGTTCGGCGCTCTGCAGCGAGAAGAGCTGGACGATGAAGGTTGCGGCGAGGATGACGATCTTGAAAAACCGCGAGAAACCGTCGACGGCGAGCATGTCCGAGAACGCGGTGCCGTCCACCGGCGCCTGGACCGACACAAAATAGAGCGCGGCGAGCACGCCGGCCATCCCCGCGAGCCCGGTAAAAATCCGGTTGCGCGTCACGAGGCCGGCCAGGATCACGAAACAGAACGCGATCGTCAGGGCCAGCTCCGGGTAGAAGAGTTTCGCGCTTTCGAGTATGTGGGGAAGCATGTTCACGGTGTTGTCCGGTCTCTCTCCGTCAGTTGTGCGCCTACTGCCCGATGAGCGCCATCGCGCCCTGCGCGTTGACGATGTCCACGAGCGTGTTGACCGCCGAACTCATGAGATCGATTGCCGGCGCGGGGTAAACGCCGAGGATGATCACGATGACCGCCAGCGGGACGAGCATGAAGAGCTCCCGCCCGTTGATGTCGGGCAGGTCCTTCCATTTTTCCGGGAGCGTCCCGAGGAAGACCCTCTGCAGGGTCCAGAGCATGTACGCCGCAGTCAGGACGATGCCGATCGTCGATGCGATCGCGATCCAGCGGAAGGCCTGGAACGCGCCGATGAACGAAAACGCCTCGCTGATGAACCCGCTCAGGCCCGGGAGGCCAAGTGCCGCGAAAAACGCTATCACCATCACGGCGGAGTAGCGCGGCATCTGGTTCATGAGGCCGCCGAACTCGTTCAGGCCGCGCGTGTGGGCCCGGTCGTAGATCACTCCGACAATGAGGAAGAGCATCGCCGTGATCGTTCCGTGGTTGAACATCTGCAGGATGGCCCCGGTCATTCCCTGCGTGTTGAGTGCCGCCATGCCGAGGATGACCACCCCCATGTGACTGATGCTGGAATAGGCGATGAGCTTCTTGAAGTCCGTCTGGGCCATCGCCACCAGCGCCCCGTACACGATGTTGACGAAGCCGAGGATCGCCAGCGGTATCTGGTAGGCGACCGCCGCGTCGGGGAACATCGGGAAGCTGACGCGGAGGATGCCGTACGTCCCCATTTTCAACAGGACGCCGGCGAGGATGACGCTGATTGCCGTCGGGGCCTCCACGTGCGCATCGGGCAACCACGTGTGGAAGGGGAAAATCGGCACCTTGATCGCGAAACCGATGAACAGCGCGATGAACGCCATGTAGCGCCAGGTCGTCCCCACCCCTTCCAGCAGCGAGCCCGGTTCGAAGTTGGCGGGGTTCATCATGGCGATCATGTTGAACGTATGCACCTTCTCGCCGGTGGCCGGGTCGAGGACCGACACGCTGAAATAGAGCGCGATCACCGCGAGGAGCATGCGCACGCTCCCGAGGAGCGTGTAGAGGAAGAACTTGATCGCGGCGTACTCCCTCCGCGGGCCGCCCCAGATGCCGATCAGGAAATACATCGGGAGGAGCATGATCTCCCAGAACACATAGAACAGGAAGAAGTCGAGGGAGACGAAGACCCCCATCATCCCGGCATCCAGCAACAGCAGGAGCGCGAAGTAGCCCTTCAGGGATTTCTCGATCCCCCAGGAGGCGAACACCGCGATGAACGATATCAACGCCGTGAGGATGACCATCAGGACGCTCAACCCGTCGATCCCCAGGAAATACTCGATTTTCAGGTTCCCGAACCAGGAGAAGGAACGGATGTCGATCCAGGAGACTTTTTCGACGTACTGGAAGCCCGCCATCGTATTGATTCCGGACATCCCCCGGTCGAAACCCATGTAGATCAGGGCCGCAATGACGACCTGTATCCCGGTGAAGACGGCCGCGGTCCACCTGATGGCCTGTTTGTTGTCCTTCCCGAGCAGCAGGACGACCGCCATCCCCGCCACGGGGAGGAAGGTGATCCAGGTGAGTATTCCCAATCCGAGGAATTGCATCATCGTAAATCCCTGTTATCTGATCAGATAAAAAATCACCATCACGCCCATGAGGACGAAGATGATGTACGTCTGGACGCGTCCCGACTGGAATTTCCTGAGGAGCAGTCCGAAAAACCCCGAGAGGTAGGCCGTGCCGTTGACCATTCCGTCCACCACGTAGCGGTCGAAGCCGCCGGCGCCAGACCAGAAAAAGAAGAGCGTGAGGACCCCGACGAGCATCGTGAAGACTCCCGCGCCGAACCAGCCCCCGGGCACGTTCTCCAGGGAGAAGACCCACTCGCCGGCCCACCATGCCGTGAGCACCGCCACCACCAGGCCCGTGACCAGGAAAAACCGGGCCGAGATGGCCGTGTCCTTCCGGTGTTCGTCGTACCCGAAGACGATGGCCCGGGTCCAGGACGCCGTGCCGTTGACCAGGCCGTCGATGATGTTGGCGTCGATCCAGTTGAGGACCCTGGTCGTCGCCAGCGTCCACCCCACCGCAGTCGCGTCGTAGAGTTCGTCGATGTACCACTTGTTGAGCAGGAACCTGTGCACGCCGGGGAATTTCGCGGCCACCGCATCGGCGTTGATCGATTTTTTCCTGTAGGTGAGGAAGGCGATGAGGATTCCGAGGCCCGCGAACAGGAGCGACAGCACGATGGTCGGCACATGGGCGTGGTGCATCGCCTCGGCAAACTCCGCGGCATCGGCGGCCCGGACGGTCGCCGGAACGACGGATTCCGGCCTGGGGAGCGCGTCCGCAAACCAGCTCCCGGCGGAGCCGAACGGATTGAACGACCAGAAAACGAAGAACGACAGCACCGCGAAGACGATCAGCGGGATCTTCATCGACGCGGGCGACTCGCGGAGGTGCTCTGCGCGTCCGGCCTCGGCGTGGTCGCCGAAAAAGGTCAGGAACACCAGGCGGAACATGTAGAAGGCGGTCAGCCCGGCGACGAGGAAACCGATGACCGGAATCAGGTAATGGCCGGTCGTCTGCCCGAACGCCAGCGAGCCGGCCAGGAGCTCGTCCTTGCTGAGGAATCCCGAGGTGAACGGTACGCCGCTGATCGCGAGCGTGAACATGAGGAACGTCAGGAAGGTCACCGGCATGACCTTCTTCATTCCCCCCATGTTCCGGACGTCCTGCGGATCGCCGTGGTCGTGTGTCTCGTGCATCGCGTGGTGCATCGCGTGGATGACCGATCCCGACCCCAGGAAGAGCCCCGCCTTGAACATCGCGTGCGTGGACAGATGGAAGAAGCCGGCCGTATAGGCCCCCACCCCCAACCCCATCACCATGTAGCCGAGCTGCGAAACGGTCGAATAGGCCAGGACCTTCTTGATGTCGTTCTGCGCGATCGCGATCGTCGCGGCCACGAACGCCGTGACGGCCCCGACGTAGGCGATCACCGTGAGGGCGTCGGCCGTCATCATCGGGAACGTCCGGGCCACGAGGAAAACGCCGGCGGCCACCATCGTCGCAGCGTGGATCAGGGCGCTGACCGGCGTGGGACCCTCCATCGCGTCAGGCAGCCAGACATGCAGTGGGAACTGGGCGGATTTGCCGACGGCCCCGCAGAAGATCAGGACCCCGGCCGCCGTCAGCCACGCCTCGCTCCCCATCGGGACGGTCCCGGCGGCCATCATCGCGAAGATGTCATCGAAGGTGAACGTCCGGAAGGTGAAATAGAGGATCATGATGCCTGTGAACATCCCGATGTCGCCGATCCTGTTCACGATAAAGGCTTTTTTCGCGGCGTCCGAGGCGGACTTTTTTTCGTACCAGTGGCCGATGAGCAGGTAACTGCTCAGACCCACGAGTTCCCAGCCCACGTACATCAGGAAGAAATTGTCCGTGAGGACGATCATGAGCATCGAGAAGGTGAAAATCCCCAGGTAGGCGAAGTACCGGGTGTACCGCACGTCGCCGTGCATGTACCCGATCGAGAAGAGGTGCACCAGGGTGCTGACCAGGCACACGACCACCATCATGATCGCCGCGAGGTTGTCGACGGCGAATCCGAGCTGCACCTGCAGGTGCCCGATGAGCGGCACGTCGCCGAAATCCACCCAGTTGAACCGGAGGACGTCGGCCGCGAGGGGCCCGCCAACGCGCTGGTAGAGCACCGCGAACGAGAGTCCGAGACACGCCGTGAGCAGCGTCAGTCCCAGCCAGTCCCCGCCCCGCGGGAGTCTCTTCCCGACGAAGATCAGGATCGTGAAACTGGCCAGCGGGAGGAGCAGTACGGCGAGCGATATGTCGATGACCGGCATCATTCCCTGAGTTTATTGATATCGTCGACGTTCACCGTGTGGAACCGCTGGTAGATGTTCAGGACGATCGCCAGCGCGACCGCCGCCTCCGCCGCCGCGAGGATGATCACGAAGATCGCGACGGCCTGTCCCCCCATATCCGAGCCGCCGAACCGGGAGAAGGCGATGAAATTGATATTGGCCGAATTGAGGATCAGCTCGATACCCATGAGGACCAGGATCGCGTTTCTCCGGGAGAGCACGGCGAACAGGCCGAGCGAGAAGAGGAGGGCGCTGACGATGACGTAGTGCGTGAGCGTAATGTGCATGGTCAGGCCGCCTCCTGTTTGCTGCGGTCCCTGCGGGAGACCATCGCCGCGCCGATCAGGGCCACGAGCAGCACGACCGAGGCCACCTCGAAGGGGAGCAGGTAGCTCGTCATCATCATGGTCCCCAGTTCCCCGGCCGTGGTCGGCTGCAGCATTTCGGCGGGGGCCGTTTTCCATTCCGTCGCGTAGAAGATGCCGGCGATCGTCCCAGCGGTGAGGGACACCACGACCATGGCGACGCCCGCGTTCAGCGTCCCCGACTTGATATCGACGCTGACCACCTTGTTGGTGAGCATTACACCGAAGACCAGCAGGACGAGGATCCCCCCGACGTAGATCAGGAGCTGCGTGATGGCGATGAAGTCGGCCCCGAGCAGGACGTAGAAACCCGCCACGCCGAAAAACGTGAAGAGCAGGGCGAACGCGGAATAGATGATGTTCCGGGAAAAAACCACGACGGCCGCGGAGCCGAGGGTGACGGCGGCGAAAAACCAGAATATGACGTCTATCAGTGTCATGGTCGTGTCAGGGCTTCGGTGTTCCTCCGGACCCGCCGGACGGCGGTTCGGGTGCAGCGGGTTTCTGCGTCCCGGATCCTCCTGCCGGTTTCCCGGTCTGCCCGGGCGGCGGGGCCGGTGATCCCGGCTTCGCGGGAGCGGCGGGGGCCGGTCCGGCGGCGGCCTTGGCGGCGGCCGCTGCCTTCGCCGCTTCCGCCGCGGCGGCTTTTTTCTCCGCGGCCTCTTTCGCCGCCGCTTCGGCCTTCGCCTTCACGTCGGCGATTTCCCCCTCGGAGAGCGTGACGTAATTGTAGATCAGGTTCTTCCGGTCGTACTCGGAGAATTCATAGACATCGGTCATCTTGATGCATTCCGTCGGGCAGGGGTAGACGCAGAGGGCGCAGTAGCAGCACTTCGCGATGTCGATGTCGAACGTCGTCACCCAGAGCCGTTTCTTCTGGCCCGTGGACGTCGTGCCCAGGTCGTCGCCGGCGACCGACTTCACCGTTTCGATCTTGATGCAGCTCACCGGGCAGGCCGCGGAACACTGGTCGCAGCCGATACAGTCGTCCATGTTGACGTAGAGGCGGTTCCGCGCGCGTTCGGGGAGCTTCAGGCGCGTGTCGGGGTACTGGACGGTCACCGCGGGCGTGAACAGGTGGCTGAAGGTGATCTTCATGCCCACCAGCACGGTCCAGATGCCCTTGAAGATGTCTTCGAAGTACTCTTTCATAACATCGTCAGGATTCCGACACCGAGGATGCAGACGAAGGCCCAGGGCGTCAGGACTTTCCAGGAGATGTGCATCAACTGGTCGACCCGCAGGCGCGGAAGCGTCCAGCGCAGCCACATCTGGACGAACACCAGGAACATCCCCTTGCTGAGGAACCAGAAAACGCCCCAGAGGGGCCCGCCGAGGAAATCGCCGAAGGGGCTGTTCCACCCGCCGAGGAAGACCGACGCGCCGATCGCCGAGACCGCGAACATGTTGCCGTACTCGGCGAGGAAGAAGATGGCGAACTTCATCCCGCTGTACTCCGTATGGTAACCGGCGACGAGCTCCGATTCCGCCTCGGGGATATCGAAGGGGGTCCTGTTCGTCTCGGCCAGGGAGGCCACGAAATAAATGATGAAGGCCACGAAAATGAACGGAAACTTGG
>QJVY01000122.1 GCA_003235555.1 Ignavibacteria bacterium | reverse complement strand
TACACCATCCGCTATTCGCTCTACTTCCCGCACAGTGACCTGCAGGCGCCCCGCTTCGTGCAGGGGAACATGCTGCTCCACCTGGTGAGCGATCCGCAGGGCCGGTGGGCGATCGACCGGTGGGAGGACATCCGGAGCCCGGGCCTGCCCGATTCCACCTGGAGCTATCTGAAATTCTGGTTCAACCGATGAGGGCGGCGCTGGCGGTCGTCGTCATGGCGGTTTCACTCTCCGGGGGGTGCCTCAATCCATTCGCACCGAGGCTCGGGGAGACGGGCTCCACGGAGATCTGCAGCGATCCCACCAGCGTCGAAAATATCTTCTGTTCCTTCCGCAACGCGTACTCGTTCAAGGACACGACGCTCTACGGTTCGATCATCTCCCCGTCGTTCACCTTCGTCTACACCGATTACGACAGGGCCGTGGACGTCGCGTGGGGGAGGGACGACGAGATGCGGACGACCTACGGGCTCTTCCAGAGCGTGCAGTCCCTCACGCTTACCTGGAACAACATGATCACGTCGGAGGGGGACGACACGAGCTGGAACGCCATCCGCGGGTTCACGCTCACGGTGACCTTCAACCCGAGCGACATTTCCCGCGTCGACGGGTACGCAAATTTCACCCTCGACAGGCCGGCGGCGTCGGACCCCTGGCGGATCGTGCGGTGGCGGGACGAGTCGAATTATTGATGTCGGATCAACACACGGGATGACGATGGGTTACATACTGCGCGAAAGTCTCTCCGGGTTTCAACGGACGAAAGTGGCGACCCTCGGATCGATGTTCACGATCACCGTTGCGGTCCTCCTCCTGGCCTTTTTCGCCATGCTCTGGGAGAACACGGCCCGGTTCGGGGCGATGGTCCGCGGAAACATCCAGATGGAGGCGTTCATCGTTGAACCGGCCGGAGACGCGAAACTTGCCGGCATCGAGCGGCAGCTGCTCGCCGATCCGGCCGTCGAGTCGGTCGAATACATCTCAAAAGACCGGGCCGCGGAAATTTTCCGGGAGGAGTTCGGAGAGGACATCGGCAGCGTCCTCGATTTCAACCCGCTTCCCCGGTCGTACAGGATCACGCTGACCGGGGGATCCGGCACGCTCGCGGCGGCGGAGTCCCTCGCCGCGCGCATCTCGTCGCTGGACGGCATCGAGAGCGTCGGCTACCGGAAAGACCTCCTGGAGTTCATCGACCGTCAGGTCGGGTCGGTGAGGGCGGTGGGGCTGGCCCTCGGCTGCTTCCTCGCGCTCTCGGCGCTGTTCCTCGTGGCGAACACCATCCGGCTGGCGATCCACGCGCGGAGGAAATCGGTCCGGACACTGAAACTCGTGGGGGCGTCGCGTCTTCTCGTGCGGGCGCCGTTCCTGGTGGAAGGCTGCATTCTCGGGGCGCTGGGGGCGGCCTTCTCCGGCCTGATCCTGCACTACCTCCTCAGGTGGCTCTCGACCGTTTTCACGGGTGAACTCGCGGGGTTCATCGTGATCCAGCCTGTCTTCTACGTGTACATCCTCCTGACGGGAATCCTCCTCGGTCTTGTCGGGAGCGCGATCTCGGTCAGGAAGTTTATCGGCGAGGCCGTCTCGGGTTAGGCCGGGCCGGCGGGGGAGGGCGGCGCAGCGCCGACCGGACCTCTTCTTGCGGTTGTTGGAATCTTTTTTTACATTTGCCCGACGCCGGGGTACACTCCCGGTCCGTCGGCCGTTTTATTCATCTCCTTACCCTGCTGAATCCATGGGCCTGCTCACGGATCTCTACTCATCCTCGATCGGAAAAAAAATCACCGTCGGTCTCACCGGCATCCTTCTCTGCGCATATCTCGTGGTCCACCTGGCCGGAAACATGCTCCTGTTCCGGGGGGACGGCGGGGCGGCCTTTGACGCGTACGCCGATGTGCTCCCATCGCTCCTCGTCATCAGGATCATCGAGATCGGCCTTTTCGCGGTGTTTCTCCTGCATATCGTGACGGGCACGATCGTCTGGATTCAGAACCGGCGCGCGAGACCGGTGCCGTACGCCGTCCACAAAAAAAACGACACGTCGGACCCTCTCTCGAGGATCATGTTCGTCACCGGGAGCGTCGTGTTTATTTTTTTGGTCGTCCACCTGAACACTTTCTGGGTGCCGGCGCGCTTCGGGGACGGATCGCACCATTCGATGTACGGAACCGTCGTCGAGGCGTTCTCCAGCCCGTTGTACAGCGTCTTTTACCTCCTTGCGATGGTGCTGCTCGCCTTTCACCTCCGACACGGTTTCCAGTCGGCGTTACAGACATTCGGGTTGAAAAACCTGAAATATACCCGCGCGATCGAGGCGGCCGGCCTGATTTTCTGGCTCCTGATCCCGGTGGGTTTCGCGACGATACCGATTTTTTATCTTCTCAACCCCTGATGAAGATATGCCCACAACGCTGAATTCACAGATCCCGGGGGGGCCGATCGAAAAACGGTGGGACGACCACCGCTTTTCGATGAAACTGGTCAACCCCGCCAACAAGCGGAAGTACCACGTGATCGTCATCGGCACGGGGCTGGCCGGATCCTCCGCGGCGGCGACCCTTGCGGAGCTCGGGTACCGTGTCACGGTGCTCTCCTTTCACGAGTCCCCCCGCCGCGCCCACAGCATCGCGGCCCAGGGGGGGATCAACGCCCCCAAGAACTACCAGAACGACGGCGACTCGGTCTGGCGGCTCTTCTATGACACCGTCAAGGGGGGCGACTACCGGGCGAGGGAATCGAACGTCTACCGTCTCGCGCAGGTCAGCGGCAGCATCATCGACCAGTGTGTGGCGCAGGGGGTGCCGTTCGCGCGGGAATACGGCGGCCTTCTGGACAACAGGTCTTTCGGTGGCGCGCAGGTGTCGCGGACCTTCTACGCGCGCGGTCAGACCGGGCAACAGCTTCTGCTCGGCGCCTACCAGGCACTCTCGAAGGAAATCGCGAAAAAGAGGGTGACATTTTACCCGCGGCGCGAGATGCTCGACCTCGTGCTCATCGACGGGCGCGCACGGGGCGTCGTCGCGCGGAACATGGTGGACGGGTCGCTCGAATCGTACACCGGGGACGCGGTGATCCTCGCGACCGGGGGGTACGGCAACGTGTTTTACCTTTCGACCAACGCCAAGGCCTCCAACGCGACGGCGATCTGGCGGGCTCACAAGCGGGGTGCGTTTTTCGGGAACCCCTGCTATACGCAGATCCATCCCACCTGCATCCCTGTCGGCAGCGGATTCCAGTCGAAACTGACCCTCATGAGCGAGAGCCTTCGCAACGACGGCCGGATCTGGGTGCCGAAGAAGGCGGGCGATGCGAGGGCCCCCGGCGACATCCCCGAAAACGAGAGGGACTACTACCTCGAGCGCCTCTATCCCTCGTTCGGAAACCTCGTACCGCGGGACGTCGCCTCCCGCAGGGCCAAGGAAATGTGCGACAACGGCCACGGCGTCGGAACGACGAAGCTCGCCGTCTACCTCGACTTCGCGGACGCCATCAGGCGCAACGGGGCCGACTGGGTACGCGAGAAATACGGCAACCTCTTCGACATGTACCACGAGATCACCGGCGAGAACGCCTACGAGGTGCCGATGCGGATCTATCCCGCCGTCCACTACACGATGGGGGGTCTCTGGGTCGATTACAACCTCATGAGTACCATCCCGGGGATGTTCGTCCTCGGGGAGGCGAATTTTTCGGATCACGGCGCGAACCGCCTCGGCGCCAGCGCGCTGATGCAGGGGCTCGCCGACGGCTATTTCATCATCCCCTACACCATCGGGAACTACCTTGCATCAGGCACCTTCACGCCGGCCGGGACCGACCACGCGGCCTTCCGCGACGCCGAGAAATCTGTCGCCGGGGTGACCGCCCGGCTTCTCGGGGCGAAGGGAAAGAAAACCGTGGAGGAGTACCACCGGGAACTCGGGACATTGATGTGGGACAACTGCGGGATGGCGAGGACCGCGGAAAAACTGAAAAAGGCCCTCACGGAGATCCCCCTCCTGCGGGAGGATTTCTGGAAGAACGTCACGGTCCCCGGGAGCTCCGACGACCTGAACGGCGAGGTGGAACGGGCGCACCGCGTCGCAGACTACTTCGAACTGGCCGAGCTGATGGTCCGCGACGCGCTGCACCGCGAGGAATCCGCCGGCGGCCACTTCAGGGAAGAATACCAGACCTCCGAAGGGGAGGCGAAACGGGACGACGAAAAATTTTCGTACGTGGCGGCCTGGGAATTCGCGGGGACGGGGGCCGAGCCGGTCCTGCACAAAGAACCGCTCGCCTTCGAATACGTGAAACCCTCACAACGCAGTTACAAGTAACCAGGGACCGATGAACTTCACACTGAAGATCTGGAGACAGCCGGGCAGGACCTCGGCCGGGACGTTCAAACAGTACACCATCGACGGGGTGGCGGCCGACATGTCCTTCCTCGAGATGCTCGACGGCGTGAACCAGAAGCTTGTCCGGGGGGGAGAGGACGCCATCGCCTTCGACAGCGACTGCCGTGAGGGGATCTGCGGGAGCTGCGGGCTGTTCATCAACGGCCGGGCCCACGGACCGGCCAGGGGCGTGGCGACCTGCGAACTTCGCATGCGGCACTTCACCGACGGGGAGGCGATCACGGTCGAACCGTGGAGGGCGAAGGCCTTCCCGGTGATCAAGGACCTCGTGGTGGACAGGACCGGCTTCGACAGGATCATCCAGGCCGGGGGATATGTTTCGGTGAATACGGGCGGAGTGCCGGACGCCAATGCCATCCCGGTCCCGAAACACTCCGCGGAGGAGGCGATGGACGCCGCCGCCTGCATCGGATGCGGCGCGTGCGTGGCGGCCTGCAAGAACGGCTCGGCCTCGCTCTTCGTCGCCGCGAAAATTTCACACCTTGCGCTGTTGCCGCAGGGGCAGGCGGAACGGAAGGACCGGGTCACGAAAATGGTCGCCGCGATGGACGAGGAGGGTTTCGGAGGGTGTTCCAATACCTACGCGTGCGAAGCGGAATGTCCGAAGCTCATCCCCGTCACCACCATCGCCCGCATGAACCGGGAATTCCTCCTCGCGAAAAAGTAGGACGCCCCCGGCGTCCGTTCAGGAACCCCTAGGCGATCCCGGGGTTCCCGGTGACGGGTAACCCCGCGGCGCCCCCGCTCCCGGGTCCGCCACCCACGAGGCCATACTCCTCCGACAGGTCGTTCAGCGCCTCCCGCACGTCACAAAAGCGCTCCGAGAGCGTCTCCAGGACTTCCACCGTATTCTCGTCCCTCGCGTCGGGATCGTGCGCCGCGCTCGAATACTGTTCCCTCCCGATCCCCTCATAGAACCCGATCGACGGTGCGCCCCTCCTCCGCGTCCGCGCCGTGAACCATGCCGGAAAGAACCCGGTGAGGAAGAGCGTGACGTTCCCGATGTGCTTTCGCAGGATGTGCCTGTGCGATCCGTCGAGGTCTTCCATGAGGCTCAGGAGGTCGGTGACGGTGAAACAACCCCCGCCCCGGTCGGAAAGTTGCAGCAACGGCGCCGTGGAACGGAACTCCACGCAGACGTCCGCCACGTAATCCACCACATCGTCGTCCGCAAGCCGCCGCCTGCTGAGGGCCCGGTAGATGAACACGAAAAAGAAAAACTGGGGGGACACGTCGAGGAAGACCGGCGGCGGGGTCATGGAGCGCTCGAAGAGTCTGGCGTCGTGGAGCAGGGAAGTGGCGGATCCGGGGTCGGCCATGGCCGCGACGATCCCCTCCCTGTCGGATCCCGTCGAACCGAGGGTGTCCGCGATGAACCGCCCGTCGGCGGCCGTGAATCCGGAACGGGTTTTAAAGAACATGCGTCATCTCTCCGAGTATGTGATCGCGCCTGTCTTTAATCTGTCGCCCGTAACATATTGAAGGGGGCGGATATTGTCAAGACCCCGGCCCGGGCGGTGTATCCCGCGTCAAACCGGCGCCGGAATCCGTCCATATTGCCGTGATCGTCGTCTCCGCGGCGTGCAATGCGGCACAGGGGGGATTGACTTTCTCCGCATTTGCGGATATCTTTGAACCGTGAAACCTCATACCACTCCAGAATCGACGGTTCCGGGACCGCCACCGGACCGTCGCTCCCTCTCGAGGATCCGGTTCCCGCTGTTCGGCAAACTGATCACCGGTTTCCTGGTCGTGATCCTCTTCATGGTCGCTTCCATGGTCACGATCCTTCTCCAGCTGAAGCCCCTCGTCGATCCGAACGAGTCCGATTTCCGAGGCCTCGAGATCGCGCAGGACATCGGGAGGACCTTCGGGGCCGTGAGGGAGAGCGCAGGCCGCTTCATCGCGGACGGGGAAACGAAGGATCTCCAGAATCTCAAACTCTTCGGATCGAAGTTCGCCGCGGATTGCGAATCGCTGAAAGCGAACATCGAGAAACCGGAGAAAAAAGTAAAAGAAGTCATCGATTCGCTGATCGGGAAATCGCGGGAATACGTCGGGCTGATCGCAGGACCGGACGGTAACGGGAAGGCGGGTTGGGACGAGGGGAGGGCCGCGGAGGAACAGCTGCTGAGCGACAGCATCAAGATCGCCATGAGTCAGGTGCGGGACTATTACCTCGGGGTCGTTGTGAAATCCTTCAAATCCCTCGACACGCAGACGAGCAATTCCATCACCGGAGCGAACATCATCCTGGGACTCTCTCTGGTGATCGGAATCGCCCTCGGGATCCTGATCGCGAAAACGCTCACCCGCCCGATCCAGGCCCTGATGGCGGGAAGCGAGAAAGTTGGTGAGGGTCAGTACGAAACCGTTCCGGTCACCACGAACGACGAGGTCGCCGAACTGACGATTGCTTTCAACCTCATGAGCGACAAGCTCCGCCAGCTCGATGAAATGCGGATGCAGATGATGTCGGAGATCTCGCATGAAATGCGCACGCCCCTTCAGGTCATCAAAGCGGGCTGCTACTCCATCATCCACGCCAAGGACGTCACCCCGCTCACGACGAAACAGAGGGACGCCGTGGGGATGATCCACCAGGCGACCAACCGCATCAACCAGTTCGTCAACTCCTTCCTCGACATCGCGAAGATGGAGGCGGGCCTCATGAAATTCCGTTTCGAAGAGGCGAACCTGAACGACGTCCTCAACCCCCTCATCCAGGAGGCGCAGCTCATTGCGCAGACGAGGCAGATCGCCCTCGAATTTTTCTCGACGGAGATCCCGGCGCTCCGGCTGGACCGGGAACGGATGAGCCAGGTCTTCAGCAACCTGCTCTCGAACGCGCTGAAGTACACGCCGGACCAGGGAAGGATCAGTGTCCGGCTCCGGGTCCTCCACGATTGTGACGGGATCTCCGGTGGTTCATCGGGGTGCGTGCGGGTCGACGTCGAGGACAGCGGTGTGGGCATTCCGAAGGACGACGTGGGAAAACTCTTCAGCAAGTTCTACCAGGCCCAGAACACCCCCCTCGTGAACGAAAAAGGGTCCGGCCTCGGTCTGGCGCTCGTCAAGCACGTGAGCGAAGCGCACGGCGGGACGGTGAGCGTGGAGAGCGAGGTGGGTGTGGGATCCACCTTCAGCGTCATCCTCCCCGTCGCATGACCGGGGGAACCGGACGGTGACTCCGGAACGGGCGTCCGACTATCTCGGGGAGGCGGAGCGGTACGCCGGCCGGAGGTTCGAACGGCGCGACGATCTCATGAGGCTCCTCGGGGCAGCGCGGAGCCCGGAGGGGGCGAAACTCTTCGACGAGCTGCTCTTCCTGTCGAAATTCTCCGACCGCGCGATTGGCATCATCCGGAGGACGGGCCCGGAGAGCGATGAGGCGGCGAAGCTGACAGCGGAACTGGCCTCCGCCACGGCCAGGATTTCGGAGCTCGTCGGAAGACTGCTGGGGGGCGGCGGGGCGGACGCCGCGCTGCCGGTTTCCGATCACGCTTCGTTCGCCCGGTTGAGGGTGCTCATCGGGGATCTGGCGGTCCTGAAGAATTTCGAACTTCACTCGGAGGGGAAGTGACGGATGTCCGTTCAACCGTGGAGAAATCCTCCCTCTTCGTCATCGCCGCGGGAACGGTCTGCTGGCTCGGGGGGATCAACGTCCGGGCGATGATCGGATTCACCCTCCTCCAGTTCGGCACCCTGGAATTCAAATCCAATATCCAGCCCACCATCGAGCGGACGGTCTACAGCCTGGTCGCCCAGAGCTCGTTCATCGTGAACATCGCCTACGTGCTCGTTGTCATCGCGGCCGTCGTCTACCTGCGGACCACCAGGCTCGTCCTGAAAAAAGAGGGATGGCTGATGATTTCCGCGATCCTTTTTTTCGTCTTCGTCCCGGTGGAAATCTACACGATGGTCCTCGATGTCCGCATGTGGCTCCTCGACATGTCGGGCTCGAACGACCTCGTCGAATTCAGGAAACTCTTCATCCACAGACTCGCCGCGCTCTCCGGAGTGCCGATGATCGCCCTCCTCAGCTATTACACGGTGATCGGCCTCGCGATCATCCGACCGCTGAGGCGCGGCGCAGGCGGCCCGGACCGCCCGTGACCGGGGCGAGGGATGCCCTGTCAGGTTCCGGGAAGATGTTCTTCCTGGTCGCGGCGCTCTTCCTCGCCGCGGGGTTCCTCCGGCTGAATGATCTGACGCTCTACACGCCTGACAGCGCGCGCTACGTCATCTGGGGGAATTCCCTCGCGTCCGGGAACGGGTTTCTCGACGACACTCAACCGGAGGCCCACTCCTTCGTTTTCCACGCGCCCCTCTATCCCGTCCTCATCGCGCCTGTCGAACTGTTCTTCCCCCTCGCGGTCGAACCGGTAAAAATCGTCACGCTCCTCTGGGGGGCGGGCGCGCTGTGGCTGTTGTATCTCTGGCTGTTCAGGCTGCTCGGCAGGGGGGCCGCGCTTGCCGGAACTGCCATGATGGCCTTCCACCCGCTCTTCCTGGTCTACGCGACGGAACCCCTTTCGGAGGTCCCCTTCATCGGGTTCGTGCTCGTTGTCCTGACGCTCCTCTCGGGGATTGAAAAGGGGGAAACTCCGGGGCGGACCGCATGGTGGATGCTTGTCCTCGCCTCGGCGTGCCTCGGTCTCGTGAGGGAGGTGGGGATACTCCTCTGGCTTGTCGTGGTCGCCTATCTTTTCGGGAAAGAGTGGAAGCGGGGCGCCGTCGTCCTCGCGGCCGGAGTCCTCGCGCTGGGCGGCTGGTACTATGTCCGGAACACGCTCCTGGTGGGAGTTCCGGCCGGATCCCCCGGTGGAAACGCGGGGCTGGTCATGACGCACCTCCTGACGGACCAGGAGGGCCCGTTCAGCGCCGAACTCGTCGCCAGGCTCTCGCTGAATCTATCATCGTACCTGCCGATCGCAGGCGGGATGCTTTTTTTCCCGCTCTCCGGAGGGGACACCGCCGGTCTCCTGCCCGCGGGGTACGGGTTCCCGGCGGCCATCCGTCCCGTGGTGATCGCCCTGTTCTCGGCGGCGATCGTCGCGGGGATGGTCCGGTCGGTCATGGCCGGGCGGGGAGGAAGGATGCTCGTCCTCTCCTGGTTCTCCCTGCTCCTCGCCGCGGCGGTCTACCCGGTGTACGATCCGAGATTCATGGTCCCCCTGCTGCCGATCTCTCTCTATTTCGCGCTGAGCGGGATCCTGTCCGGGGTCGCGGCAACAGGCGGCGGGAAAAAATTTACCCTCCCGGTCCTGCTGTCCGTCTGCATCCTCGTCATCGCCCCGAACGCACGACCGATCGCCGCTCTCATCGACCTCAACGCACAGTATCACGCCGACCCGGAGGAACTGACCGCGCGGCTCACGTCCCGGGCCGGGTATCCGGCCTACTACACCGAGCCGTGGGGTATCCTCCGTGAGCGGCTCCGGGTCCTCCCGGACAGCGGGACGATCCTCGCGACACCCTCGAAGGAGCTGGCGCTCGTATCCGGTGGCCGGAAAGTCCTGGAACTCGACCCGGGAGTGACGCAGGCGGTCTTCGACAGGCTGCTTCGGGTGAACGACGTGGGCTACCTTCTCGCCCCCGTGCAGTGGGGGAGCCACCGCACGTACGAATTTCTCATGGCCGAGTCGAGGAGGTTCGCCTTCGACGAGGTCACCGCGGCGGGCAACCTGCACCTCCTGAAGGTCTCGCCGGTGCCCTTTTCCCGCCAGGATCCCCGGACGACGGGAATTCCCGCCGGGGCCGGGGCCGCGGACCACCTCCGCGCCGCGCGGGTCCTGATCAGGCAGGGGGATGCGGGGGGCGCGCTCGTGGAACTGGAGTCGGCCGCCGCCCTCGGTCCGGGCAGGCCGGAGATCAGCTACCAGGCGATCGTCGCTTCGGCGATGATCGGCGACACGGTCAGGGCCCGGGAGGAGTTCCGGAAACTGCTGGCCATGCGGCAGGCGGGTTCGTATCTCTTTGCGGCGAGGTACCATCTCTACCTCATGGACATCCTCATCGCCGCCCGGAAGCTTCCGCAGGGCGCGGACCGTGTGTTCAGGATGTACGACATCGGGCGCCGCTACTGGGAACACGGGTACTACCGGACGGCGCGCGAACTGCTGACCTCGGAGATGGCGGGCGACAGTTCCTTCTTCGTCGGTCACCTGTGGGCGTTCCATTTCAATTTCCAGACGGGGGATACGGCCACCGCGCGGATTTTCCTCCGCCGGCTGGACTCGATCGACAGTTCCAGCACCCTCGTCCGGAACTTCCATGCGCTGATGGACCTCAGGGCCGCGATCGGGGCACTGACCCCGTCACCGGAGAGAGCGCGCCTCCGCCTGAGGATGGCCACCATCTACCGCGATATTGAACTCCCGGATGAGTGCTCGGATGAGGCCGAAGCGGCGCTCTCGGACGATCCCGGGTACGCGGAGGCGCTCCTGTTCCTCGCCGAAACCTACGCCGGGGAGGGGTATCCCGGCCGCGCCGTCGGTTTCTACCGGCGTTACCTCGGACTCGTTCCGGACGATACCCTGGCGGCAGCGGCCGCCGATTCTCTCGCGGCCGCGGCGATCCTCGCGCGATGAACCGCCGTCCTCCCGAGACGTATTGATTTTCAGGACGAAATGTGTTATTCTGGTGCATCATCATGAACTACACCACCCTCATCCAGGAACTCGAAACCGTCGCCGAACAACTCGGCGTGCGTCTCCGTTATGAAAAGGGTGATTTCGAGGGGGGGTTCTGCGTTCTCCGGGACCAGAAACTCCTCGTGGTGAACAAACGCCTCCCGGACGCCCGGAAAGCCTCCTCGGTCGCCGTGGGCCTCTCACAGTACGGTATCGATGAGACCTTCGTCAAGCCGACCCTCCGGCAGTACATCGAGGACGAGGCGGCGAAGCTCCTCAAAAAACGCTGAGCGATGATCCGGGCCGTTATTTTCGACCTGGACAACACCCTGGTCG
>QJVY01000241.1 GCA_003235555.1 Ignavibacteria bacterium | reverse complement strand
AACACGTTCGCGATGATGATATTCGCCCACCTCTGGAATGTCCTGTTCTTTTTCTTTTCGACATTGAGCCAGTCGATGTTCTGGATGAAGAGCGCCTCGAGAGCGGCGTCGAGCGACAGGCGGATCTCGCGGAGCAGGATACTCATATGCGCGGAACTGGTGGAGATCGTCTCCCCGGGATCGGTCACCTTCTTCAGGTTGAACACCTCGTCCATTTCCTTGTGCTTTGACCTCGCGGAGTGCTTCGCATGGTTCTTCCAGATGATCAAACCGGCCAGCCCGACCAGGCCGACGACGCCGTACGCTCCCCCGTAAAATATCGCCGCCGCCATCAGGCCCGAGAGGGTGAACGCGAACAGTGCCGTTACGAACCACCCGATGATCACCGTCAGGACCCCGGTGACGCGGTAGACCGCGCTTTCGCGCCCCCATGCCAGGTCCGCAAAGGATGTGCCCATGGCAACCATGAACGTGACATACGTCGTCGACAGGGGAAGTTTCTGCGACGTGGCGTATGAGATGACCGCGCTCGCAACCATCATGTTGACCGACGCCCGTAACAGGTCGAACGACGGACGGCGGTCGAGACCCGGGTCCACCGTGTACTTGCTGGTGTCCATCCTTCCCGCCACCCACCGCCGGACCGGCGAGGGGACGAAGAACCGTATAAAGTGAAAGAACCGGAGGATGATGCGGACGATCCCCCTCGAGATATAGGCCGACTCGAACTCTTCCGCGTCCTCATGCTGCTGGCCGAGGTTGACCGTTGTATCGATGACCGTCCTCGCCTTTTTCGATATCCACAATGTCAGTACCATGATGAGGCCGGCGATGAGGAGCAGGATGTTCTGTGTCGGGACCTTGTTTCCGAGGGCTTCCATCGTCGCGGTGAGCGGGCTGCCGGTGGCCTCCGCGAATGTGTATGCGTGCAATCCCGCCATCGGCACGCCGATGAAGTTCACCAGGTCGTTCGCGGCGAAGGCCATCGCGAGTGAGAACGTGCCCACGAGTACAATCGTCTTCAGGATGTTGACCCTGAACAGATGCAGGACCTGGAGCAGCGCGGCGGAGCCGGCGAAGATCCAGGCAATCAGCTCGGGGGCGTTGTTTTTCATCCACGCTGCGGACTCGGGGGGGATGAATGTCGCGCCGCCTGCTCCCTTGATCAGGATGAAATAGGTGATGAACGCGAGCGCCAGCCCCCCCCACAGCGCGCCGTACCGGCTCAACCGTTTGACGTAATCGAAGGTGAACAACAGCCTGCTCAGGAACTGGACGACCGCGCCGAAAATGAACGCCACGATGACCGACAGGAGTATGCCGAAGATGATGACCAGTGCCTGGCCCGTGTTGATGTACTGTGTGAAGCCGAGGAGGTTGCCCTGTTCGGCGGCGATCTTGAGCATGGAGACGGCGACCGCACCCCCCAGTAATTCGAAGACGATCGAGACCGTCGTGGATGTGGGAAGGCCGTACGTGCTGAAGAGATCGAGCAGAATGATGTCGGTGATCATCACCGCGAGGAAGATCGTCATCAGCTCGGGCATCGTGAAGAACTGCGGGTGGAAGATCCCCTTCCGGGCCACCTCCATCATTCCGCTGGAGAAACTGACGCCGGCGATGATGCCGAGGCTGGCGATCATCATAATGACGAAGCGGGGGGCGACGCGGGACCCGATCGCGGAATTCAGGAAGTTGACGGCGTCATTGCTTACCCCTACCACCAGGTCGAGGACGGCGAAGCAGACCAGCAGGACTACCGCGGCGAAGAAGAGGTCTACACCCATCGGAACCGCTTGCTATTTTCCAATTTGAATGACTTGATGATGGAGGGTGAGAAACGAACGGTCGACAGCGAAAAGGTAGGGATTTTCTCAGGGATATCCAACCGGTTTTCGCCCTGGAATTTACGGCGGATGGCGACGTCCCCTGATGACAAACAGGCCCCTTGACCGGTGGAACGCCATCAAGCCCGGTTTACCCGGCATGGCGTCGTCCGGACAATCTCTTGATTTCCACAATCCGGCTTCATACATTCCCTGAGGGGGCGGACCCTCCATCACCCGGATATTTTGTTCCATTCATCACTCCCCCGACCGCTCTTCAGTTGATAAAACTCCGCAACGATTATACCGGCTCACCGTCCGCGGACAATTCACGGTGAGATCCTGGAACAGACCCCGTCTGCGGGAGAAACCAAACCGGGAAGGGGAAAACGGGACGCCATTTCCCGCAAAACCGGAGGCTCGATGAAGACCCTATTCGCCCTCACTCTCCTGCTCGTGATGTACGCACCCCGCCTTTTTGCCAACGGCGTGGCGATGATAGACGCGCACACCCCTACATACCTGGAACTGGACTCGACACTCATCGAGGTGTCAGTGGAAGGGCAGATCTCGACCACCAGGACCACGCAATATTTCATCAACACAGGGGCGGATGCGACAGTGAAGTATGGTTTTCCCCTCTCCGAACAAGCCAGCGCGGTCCGGCTCCGCTGGCTCGTGGACGGGGTATGGCGAACAGCGTCTGTGACCGGCGGGAGCCAGGATACGACCCTGCCCGGCGGCGGGGCCCCCGACGCGGACCTGGTCGCATACCTGGGACAGACACCACTCTTTTTCTCGATTCCACAACACATCGGGAACGGGTCCGTGCTTGCCGTCGAACTGACTTACGTCGAGTTGCTGCCCTATGCGTTCGGGGATGTCAGCTTTCGTTATCCAGGTGATTATCACCTCATTCAAAGCGGTCCCCTGGAACTCCAGCGGTTTGAATTTTTCCTCTCATCTCAGAGGACGATCGACAGCATCGTGGTCCTCAGCGGACATACCATCGACCAGATCACCAACAACGGACTCTCTGCCTCGGTGGGCATCGAGGACCATGAACAACCGGCCGGCGAGGATTACCTGATCAGGTATACGCTGAACTCGAATGAACTCGGGCTATTCGTGTACAGCACGGTTCACGCTGACACCGTTGTGCCCGATACCAACGGAAAGGGGTACATGACATTCATCGCCGAACCCGATCCCGGGCCGACGACGGAATCCATCTCCAAAGTGTTCACCCTCATCATTGACCGGTCGGGGAGCATGTCGGGTACGAAGATCGTCCAGGCGCGGGATGCGGCGGCCTTCATCGTGCAGAACCTGAACCCGGGGGACCGATTCAACCTGATCGATTTCGACGACATTATCACGTCGTTCCGGCCGTCACACGTCGAGTACACGACGGGGACCCGGGACTCCGCCCTTGCATACATCAGCTCCCTGTCCGCACGGGGCCTCACGAACATCTCGGGGGTCTTCTCCACGGCGGTACCGCAATTCGCAACGGCCAGTGACAGTACAGCCAACATCATCATCTTTTTCACCGACGGACAGCCCACCATCGGCATCACGGCGCTCGAACCGCTGGTCCGCCATGTGGATTCACTTGTGGCGGCCTCGGAGACCAGGATCAACCTCTTTTGTTTCGGAATCGGCGGCGACGCCAACGGGCAACTGCTGACGCTGATCTCCAGCCATAACAGGGGGCTGGCGGAGTTCCTGGGGACCGACGAACTCTACTCCCGGATCACCGGTTTCTACCTGACAATACGGAACCCTGTCCTCCTCAACAGTCACATCAGCTTCTCACCCCCTGTCGTCAGCCAGGTCTATCCCGATTCCCTCCCCAACCTGTACAAGGGGAAACAGATGATCGTCGCCGGAAGGTACGAGGAGGGGGGGGCCGTGGAGATCACTCTGAGCGGTACCGCCTTCGGACAGCCGGTAAGCTACCTCTACAACGTCGTCCTGTCCGACACCGTCGTGACGGGAAACCAGTTCCTCCCGAAGATCTGGGCGAAGAGGAAGATCGAATCCCTCCTCGTGCATTATTACGGGTTAAACCCGGCTTCGCCGGAAGCCGCGTCCCTCAAGGCGGAGATCATCGCCATCAGCAAGGCCTACGGTGTGCTCAGTCCCTTCACCAGTTTTACGGGTGTGGTCACCGGCGTGGAAGATGCGGCGGATGTCGTAAACCAACGACCTGCTGATTTCGCCCTGCTCGGAAATTATCCGAACCCCTTCAACCCCTCGACCACGATAAGGGTCCAACTGAATGTCAGCACTTTCGGGGAGCTGGAGATCAGGATCTATAATACCCTCGGGCAGGTGGTGCGGGTTTTAAGAATCGTTCTGCACGGACGGGGAACGTACGAAATACCATGGGACGGCCGCGGGAACGACGGTCACGATCTGCCCAGCGGGATATACTTCTATGGCATCGAGATCGGCAACAGCGTCTTCGTCGGGAAAATGAACCTGGTGAGATAGGGAGGATCGGGGTCCGCGTTTCGACGGATATCCCCGGCCGATGCACTGCCGTTCGGCCGGGGCCTGCAATCCGGGTCAGGAGGTCATCCTCTCAATACAGCGGTAACAGCGCGTATCCCTGAAGCTGGTACCCGATGGAGGAAACCCACCCATTGTCGACCGGAGTGATCTCACCGGAAACGGTCTCGGGATCCACCTCCGCACTCTTCATGGCCACCCGGCAAATTTCCATGCCGATCCCCGCCTTGGACAGACCCGAAATGGATTCGACGATGGCGTCGAGCGGTTTCCGGTCTTCTTCGCTGAAGCCTTCCCTGTTCGAAGAGAGCAGTTTGACCGAGGGGCCCATGAATACGACCTTGAAATCGGGTTTTTTCCCCGCCGCCTGGAGGTCATTGTACGTCTGTTGAATGAGGTGCAGGATACGCGCGGTCTTCTGGGGGTTACCGTTCCTGACGTCGAATATCGCCTTCGCCGTTTCGACCCCCTTCAGTGCTTCGATCTCCTGTGCGGTGAGCACGGAAGAGAAAACCAAACTCAAACATGCGGTGAAAAACAGAGCACTGCACTTCCGGATCTTCATTGTCAGTATCCTTTCCTGCTGGTTTTTCATGAGAGTTGATTGATGACGGTGGCAGTTCATCCGGACTCTGTGATCACTGGTGGATGGTGGACGACCTGTGACCGGAGATCATCGATTGGCCTGCTTCTCCCTGTGAATTCTTTCCTCCTCCTCGAGGTTTTCCCTCGTGAAGGATGTCAGTTGGACGACCCTCGCCTTGTCCCTGATCAGTGACGGCACCATCAGGCGGGCCTCGGCCTCGTTCTCGGCGTCGACCATCGCCCAACCGGAATGCACCCTTGCCTTGCACCCCCATTCGAAGTGGGTGAGGTAACCGGCGGCCAGAAAGTCTTTCAGGACCCTCAGGCAGTCCCCCGCGGAGTGCGGAGATTCAATAAAATATCGTTTCATAGAGGATGCTCCTTGTGGAGTGAGGTGATGGTGAAAGATAATATAATTTGAGCCATCGCCATTATCAAGGTCCGCGGTCCTCCCCCCCCCGGCGGGGCCTTTGCCCGGCCCATTTTCCAAATGATTGACTATCCTGCATTTAATCACTAGATTTGAATTAATTTGTCGAAACACTCGAGAGGATCCGAATCGGCATGAAAAATTTCTCCTGTATTCTTAGCCTCGCACTGGTTTTAATCCCGGGGGTCGTCTCCGCACAACCGGTGAACGATTCGTGCACCGGGGCCGTTGTCGTGGACACCCTTCCCTTCAACTACTCCCAGAACACGCGGCTGGCCACTCCCGATCCGACCGATCCGATCCTGGCGTGCGCCGACTCCGGAGGGGGAAAATCCGTCTGGTTCGTCTACACCGCCGATTCGACGAGGTATGTGAAATTCAGCACGGAGAACAGTACGCCCAACGATTACGACATCGCGATGGGACTGTTCACCGGGTCGTGCGGAAGCCTGGTCGAAGTCGATTGCAACGACGACATCATCCCGGGCACGATCCGGCAGGCCCTGATCGGTACTGAAGTCCAGGCCGGAACCACCTACTACATCCATATTGCCGAGTGGGCCGGGGGAGGCCCCACCGGCGGCGTCCCCACCGGTGGCAACCTGGTGCTGGACATATACGAGTCCACGCCTGACCCGCTCTACGCCGGACCAAAAAGCGGTTCCGTGGCCGGCGGCGATTCCATCACGCTGTCGATGGTGCCGGGAAAGAACATTCCCCGGACCATCGGCCAGGAGACGGAGTCTCATGAGCCCAATACCCCTGACATCCTTCTACCCGCCCCCTCCGACGTGCGGCCGGCGAAGGGCCCTGCGGGATCGAACTACATCGTCGATCCGTCCCTCGGTTCCGCGCAGCAGGTCGGCGCGCAACCGGTGATCCTGAAGAATTTTCGGGGGAACACGAATACGGGGGCCGTTCCCCCCGATCCGATTCTCGCAGCGGGACCCGATCACGTCATCGGCATGGTCAATTCTTCGTTCATGGTGTGGGACAAGGAGGGGAACCTGCTCTCCGCGCAGAGCCTGCAAACCTGGTTCGGCAACGTCGCCTCGCCGCTGAGTTTCAGCGACCCGCAGATCGTCTACGACCACTTCGAAAACCGCTGGATCATGGCGGGGGGAAATTTCGCGGAGCCGAACAGCTTCGTAATATCGGTCTCCGACAACGAGAACCCCTTCGGGACCTGGCACAACTGGTCGTTGCCGGCCGGCCTCGGAGACTCCGCCACGGGGAACCTTCCGGACTACCCGCAGATGGGTTACGACTCGCTCGCGATCTACATCACATCGAGGGAGTTTAATCCGGACCTCCTCTATTCGAGGGTACGGGTGATCGAAAAGAGCCAGCTCTACAAGAACGACGGCGGCCCGGTATCGTGGACCGACTTCTGGGACCTGCGGGACCCGGAACACACCCTGATCACGGTGGGCACGGTGCAGCCGTCGGTCATGTTCGGACATACCGGCGAACATTACATGGTCAACGCTTCGCCCTTCACACCGGGGACCTTTTTCACCCTCTGGAAGATCCTCGACCCCACCGGCACCCCGTCGATGACGGCCGAGGACATCTCCGTCGTCGAATACCGGTCGGCGAACAACGCGAGCCAGCTCGACGGGGGGACGGCGATCGAAGCGGGCGGAAGCTCCATCCGGCACAGGGCCGTCTACCGGGACAGTTCTCTCTGGGTGGCCCACTCGGTCGCCAGCGGCACGGGAGACGCCTTCTCGGCGGTACGGTATGTTCGTCTGAATCCCCACACCGGCGAGAACCTCGAGGACGTCGCGATGGGCGGCGACGGGTTCTGGCACTACTATCCCGCCCTGATGGCCGATGCGGAGGGAAACATCATCATCGCCTATTCACGATCCGGATTGACCGAATATCCCGGCGGGTACGTCGCGGGCCACAAAGCCACCGATCCACCCGGCCTGTCGCCGAGCATAGCCGTAGCGGAGGGGGCGGGAAATTATGACGTCGTCGCCGGCGGGAGAAACAGGTGGGGCGATTACTCGGGCGCCGCGCTCGACCCGTCCGACTCCCTGGCAGTCTGGGTCAACACCGAATACGCGCAGGCCCAGAACAACTGGGAGACGCGGGTGGGCATGGTGAAAATGGGGCCGCTTCCCGGTGCGTTCATCCACATCAACCGCTCAGGCATGGCGTTTGGCACGGTCGAGGTCGGCGACACGAGCGAGGTGAGGGAGTTCTTTATCACCAGCAACGGGATCGATTCGCTCAACGTCTCCTCGATCGATCTCCCCGATTCGAATTTCCACCTCCTGGACCCGCCCTCCTTCCCGCTGTCCGTCGCGACGTTCGCGGTGGAAACTGTCCGGGTGTTTTTCTCCCCGGAACGCAGCGGCGCGTTCAGCGATTCGCTCGTCGTCAACAGCAATGACACGGTGCGCCCCGGCGTCAGGATTTCCCTCTCCGGGAACGGGTTCGTCATCGAACCCGCGGCATCGGGGACGATGTACACGGGCACCGGAGTGGCGGATTCCGGCAGGCTGCGGACCATCGATCCCTCCGACGGGTCGACGGTGGCCATCGGTCCATCGGGCTTCGTGCAATTGCTGAACCTGAGGGTGCACCCCACCACCGGCGAGCTGATGGGGCTGGCGATCAATTCAACGACAACGGCTGCGAAATACGATCTTGTGAGGGTCAACGCCGGACTCGGCGACGCGCATACCGTTTCCAGGCTGGAGCAGAACTTCCTGAAGGGTATTGCGTACCGCGGCGACACCCTGTACGTTGCCCGCCTGACCGGAGCGATTTACAGGGTCGAACCGGGCATCGATACGCTGACGCAGGTTGCCGCCACGGGGAAGAACCTCTCCACGATCGACTTCAATCCGGTGACCGGCGAACTCTGGGGGGCGGTGAGCTTCGGTTCGCCCGTCGACGGAGTCTATAAGATCAACCTTGACTCCGGGACGACGACGCTCGTCGGCAGGACCGGCTTCAACGTGGCAACGGTGGATATCGCCTTCGACGCCATAGGCAAACTGCTCGGACTCGTCGGCACGGGGCTGTCGACCCCGAGCCGGCTGATCAGTATCGATACGGCGACCGGCGTCGGAACCGTCATCGGTCCCCTGGGGATCAACACGGCCCTGAGCATCGCATTTCACCCTGATGTCGTGACCGACGTTGCCCCGGATCCCGGACTCTCCGGAATCCCCTCCGCGTTCGGGCTCGGTCAGAACTACCCCAACCCGTTCAACCCGGTGACGACGATCAGGTACGAGTTGCCCGAAGGGGGACGGGTGAAACTGGTCCTCTACAACACGCTCGGAGAGGAAGTGCGGACCCTGGTGGACCAGGAGCAGGGGGCTGGGTACTACACCGTGTCGGTTCCGGCGGAGAACATCGCGACGGGAGTGTACTTCTACAGGCTCACGGCAGGATCATTCTCCGGGGTCCGGAAAATGATCCTGATTCGATAGGTCCGGCGGGGAGTCCCGGAGGACTGAGACGCATCAATCGGAGAGATAGTATTCGATCGTCGACACCACCCGCACCTTTTTCACCTGGGGTGTATTCTGGTCCCGGTCCTCGATCGAAAACTGACCCTGTGCAGCGCGTTTGATTTTGCCCAGCCTGCTGTCGGAATCCTGCGCGAACTTCATCGCCACTTCCCTGCCGTTTTTTGTGGCCTCCTCGATCATCGCGGGTTTGATCTCGTTCAGCTTCGAGTAGAGGAAGGTCGTCCGTGATTCGTAATCCTGCCCCGAGATCGCGATCCCAGTTTTCCCCAGGTCGAGCAGTTTCTCCCGGGAATCGAGGACGAGCCGGACCTTCTCCGTATACACGCTGACGGTCGAAGCCCCGGAGTACCTGAAACCCGCCCCTTCCGACGACCCCCACTCCCGCGCCTTCTTGTCCGTGATCGACGGGGGCGACACGGTGATCTCGCCATCTTCGAAGCCGCTCTTCTTCAGGAAGGCCACGACGAGATCGTTCTTGTTCTGGATGGCCGAGTAGAGGAGGCCGAGGTCGTTGCCGGCTTCCTGGAACTTGATCGGCCAGATGGCGATGTCGGCGGGGACTTCCCGTTCGGAGAGTCCCTTCACGACGATCGTCCGGTCCAGTTCCCTCATACCGATCAGCCCGTGGGAGATGAAATAGCCGAGCAGTCCGAGTCCAGCCAGGACGAAAACGCCGAGTGTGAAGGCGTGGTTCGGGGTTTTCGGGGGTGTTTCCATGGGATTCTTTTTCGTTTTTTATTTGATAACCAGCATTTTCTTCGTAGAGGTGTACGGTCCCGCCATCATTCGATATACATAGACGCCGCTCGGGAATCCCCGGGCGCTCCAATCCACACTGTACGCTCCGGCCGCCTTCCTCTCCGAAACCAGTGTCGAAATTTCGATTCCCGCCAGGTCGAAGATCTTCAGAGTCACCGGTCCCTCCAACGGTATCGAGTACGATATCGTCGTCGTTGGATTGAACGGGTTCGGGTAGTTCCGCGCAAGGGAGTACCCGAACCGTCTCGCGTCATCGACGCTGACGGGCGGTTCGACCACACGCAATCCTACGATATCCAGCATGGTGATGGCTGGGTTCGTGACGACAACACTCGAATCTGTCAGCATGTCGACGTCCACGAAGAAACCTCCAAACAGATCGCGGATGCGGAGCTCGGCCAAACCCACTCCGTCCTGTGGTGACCAGGAAAACCGGAGGGGATAACCGGTCTCCCCCGGCTGAAAAGCTATCCTGAAAGTGTCGAGAAACCCTCCGACATCCCAGTACTGGATGTGAACCCTCGTCCCTACCCCGAGACACGCGCCCGTCGTCCTGTGGTCGATAAATCTGAAATCGAAGATTCCGCCCGGCGGTTTGGGAGGCAGTTCATATTCCCAAAGATCGTCGTCGATCCACCCGTCGATGCAGTACGTCGCGTTGATATGCCACCCGAGGGTGTCCGTGTACCTCGTGCCGCCGCTGTCCCGCCCCGTAATCGGAATGATCAGTCTCTGTGCACGCGAAGAAGATTGGAAACAGAGCGTTACCGCGGAGAGAACCATAAACACAAAAGCGGAACCGTGTTTCATCGTTTCATCTGAAAACGAATTTTCAACGGCCGTAAGAATACATCGGAAATGTACAAAGACGGATGCAGGACCGCAAGGTGTGAACGGGGGTCTGAATCCCCAATAATCGTTCACAATGAAACCCCATGATCCGAGACCACGTCTAAAGAGTATATCATGTACATTACATCTGTTCATACTCATTCCCGGCGGTGAACACCATGCGATTCATCAGAATCCCTGCAGCATCCACACTGATATGTCTTATTCTCGCCCTGGTGACCCTCGATTCATGTGGTCAAAATAGCGAAAACTCAGGGGCCAACCGGCAGGCCTTCCGGCAATCCAACCCGCAGTTCGCTCCCCTCTTCGAATCCGGGATCAGGACCGTGTACAATGATTTCAATGTAGCAGGAGAATTCCTCTTCGCGGTGGTCGACGAAAACGGACTGGCATATTCGTATGTGCTGAATGATGATATCCTGAACGGCCGGGCATCGACGGTCGACGAGAACTCACCGATCTACGTCGCCTCGCAGACGAAGGCCTTCACCGGGACGCTGCTGAGCATCCTGAACGAAGAGGGAATCATCGACCTTGACAAATCCATCCATGTGCACCTGCCGGAATTGACATTGCAGGACAGCGTCGATACGGAACAGATCACCGTGCGGCGGTTGTTGAATCATACCCACGGGATACACGGCACACCGTTCATCTGGAAGACCGCCTTCCTCGGATACGGAGGAACCAATCGGGAACTCATCGACGATTTGAACGCCGATTTTCTCTACGATCCGTCCGGGCGGTTCAGGTATTCGAACGCCGGTCCGATTATCGCGGGGATGATCGTGGATGCCGTCACCGGGAACAGCTGGAAGGACGAAATGAAAAAAAGGATTTTCCTCCCGCTGGACATGAAGAACACCAGCACGAACGTCAGCGATTATGAAATAAACACGATCGTACCCTCACTCACCGTGACA
>QJVY01000177.1 GCA_003235555.1 Ignavibacteria bacterium | reverse complement strand
GGGTGTTGACCGGCGGCTTTTTCCCATTCACCGTCGTCATATCATACGGAAACCGTTCTTATGAATAGTTCATACCGCTTCCTTTTCGTCTTCGCCCTCCTTTCCCGGGTGCTAATCCTTACGACTCCGCTCAGTGCCCGGCAGGACCCCGACCGGCTCGCCCGCGTGCGTGACCTGGTCAACTCCGACGAGATCGTCCTCGTCTGGAACGAGGGGACGAACCCCAGCAATCAGTTTTTCCACCAGCGGATCTACGACGCCGAGACGCAGAACATCGGCGGTAACGACACCACCCTCCTGATCCCCAAAACCATCCAGGTGGACTCCCCCGTCTTCAACAGGCGGGTCGCCGTGGCCGCGGGGAATTTCCGGGGAGACGGCTTCAAGCATTTCATAGGCGCCTGGCAGGACACCGGCCAGACGATCACCGTCAGCGTCCCGGACATCGAGTACGCGACCTTCACCTGGACCACCACGGAGCGGGCTTCGCTTCCGGACGTGGACGGCACGATCAAGGTCACCACGGGAAACTACTTCGGCGACCCGCGGGACGAAGCGATCGTCGCGTACGCCGAGGCGGAGACGTTGCACCTGGCGGTCTTCTCCTTCGATTCCGGCAGCCTGACCCTCCAGCCCGGGGGGACACTGACCGAACCCGGCCTCGGGTACCGGGTCTTCGACATCGTCACCGGTGATTTCGACGCCGACGGGTTCGGGGAAATTGCGGTCCTCTACGACAAGCGGACCGGCCCGTCCAGCTACGCCGTGACCGCGAAAATCTACTCGGTGAACGCCCTGGGAACCATCGTCCCCAGGGGCTCCGCCGAAGTCACTCCCAACCCGGCCTACAGCATCGGCAGCATCATCATCTCCGGGGCGACGGGCGATTTCAACAACGAACCCGGCCTCGAAATCGCGCTCGCCTTTTCCTACTCGCAGTCCGAACCGGGGAACGACACCTACGTGTACATCCTGGACGTCCTGACGGACCTCAACAGCGTCATCGTCGCCCCCGGCCACCTCTCCCGGGACCTGAACAACGAGAGCGAACTCTACCCGCTCGACATCGCCGCGGGGGATTTCGACGGTGACGCCCGCGACGAATTCGTGCTCGGGGTGGGAAGCACCCTCTACACCTACCGGACGGACGACGCCCTCATCCCCACCTTCTCGAAACAGCGGTCCCTCTCCACCGTCGGCGATTACCAGGACAGCGACGAATTCCTGGCCGCGGGCGACCTCGACGCCGACAACTCCGACGAGATCGTCGTCGTGAAAAGCTTCGTCGACATCGACGTGGGAGGGATCCAGCATTTCGAGATGTCGGTCTTTTCGATCGATTCCGCCACGGGCAACTTCGTGACGAAAACCCGGCTCATGAACGAGATGCCGGTCCTGAGCGGCACCGGCCGGAGGAACTATGCGCTCACACTCGGCGACTTCGACGCCGACAGGGTCCGGCTCGGCACCCCCTCGCATTACCGGAGGAACGGCATCTTCCAGCCGGTCATGGTGGTCAATACGCCACCGGTCCACTACGACATCATCGACACCGCGATCATCGACCTCAGCGACTGTTACCCCGCCCAGTCGTGCGGTTTCAGTTCGACGTACATCCAGTCGTCCACCAGCGACACGACGCTCACCATCGAACTCAGCGAAGACTGGGGGGCGGACGCCCAGGTGACGTTCTCCGAGGGAGTCTTCAAGCAGAGGGTCAAGGCGATCTACGGCGAAAAATTCGGCAACAAGATCGGCGCGGGGACGACCTACACGGTCTCCACCGGACGCATCGCCGCCGGCGACGACTGGGTCTTCGCCTACACCTACGACATGGACTTCTGGGAGTACCCCGTGATGGACAGCCTCAACCCGGTGCCGGTGGGATACTTCCTGGTGGCGATCCCGGGTCCGCCGCGCCCCCTGTGGGTAGAGGGGAAGGACGACAACCTCCTCGGGAACCAGTTTCATCCCGACCACGAGACCGGGAACGTCCTCTCCTACCGGTTGACCGACACGTACGACACCGTCCGGGTGGTCACCGACTTCCCCGAGCAGACCGTGGGATCGACCGGCACCAGTTTCGTGTCGCTGCAGATACAGTCCTTCCGGGAATCCGGCGTGGATTCCACCCTCTCCGAGGGGCTGGAAATCGGGGGGACCGTCGACCTGGAAGGGGAAATTTTCGGTTTCGACGTCGGCGTGGAGGTGGTCGTCAACGGGACCTACGCCCGTCAGGAAATCCAGACGCAGACGGTGAGGGCCTCGCAGTCGCTCGAGGTCCGCGGCGATTTCGGACACATCGGGACCCAGTACGGCGGCTCCGGAACCTACTATATCAAACCATACGCGTACTGGTCCCAGACCGGTGCGCTCACGCTCGATTACAAGGTGTCGCCCCTTCCGGTCGGGTCCGGCTCCATCTGGCAGACCTACTACGGCGGGAAGGCCGATCCGGCCTTCAGCCTGCCGTGGCGCTACGATACGCAGAAGGGTTATCCGCTGCCGTCGAACGATCCGTCGTACCGGCAGCGTTCACGGGACATCGTGTTGAGCAAAACGGAACCGCGGGAGGGTGATTCGATCAGGATCGCGGCGCGGGTCCGGAACCTCGGCCTGGCCGAGATCCCCGCGCCGGTGACGGTGAGGTTCTACAAGGGTGATCCGGCCACCGGCGGGACGCTGATCGGCGACGGGATCATCGACTCCGCCATCGCCCCCAGGACGTCGCGTAACGCCGTCGTCACGTGGCACATTCCGTTGGGGTTGTCGCTCACCACCGAGCGGATCTACGCCGTCATCGACCCCGACGACGCGATCACCGGCGAGGTCCACGAAGACAACAACACCGGGTGGGCTCCGGTCATCGCTCTCGGCACGCCGACCGGCGTGGAAGGCGGGCCGGTCGAAACACTCCCGCGCGTGGCGTCCCTCCACCAGTCGTATCCCAACCCCTTCAATCCGTCGGCGATGATCCGGTTCGAGCTGCCGGTGACCGACCACGTGACGCTGACGGTGTTCAACGTTATCGGCCAGAGGGTCGCGACGCTCGTCGACGGCCTGATGGCCCCCGGCCGCCACGAGGTCACCTTCGACGGGGGTTCACTGCCGAGCGGCGTGTATTTCTACCGGATGCAATCGACCTCATTCAGCGACGTCAAGAAAATGATGCTGATGAAATAACGCGGCCCGGTACGGGTTCTGCGATTGAAGGTGCCTCCCCGGAGATCGGGGAGGCATTTTTTTCATCCACCCCCGAGTTTCCGCCTCAAGATCTTCAGGGCGTGCGTGATCTGGTTTTCGACGGTTTTCAACCGGAGGTTCAGCATCGCGGCGATCTCGCGGTTGGTCTTCCCCCCCGCCCTGCTCAATAAGAACACCATCCGGCAGCGCTCCCCCAGTTCTGTGTCGACGATCGTCCGGATCTTCTCCTCCAGTTCCCGCGCCTCGTACTGTTCGTCCGTCAGCGGCGCCCGGGGGTAGAGCGCGTTTTCGGCCTCGCCGCCGAGCCGGGCCCGGGCCTGCGTGTGCCTGGCCTGGTCCTTCAGGAGGTTCGTGGCGATCCGGAAGATATAGGCGAAAAACGGCAGGCGGGGCTGGATCTTCGCGCGGTGTTCCCATACCCGGGCGAAGGTCTCCTGGACGATGTCGTGCGCCAGAGGTTCGTCCCGGACGCGGGCCAATATCGCCCGGAACAGCGCGGGCTGGTATTTCTCGAACATCAACCGAAACGCCCCCACGTCGGATGCCCTCACCGCGGCGAGGAGCCGTCTATCATTGTGATCTTCCATGGGGCTACCTACGGGAAGATATTTATTTGACCGGTGAAGGGCAATCTGAACGGACCGGCCGGAGTGCGGCGAAACCCTGACCGCCGGTTTCGGGTCTAAAAATCAAGACGCCCAATCAGGGGATACATACGCCCAATTCGGAGAAAACGTCATGAGAAGACTGGTATCAGTAGGCAGCGTCCTGATCGTTTGGATGATCCTCCCATATCGCGCCCAGGCGCAGATCGTTTCCAGCACCCCAGATCCCGAAAAGGCCAAAATTGTCTACGACGACATTGTGAATTTCAACCGGGCTTTCAAAATGCTTGAATCGACCGACGACACCGTCGGGGTACTTCAAAAGGAGTACATCGACAAGGGGACGCCGGGGCTGAGGATTTTCATCGAAAAGTACGACCTCACCGCCGACAAACTCCGCACCGCGATCAGCAAGCATCCCGGGGACTACCGCGCCATTCCTGACAAGATGCAATGGCTGAAATCTCAGGAGGACTCGATTCGGGCGTATTTCAAAAAAACCACACGGTTCATCCCCGGCGTCGTTTTCCCGCCGACCTGGTACCTGGTCGACATCAGACGCGGCATCGGGTCCGGTTCGGTCGAGGGCCAGCTGGTCACCATCGAAAAGGAAGCGGTGAAGGTTGTCGATCCCGGCTTAAAGGCGCACGTCATCCACGAACTGGTACACCTGAACCAGTTGAACACGATCGGTTCGCTGGAGAAATACCTCGCCATCTACAACGACGAGAAGAGCCTCCTTGCGATCACGCTTCGCGAAGGGATCGCCGAGTTCTTCGCGGACCTCATCACCGGGGAATTGACCCAGGAGCCGGCCTCCTCTTTCACGCGGATCCATGAGCGTGAACTCTGGGAGCGGTTCCGGGGGGAAATGTACGGGAAGGAGACCGGAGACTGGATGTGGGAGGATCCGGCCGACCCGGAACAGCCGAGGGACGTGGGGTATGTCCTGGGGTCGTTCATCGTTGGGCATTATTATAAACGCGCCACGGACATCGACCGGGCGACCTCCGAACTCCTTTCCCTGACGGATTACCGGAAATTCATGGAAAAATGCGGGTACTGGGAGAAGTTCAGTGATTGACCGGCAATAATTATTCCCCCGGGGGTATGGGTGTACCGTTGGACTCGATCGTTATATATATACATGGGTACACTCGCGACATATCTCCCCCGCGCGTCAACGCTGGTCAGTCTAAGCACCGCGATACTCCTGGCCCTTACCGGCTGCTCAGACAACACGATCTACGGCGTCTGGCCCCCTGCCGGCGGCAACCTGATCTCGAACGAATCGTTCGAGTATAAGAACGCCCCGACGCTCGACGGCTGGACCGTCGTCATCGACGATACGGCATACGTCAATTTTGTGAACGATGTTCCACCGGGGGGCGGGATGTACTCGGTCGCCCTGCGGAATGTGTGGACATTTCCCGGGACCATCCGCTACTCGCTCCCTCCCGTCCCGGGCCGTGACCGCTACCGCCTCGCGGTCTGGGGGAAGGCCGTCAGGACCGGCGGGCTCTTCGCCGGCGGGTGGATGAGCGTTCACACCACGAAAAACGGCGTTGACACCCTCCACCGTTATCTCCATTTTTCGGATTCGGTCTGGACCTACGGGCAATTCGACGTCACGATCCCCGCGGGAACCGCCGATTCGATCATCGTGCAGCTCCAGGGGAACCCCGACCAGTGGAGCTCCGGGTATATCCTGTTCGATCTCTGCAGCCTCGAAACGATACCGTGATTTCATCGGGATCTTCATGAGCATTCTCCGTTACTTCAGAAGAAAACCGGCCGCAACCGACGGCCCGAATCCACCGGCCGGTGGTCCGGACACCCCGACCGCCGCGGATCTTGAACGCCTGGTCTCCACCTCCTACCGGCACGCCCTCGGCGCCCTCCCCGACACGAAGAACCAATGGTCGCGACTGGAAACGGCGATCCAAAACCGGCCGGAAGGCGTCCGCACCCGGCTCCCTGCGCGGATCCGCTTCGCGACGCCGCGTTTCGCCTACGCCGCGGTGGCAGCGATCGCGCTGGCGCTGTTGATTATCAACCATCCCCTCAACCGCGCGCCGCAGTTGGAGCATTTCGCCACTTCGCGTGGCGAACAATCGTCCATCGTCCTCCCCGACGGCTCCGAAGTCCTGTTGAACCATACGAGTTCGCTTGATTTCGACGCGTCCGCCTTTGCCGGCGCCCGCGAGGTCGCGCTCTCGGGGGAAGCATACTTCTCGGTCCGGCACCTCGACGCGCCCTTTACCGTCACGACCGACGCCGGGTCGGTCACCGTCACCGGCACGAAGTTCAACGTGCGGGTGAGGCAGGACCGGTACGAGGTCGGCGTCACGGAAGGATCCGTGGAGACGGTCGTCCCGATGCCCGGAATGGACACGACGATTCGAATTACTGCGGGTGAGGCGCTGGCCGGCGTGCGGAACGAGGCCCCCATGCCGGTGAGAAAGATCGCCCACCCCGCCTATCCCGGGTGGACGGAGCGGACGCTCATCTTCACGAATATACCCGTCGCCTCGGTCTGCGACGAAATCGAAAACAGCTTCGACGTGCGGATCACCATCGAGGACGCCGCCATCGGCGCGCTCACCGTCTCCGGCGCCTTCATCGCGCACGACGTCAGGAGCGTGATTGCGAGCATCTGCGCCCTCACGGGCCGCAATTACCGTTATGAGAACGCGACGTACATACTCTATTAAAGACGTGCCGGTCACAGCGGCGCTCACCGCCCTTGCGTTTCTTTTTATGGCGCTCCCCGCAACGGCGCAGGACCGGCCGATTACACTCAAAATGGACCGCTACAAGCTGGGAGCCGTCTGCGAAACGCTCGTCACGGGGTTCGACATTCCGCTCGTCTATCTGGACGGCGACGTCCGTGACAAAATCGTTTCGGTCGACTGTGACGGCTGTACAATCGAACAGCTGCTGGACGACATGCTGGAAGAAACGGGGTTGACCTGGAAACGGATCAACCGGCAGTATGTCATCTCCAAACGCGCGGCCGTCGAACCGGCACCGCGGGGAACGCTCTATGGCACGGTCCGCGATTCGGTGACCGGAGAACCGGTGGCCGGCGCCGCCGTGCTGCTATATCACGACCACGGGGATGATCTCAGGACGGTCCTCGGTTCCGACGCCGGTGCGGGTACCGGCACCGATGCCGTGACCGGCGCCGACGGCCGGATCGTCCCATCACCTCCGTCGAAAACCCGTCAAACCAACGGCTCGGGTTTCTTCTCGCTCCCCGATATCTCACCCGGAAAGTACTATCTCTCCGTCCGCATGATCGGGTATCGCCCGAATAGCACACCGTGCAGTGTTGAACCAGGATCCTCGATCGAGGTCCCGGTTCAACTGGTTGAGAAGGAAATCCGCATGGACGAGGTCGTCATCCGGGGGTGGAGGTCCGCGTTCTCGATTTCCGAAGCGGTCTCCCACGGCGTCTACGTCCCCGCCACCCCCGCCGACCAGAACCAGTATTTCATCGACGGGGTGCGGATCTACAACCCCTCGCACCACGGGGCGCTGGTCTCCACCTTCAGCGAGGGGGCCCTCAACGACATCGAGCCGAGGTCGGGGGGGATTCCGCCGGCCTACGGCGGAAGGATCGGCGGCATTCTGGATCTGTCGCTGCGCGAAGGTTCAATGGCCCGCCTCTCCGGCGTGGGGACCGCCGGGACGCTCGGATCGTCCATCATGCTCAACGGCCCGGTGGCCGGCGCGACGACCTTCATGGTCTCGGGCCGCCAGGGGTATCCCAGCCTCACCGGCCCGTTCGACCCCGGGGGCGGACCCCTCTCCGACGCGCACGCGTCTGAAATCCTGTCGAAGCTGACACTCCGGACCTCCGGCACCGGGCGGCTTTTCCTCACGGGATATTTCGGGAGGGACTCGTACGGCAACAGGCCGCGGAGCGAATCGGCCGCGCTCGCGAACCACCTCAACTGGCGGAACGCCGCGTTGTCGCTGCGATGGGCGGGCGTCATCCCCCCGTCGCTCTTCGTGCAGGTCTCCGGCGGGTTCACCGGTTACGACTTCACCGCCACGCACGACCTGATGAATTTCGTCGCACTCGGCAACCCGTCGTACCGTTCGGAATACCGGATCGGGGATTTCCACATGCGGGCGGACGCCGAGCACTACTACGACGACTGGCACACGGTGCAGGGTGGCGTGAGCGTCGTGCGGCACGGCATGTCGGGTTCGGTCAGCCCCTTCACGATTCAAGGCGCCGTCCTCCCCTGGGACCGCAGCACATCCTGGGAGCTGTCGGTCTACATGCAGGACCAGTGGCGGGTGACGTCCGACGTCCTCGCCGAGATCGGCATGCGGGCGACGAGCTTTGTAACGAACGACGGATCGCGTTCCGGCGTCGACCCCCGGTTCAGCATTTTTGTCTCCCCCGCCGACAGGGTCGGAGTGCACGCCTCGCTGACGTCTGTCACGCAGTACCTCCATCCCTACCGCAACAGCGGGATATTTTTATTTTATCCGACGATCTTCTGGTATCCGTCGGACTCCGCGGTCGACCCTTCCACCTCCCACCAGGGGACGCTCGGCGCCGAATACAGTTTTGACGACGGGTTCACTGCGGGGATCGACGCCTACTACCGCCTGACGAAGAACGCGCACGAATTCCTCTTCGACCCGAACCCCGATCCCTCCATCACGCTCGACGACGTCGCCCTCTCCGGGACCGAGAAGGCCTGGGGGGTGCAGCTGGGCCTCCACCGGAGCCGGGGCGTCCTCACCGGCTTCCTGCGGTACAACCTCTCCTGGCTCACCCGCAGGTTCGACGAACTGAACGGCGGACTCCCGTTCGTCCCACGCTTCCACCGGCGCCACGAGGTGGCCGCCGGGCTGGAGGTCGCCGTCGCCCCGGGGTGGACCCTGGACGCGCTGGCGGCGGTCGCCTCCGACCAGTCCCCGTCGTTCAACCAGAAGGGTGAGATCGCCGGGGGGTTCGGCGGCGTGAGGGAGTACGACCTGAACGGCGGCCGGCTGGCGGGCTTCCAGCGCGTGGAGGTCGGCGTCACGAAAACCTTTGCGGCCGGGCGCACCCCGGTCGCGTTGACCCTTCGGATGGTCAACGCCTACGGCCTGGTCGACCTCTTCGACTGGCAGCTGACCGACACGCCGGACCTCCGGCAGATGTGGACCGCCGAGGTCAGGCAGGCGAGCCTTTTTCCGAAATATCCCACACTGAATCTCCGCGTGTACATTAACGAAGGAACGATGCGATGAAAACGATATCCGACCGGCTCAAAACCGCCGCCGCGCTCTTCATCCTGCTGACCGCGCCGGCCTCTTTCTCCTCGTGCGACGGGACCGGGGGGGGCGCGCTGATCCTCCCCAACCGGACCTGGGTCGCCATCGACCCGGTGCAGTGCCTCCAGAACCCCTGGGAGTTGGACTGGCTGGCCAGTCACGCGAACGATTACCTGGCCTATCCCCGGGAGATCGATTCGCAGCTGATCATCATCAGACTCTACTACGCCGGCCTCGGGGTGGACGTCGACGAGGCCCTCTCCATCCCGAATGGCCTGGGCGTCTGCGATGCCTGCTCCTGCCCGCGGGGGGACACGATCTACCTGCACGTCCGGGACCGCGACCTCCGGACCATGCTCATCCTCGGTTTCCGCGTGGAGGCACCCTACAACCCGGGGCCGGGCGACACGAGCATCGTGGGGATGTACCGGTACACCGGGTACGACAGCCTCGGCGCGGTGTTGATCACGGGCACGCTCGAGTTCAAAAGCGTCGACTCGACATCGGCAAGGGGAACGTGGGAGCTGGACGGCCCGGAGGGATACGGACCGCAGATCGGCGTCGGTACGTTCGAAGGGTGGATTGACGGAGGCGTGGTGACGCTGAACCTGAACCCGGGGTGGGCGGACAACAACGTGTTCCTGTATGGGAGGATGGCCGCGGGGGTCTACAGCGGGCAGTGGGACTGGGTGACGTTTATCGGGCCGACCTACACCGGTTCGTTCACCGCGGTGAAGATGGAGGTGGTTCCGCCGCCCACCCTTCCGGAAGGCCTCTGACGGAGGGACCTCCCGGGTTCGGTCCCGCGTGCTGCTCCCTGAATGATCCGGGAGGGGCTTTACCGGCGGGAGCCGTCCGCCTATGAGTTGTCGATCTGGGCCCTTTGGAGCTTCCCGCTGTAGTCGATGTAGACGGTCTTCCACTCGCTGAAAAACTCGAAGACCGTCCAGCCCCCTTCGCGGTGGCCGTTGCCGGTCTGCTTCACGCCGCCGAAGGGCATGTGCGCCTCGGCGCCGATCGTCGGGCCGTTGATATAGGTAATGCCCGCTTTGATGTCCCTGATCGCGCGGAAGGCCTTGTTGACGTCCTTGGTGTAGACCGAGCTCGAGAGGCCGTAGATCGTGTCGTTCAGGACCGAGATCCCTTCCTCGATCGAGCTGATCTTGATCACGGATAACACCGGCCCGAAGATCTCTTCTTTGGCGATGCGCATCGCCGGTTTCACGCCGGTGAAGATCGTCGGCTGGTAGAACCAGCCCTTCTTCAGGTCCTCGCCGATCGCGACGCTTCCCCCGCAGACCGGCGTCGCGCCCTCCTTGTTGCCGATCTCCACGTACTCCTGGACGGTGTTCCGCTGACCCTCGTTGATGCAGGGCCCCACCTGCGTTTCGGGCTTCAGCCCGTCGCCGAGCCGCAGCGCCTTCGCGCGGTCTGTAAGCTCCGCCATAAACTTCTCGTAGATCCTGTCATGCAGGAGCAACCGGCTTGTGGCCGTGCACCTCTGCCCCGTGGTGCCGAAGGCCCCCCAGAGCACGCCGTCCATCGCCAGGTTCAGATCGGCGTCGTCCATCACGATCTGCGCATTTTTTCCGCCCAGTTCCAGCGACACGCGCTTGAGCGTCCTGCTCGCCATCTCGGAGATTTTCTTGCCGACGAGCGTCGAGCCGGTGAAGCTCACCAGGTCAACCTCGTGGTGGTCGACGATCGCGTTGCCGACGACGCTCCCGCCGCCGTGCACGATGTTTACGACCCCTTCGGGGACCCCCGCTTCGGCCAGGATCTCGACCAAAAGGGTCGCGGTGGCCGGGGTATCGGAGGCCGGTTTGAAGACCACCGTGTTGCCGCAGAGGATCGCCGGGAAGATCTTCCAGGTGGGGATGGCCATCGGGAAGTTCCAGGGGGTGACGATCCCCGCCACGCCGATCGGCACCCTCAACGCCATGTTGAACTTGTTGGGCAGCTCCGACGGCACCGTGTGACCGAAAAGCCTGCGCCCCTCGGAGGCCGCGTAGTAGGCGGTGTCGATCCCCTCCTGCGTGTCGCCGCGCGTTTCGGCGAGGACCTTGCCCATTTCGCGCGTCATGAGCGTCGCGATTTCCTCCTTGCGCGCCACCATGATGTCCCCGACGGTTTTCAGGAAATCGCCGCGCTTGGGGGCGGGCATCAGCCGCCACCTGTCGAACGCCCTCCGCGCCGCCTGCACCGCCTCCTCGACGTCCTCCTTTCCCGATTTCGGGAAGGTGCCGATCACCTCGTCCCAGTTGGCGGGGTTGTGGTTCTCGAACGTCGCGCCCGATTTGGCGTCGACCCATTTGCCGTTGATGAAATTCTGGTATTTTTTCATGGTCAGCCCG
>QJVY01000074.1 GCA_003235555.1 Ignavibacteria bacterium | reverse complement strand
GAGGAAACGTCCGACCACCTCTTCGTTTTCCGTCCTGAAGAGGCTGCACGTCGAATAGACGAGTTTTCCCCCCTTCCGGACCAGCGGCGCGTAGCCGTCGAGCAGGTCAGCCTGGCGGTCCGCGTACCGGCCGACCGCCTCCTCGCTCACGTTCCACTTCAACGCGGGATTCCTCCGGATGGTTCCGCTCCCGCTGCAGGGGGCGTCCACGAGGACAAGATCGGCCCGCCCCTCGTAGTCCCGTTGCCGGAAATCTTTCCGCAGGGAAGGTTCGATGATCGTCACGCCGGCCCGATCGGTCCGCCTCTGCAGCTGGCGCAGTCTCCCCGGGTCGGTGTCGATGGCGATTATGTTGCCGGTGTTGTTCATGAGGTCGGCGAGGTGCAGGGTCTTACCCCCGGCCCCTGCGCATCCGTCGATCACCAGGTGGCCGGGTTTCGGGTCGCAGGCGATCGAAACCACCTGGCTGCCGGCGTCCTGGACCTCGAACAGCCCCTCCTTGAAAGCGGCGCTCGCGTTCTGGTTGAAGCGCTTCGTGATCGTCACGCCCTGCGGCGGGTAGGCCGTCGCCGTCGCTCCGATCCCCTCCTCCGAAAGCCGTTTCAACAACGACTCCCTGTCGCCTTTCAGCCTATTGACGCGCAACGAAACCTCACCCGGTCGGTTGAGGGCGTCGAGGAGCGGCTCGATTTCCGCCGGCCATCGTTCCATCCACTCCGCCACCATCCAGTCCTGGAAAGAGTGGCGGACGGCGAGCGTGACGGCCGGGGCTTCGTCGAGAAAACCGAGTCCCGCGTTCCCGCGGGTCCAGGAGACCAGGGGTTCCGGATCCAGGTCGGGGAAATAGGGTGTCCAGAGGGCCCGGAGATCGGAGAGATCCGGGAAATCGGGGAAGAGACCGGGGAAGATCACCGAGTAGATCACCAGGAGCGGTACGTACCGGCGGGGAGATTCGTCGATCGGCGCGTATGATCCCTCCGCGGCAATGAACCCTTCGAGGAGGACCTCCACGGTACGGCGGTGCCTGATGAAACCGAAGAGGGTGTCGGAGACGGCGCGGCGGTCGCGTGATCCGAGGTAGCGTCGCTCCCTGAAAAACTCCGAGACGATCCGGTCGACGGGTGTCGCCCGGCGGTCGGCGAGCATGAGGAGTTCGAGGACGTGGCCGGCGAGGGAGGCCGGCTTCATACCTCCACGCGCGGTTCGGTCATCTCTTCGTTCATGAGCGCGAATGCCATTCTCGGCGTGCTGAAGGCGACGCCGGGCCGCCCCTCGCGATTGAGCACGATGACGCCGCCCCTCCCGTCGACCTTCTCCCTGAGCAGCCCGATGCCGTGCGCGGCGGCCTCCTGGGGATCGTTCCCGTTCGCGGCCATGTGGTCGATGATGGTCTTCGCCAGGACGATCCTGATCATCCCCTCCCCCCAGCCGGTCGTGGAAACTCCCCCGATGGCGTTTTCGGCGTAGGAGCCGCAACCGATCAGCGGCGAATCTCCCACCCTCCCCGGGAACTTGTTCAGCGTCCCTCCCGTCGAGGTGCCGACGCAGATGTTTCCCGACCGGTCGAACGCGACGGCTCCGACCGTGTCACCCGGCCGTTTCGAAAACGCGTGGCTCGACTGGAACCCCGCCTTTCCCCTGACCGACTCCCACAGAGCCCTTTCCCTCCCGGTCACGAGTTCGGACCCCTCGCAGAGCGGTACGCCGTTGTTCGCGGCGAACCGTTCGGCGCCCTCGCCCACCAGCAGGATGTGTTCGGTCTCCTCCATGATTTTTCTCGCCAGGGAGACGGGGTGCATGATTCTCCGCACGGCGGCGACGGCGCCGCACCGGTAGGAGTGCCCCTCCATGATGCTCGCGTCGAGCTCGACGAAACCGTCCGCGTTCAGGTGGGACCCCTTCCCGGCGTCGAACGTGCCGTCGGACTCCATCGCGCAGATCGATTGTTCGACGGCGTCGATCGCCGAACCTCCCCCCGCGAGGAGGGCCCATCCCCTGTCGAGCGCCTTCCGGACGCCCTGACGGTGGGCGTCCAGTGTTTCGTCGGGAATGTTCCACGCGCCGCCGTGGATGATCAGGGATACCATCGATGATCGTGATCGGTGATTGAAAAAGTTCACCAAAAGTACTAAAAAGGGGAGGAACTAGCAACGTCCCGGGTATTCCGGGCGGCGCACGGCGCGGCGGCGGGTTGCCGGAACACCTTCAGGTGCGGGACGGTCAGGATTCGGGCTGCTGCACGACTTCCGGCCTGAGGACGGACACCTTCAGCTTCCCCTCGTCCCCCGGCGACACCTCCAGGGCGTCCCCGTCGGCGATCTCGCCGGCGAGGAGCATTTCGCTCAGCATGTTGACCAGGTGTTTCTGGATGATCCTCTTCAGCGGACGGGCGCCGTGGGCCGGGTCGTGGCCCAGCCTGGCCAGCCAGTCTTTCGCGCCGTCGCTGAGCGCCAGCGTGATGCCCTTCCGGCCGAGCATCTCCCTCACGCGGTCCACCTGCAGGTCGACGATCTTCCGGAGGTCCGCTTCGCCGAGGAGTTTGAACAGGATCACCTCGTCGATCCGGTTGAGGAATTCCGGCCTGAGCGACTGCCTCAGCAGGTCCGAGAGTTCGAGGCGGAGTTCGTCGTAGAGGGAATCGAGGCCCCCGTTCCGGTCCGCGCCGGAGATGAGCTTCTGCTGGATGAGGTGCGACCCGAGGTTCGACGTCATGATCACGATGGTGTTCCGGAAATTCACCGTCCGCCCCTGTCCGTCGGTGAGCCGGCCGTCGTCGAGCAGTTGCAGGAGGACGTTGAACACGTCGGGATGGGCCTTCTCGATCTCGTCGAGGAGGACGACGGCATAGGGTTTCCGCCTCACCGCCTCGGTGAGCTGTCCCCCCTCCTCGTAACCGACGTACCCCGGCGGGGCGCCGATCAGCCGGGAGACGCTGTATTTCTCCATGTATTCGCTCATGTCGATCCGGACGAGGGCGTTTTCGTCGTTGAACAGGTAGTCGGCAAGGGCCCTGGCGAGTTCGGTCTTCCCGACGCCGGTGCTCCCTAAAAATATAAACGAACCGATCGGCCGTTTCTCGTCCTGCAACCCCGCCCTGCTCCGGCGGATCGCTTCGCTGATCGACCGGACGGCGTCCTCCTGGTTCACGAGACGCTCGTGTATCCGGTCCTCGAGGTGCAGGAGCTTCGTACGCTCGCTCTCGAGCATACGGGCCACCGGGATGCCCGTCCAGCGCGAAACGATGTCGGCGATGTCCTCTGCGTCCACCTCCTCCTTCAGCATTTTCTTGTTTTTCTGTGCGGAGGTGAGTTCCGCGCCCGCCTCCTTCAGCCGGCTCTCCAGTGCCGCGATCTTGCCGTACCGGATCTCCGCGACGCCGGCAAGGTTCCCCTCGCGCTCGAGCTTTTCCGCCTCGGTCCTGAGCTGTTCGATCTCTCCCTTCATTTCCCTGATCGAACCGATGAGTTTTTTCTCGATCTGCCAGTGGGCGCGCAGTTCCGAACGGGTTTCGTTGAGACCGGCGAGTTCGGTGGTGATCGCCCCGAGCCGGGAACGCGTCGCGTC
>QJVY01000145.1 GCA_003235555.1 Ignavibacteria bacterium | reverse complement strand
CGTTTTTTCTGACACACTGACGGAATTTTCCGGTCGACTAAAGGTTTGTAGCGATAAAATATATGTATTTTTTTGCAAATATGGCGAATTTTATGTTGGCACGTCTATTGTAGCCTTAATTAATAGAATTTCTACATTTACATGAAGGTTATCGACTATGTCTAGTAAAATTATCGGAATAGATCTCGGAACGACCAACTCGGTAGTCGCCGTCATGGAGGGTAACGACCCTGTGGTGATCCCCAGCGCAGAGGGCGCGCGGACGACCCCTTCGGTCGTCGGGTTCGCCAAAAGCGGGGAGAGGCTCGTCGGGCAGGCCGCCAAGCGTCAGGCCGTGACGAACCCGGCCAACACCGTCTCCTCGATCAAGCGCTTCATGGGCCGCTTCCAGAACGAAGTCAACGAGGAAATGAAACTCGTGCCCTACGAGGTGGTGAAGGGGGACAACAACACCGCACGCGTCAAAATCGGGGACCGCGTGTACTCGCCGCCGGAAATCAGCGCGATGATCCTCCAGAAGATGAAACAGACGGCAGAGGATTACCTCGGTTCCAAAATCACCGAGGCCGTCGTCACCGTGCCGGCGTATTTCAACGACGCCCAGCGGCAGGCGACCATCGAGGCGGGTGAGATCGCCGGGTTGAACGTCCGGCGGATCATCAACGAACCGACAGCGGCGGCGCTGGCCTACGGGCTCGACAAGAAGGGCAAGGACCTGAAGGTCGCGGTCTTCGACCTTGGCGGCGGAACGTTCGACATCTCGATCCTCGAGCTGGGCGAAGGCGTCTTCGAAGTGAAATCCACGAACGGCGACACCCACCTGGGAGGGGACAATTTCGACTTCCGGATACTGGAGTACATCGCCGACGAATTCAGGAAACAGGAGGGCATTGACCTCCGCAAGGACCCGATGTCGTTGCAGCGTCTGCGCGAGGCCGCCGAGAAGGCGAAAATGGAGCTCTCGCAGCTCATGCAGACCGAGGTCAACCTGCCGTTCATCACGGCGACCGCCGACGGACCGAAACATCTCAACATGAACATCACCAGGGCGAAGTTCGAACAGCTGGTCGACGACCTCGTCAAGCGCTGCATCCCCCCCGTGGAGAGCGCGCTCAAGGACGCGGAGTTGAACCCCTCCGACATCGACGAGGTGATCCTCGTGGGCGGGATGACCCGCGTGCCGCGGATCCAGCAGCTGGTGAAGGACATCTTCTCGAAGGAGGGGCACAAGGGTGTCAACCCCGACGAGGTGGTGGCCGTGGGCGCCGCCATCCAGGGCGGGGTGCTTTCCGGCGACGTCTCCGACGTGCTCCTGCTGGACGTCACCCCACTCACGCTCGGGATCGAAACACTCGGAGGCGTCCTGACGCCGATGATCCAGTCGAACACCACGATCCCGACCAAGAAGAGCGAAATATTTTCGACGGCGGCGGACAACCAGCCGTCGGTGGAGATCCACATCCTGCAGGGCGAACGCCCCATGGCGATCGACAACCGGACGCTCGGACGGTTCCACCTCGACGGCATCCCCCCCGCGCCGCGCGGCGTGCCGCAGGTCGAAGTGACCTTCGACATCGACGCGAACGGGATGCTCCACGTCATGGCCAAGGACAAGGCCACCAACAAGGAGCAGAGTATCAGGATCACCGCCTCCAGCGGTCTGAGCAAGGAGGAGGTCGAGAAGATGAAGCAGGACGCGACAGCCCACGCGGCGGACGACCGGAAGAAGAAGGAAGAGATCGAGACAAGGAACCAGGCGGACAACCTGGTGTTCCAGACCAGGAAACACCTCGGGGAGTTCGGCGACAAGGTCCCCGCGGACCAGAAGGCGAAGGTCGAGAAGGCCGCGGACGAGCTCGACGCCGCCGTGAAGGCGGGTGTCACCTCCGAAATCAAGACGAAGATGGACGCCTTGAACGCGGTCTGGAGCGAGGCTTCTTCGGCGATGTACCAGAGCGCGACCGCGGGAGGAAAAGGCGGCCCCGGGGAGCCCCCGCCGGGTGGTCCCGGCGCGGGTCCGGCGCAGGGCCCGGGAGAGGCGAAATCGAAGAAGGACGAAAAGGTCGTCGAGGACGCGTCGTTCGAAGTCGTGGACGACAAGGACAAGGAGAAGTAACTCCTTCGGTTCCGCTCTCCGAAGGGCGGTCATAATACAGCGAACCGCCCGCGAAGAGATTCACGGGCGGTTTTTTTTATGGGTACAGGGAGAACAGGCATATGAACTTTCAGAAATTCACGATCAAATCACAGGAGGCGGTCAGGAACGCGCAGGAGATCGCCGCCGGTTTCAACAACCAGGCGATCGAGCCCGAGCACCTGCTCGCCGCCATGGTCCAGGACGGCGATGGCGTCGTCGTGCCGGTCCTCCGGAAAATCGGGGCCGACGTCGACGCCATTAAAGTCAAAATTCCCGCGCTCATCGAAAAACTCCCCAAACTGGGGGGTGCCGCCGCCGCCGAGGTCTACATCGGCCGGGGTCTCCAGGAGATTTTCGACAAAGCCCTGAAGGAAGCGCACGCGCTGAGGGACGACTTCGTCAGCACGGAGCACCTCCTGCTGGCGATGACCGACGTGCGTTCGCCCGCCGGGAGCCTGCTGGCCGACCAGGGGATCACCAGGGACCAGATCTTCAGGGCCCTGAAGGAGGTCCGCGGAAAACAGCGGGTGACCGACCGGACCCCGGAGGAAAAATACCAGGCCCTCGGAAAGTTCGGGCGGGACCTGAACGACCTGGCGAGGAAGGGAAAGCTGGATCCGGTGATCGGCCGCGACGAGGAAATCCGCAGGGTCCTGCAGGTCCTTTCGCGGCGAACGAAGAACAACCCCGTGCTCATCGGCGAACCGGGCGTCGGGAAGACCGCGATCGCCGAGGGGATCGCCCACCGGATCGTCCAGGGTGACGTTCCCGAAAGCCTGAAGTCGAGGCGGATCGTGGCGCTGGACATGGGGTCCCTCGTGGCCGGGACGAGTTTCCGGGGACAATTCGAGGAAAGGATCAAGGCGGTCCTCCGGGAAGTGGCCGACGCGGAAGGGGAAATCGTGCTGTTCATCGACGAACTCCACACGCTCGTCGGGGCCGGCGGGGCCGAGGGAGCGGTGGACGCCGCCAACATGCTGAAACCGGCGCTCGCCAAGGGTGAGCTCCGCGCGATCGGGGCCACCACGATCGATGAGTACCGGAAGTACATCGAGAAGGACCCGGCGCTGGAACGCCGTTTCCAGCCGGTGATGATCGACGAGCCGTCGGTGGAGGACGCCATTTCGATCCTCCGCGGCCTGAAGGAACGCTACGAGGTCCACCACGGGGTGCGGATCACCGACGGGGCGATCGTTGCGGCGGCGCAGTTGGGGTACCGCTACATTTCCGACCGTTTCCTCCCCGACAAGGCGATCGACCTGGTGGACGAGGCCGCATCGAAGCTCAGGATCGAAATCGATTCGCTTCCGGGGGAACTCGACGAGATCGAGCGGCGCATCAAACAGCTGGAGATCGAACGGGAGGCGGTCAAACGGGAGAAGGACGACGCGACGCGTTCCCGGCTCGGGGCGATCACCACCGAACTCGCCGGTCTCAA
>QJVY01000255.1 GCA_003235555.1 Ignavibacteria bacterium | reverse complement strand
AACTTCAAGACTCACCACCGCGATTGACGCCGCCCGCGCGGCGGGACGCTTCCTCATCGAAAACCTCGGGAAGGTCCGGTCGGTCACGGACAAGGACGACGGGGGCAAGAACCTCGTCACCGAAATCGACAGGGGCTCTGAGGCGATGATCATCGCGGCCGTCCGGTCGAAATTCCCCGGCGACGATATCCTTGCGGAGGAAAGCGGAAAGGCCGGCTCCGGCACCTCCGGGTACCGGTGGGTCATCGATCCCCTCGACGGGACGACGAATTACACGCACGCTTTCCCGGTTTTCTGCGTCTCCATCGGGATCGAGCACGGGGGGAAAATCGTCGCGGGTGTCATCTACGACCCGAACCTCGATGAACTGTTCAGCGCCGAATCGGGCGGGGGCACGACGCTCAACGGCGCGCCGGTCCGCGTCTCGACGGTGGGGACCATCCGGCGGAGCCTGCTGGTGACCGGTTTTCCCTACAACATCAGCGAGAACCCCGACCGGACGATCGAACGGTTCGCGAAGGTCCTGAAAACCGCGCAGGCGGTCAGGCGGATGGGTTCGGCCGCCATCGACCTCGCCTACGTGGCGTGCGGCCGTTACGAGGGGTTCTGGGAGGTGGGGCTTGCCCCCTGGGACGTCGCCGCGGGGATGCTCCTGGTCACCGAGGCGGGGGGAACGGTCTCAGACTTCGGGGGCGGCCCGTGCGACATCCGCGGAAAAGCCATCGCGGCCTCCAATGGCGTGGTCCACCGCGAACTCCTCGATTCGATCAGCCTGCCCTGAGTTCCCCGCGGCCGGCCGCCCCTCGGCCCCGGCCTGAACCGGCCGGCGGCAGCGGTCAGTAGACGTCCACGATCCCGCGCGCGATCGCGTAGCGCGTGAGGCCGGCCACGTCATGAATCCCCAGCTTGTCCATGAGCCTCTGCCGGTGTTTCTCGACCGTCTTCACGCTGATGAACAGGTTACCCCCGATGTCCTTGTTGGTCTTTCCTTCGGCGACGAGCTGCAGGACCTCGAATTCACGTGTCGTCAGGATCGAACCCTTGTCGGCGCGGTACTGCCTCCTGAAATCGAGCACCTGGCGCGACACCGCCGGGGCGAAGTAGGTCTTCCCCCCCGCGATCTCCTTCACCGCTGAGAGAAGGTCCCTCGGGGCGCACTGCTTCAGGAGGTATCCCGACGCCCCGGACTGGACCACCTGGTGAACGTGGTCCTGGCTCGAATACATCGACAGGATCAGCACGCGGATTGAATCGTCCATGAGGCGGAGCCGTTGCGTGGCCTGGAAACCGTTCAGTTCCGGCATCATGATGTCCATGAGCACGACGTCGGGTTTGAGTTTCACCGCCATCTCCACGGCCTCGCGGCCGTTCGCCGCCTCGCCGAGGACGTTCACGTCCGGTTCATGTTCCAGAAGGAGGCGGAACCCCTTTCGGACGATGGTGTGGTCGTCGGCGAGCAATATCGAGATCATCTTTGTTCCTCCATGGTTGATGGTGTCAGGAGATGTTGTAGGGAAGGTCCACCACTATCGACATCCCGCGGCCGGTGACGAGTTCCGCCCGGAACTCCCCGCCGATTAACCTGATCCGCTCCCGCATCCCCCGCATTCCGTTCCCCCCGCTCACTCCCCCCGCCACTCTGACGGACGCGGTGCGGACGATGCCCTCAGGTCTCAGGCCGTCGTCCTCGATTTCGAGGCGGATTCTCTCCGGCGTCCGGCCGCAGCGGACGGTGACGCGGCTTGCCGCCGAATGTTTGAAAACGTTGGTGAGGCTCTCCTGCACGACGCGGTAAATGACCACCTTGTGTTCCCTCGGAAGGCGCTCCGGATCGCACTCCGTCTCCAGATCGATCTCGATCCCGGTCCGTCGGGAAAAATCGCCCGCGAGCCGCCGGAGGGCGGGTACGATCTCCGGCATGCGATCGCCAAAACGGGCTGGAACGCTGTCCGCTCCGTTGAGGTATGAACGGATCGAATGGAAGAGGAGCTCGATCAGGTCCCGGGTGTCCCGCACGGTGTCCTTCAGCCGGTCCATGTCCGTGAGTTTTTCGAGGTGCTGGAGGTTGATCAGCACGGCGGTGAGGAGCTGTCCCGTTTCATCGTGGAGGTCCAGGGCTCTGATCCGCCCTTCGTTCCGGTCTATTCCGCTTTCCTCCGTTTGCTCTTCCATTTGTATCGGGCCGGGTAAATGCCGGCGGATGGTTGCTGTTTGAAACATCAGGGAGACACCGTTAAATTACACGAATATTGTATTAAATTTTGCGAATCTTGTCAAGAGGAATTCCCGCAGATTGATAAAAATAAGAGGGGAATAAGGAATATGGGGTGATTACCCCAGAGATGACGGTGGGTCGTGGAACACGTTGACGTTCGAAGTCCGGACTGTACCGGTTTATCTCCCGGTGGCGATCTCCAGGAGCAGCCGTGCGGTCACGAAGAGCAGTGCTCCGCCGAAGAACGTCCAGATCGCCGTCATGATCAGTCGCTCTTTCGTGAGTTTCCAGTCGATCGGGATGTCCGGGTGGGTGCGGAGGGTCATGTCACCGGTGACCGTGGCCCTGCACGAGAGCCGTACGTTTTTCGGGATCTGCCTGCCGTAGAGTGGAAAGAAACCGACGAGCGCCGATTCCTCGACGGGAGTCATCGGCGATGCACCCTTGCCGTCCGCCACCTCCACCCTGCAGGTTCCGCAGAGCCCGTTCCCGAGGCAGTTGAGGACCCTGTCGAGACCCTTGTACGGGGAGACGCCGTTTTGCAGGAGCGTCTTCCTCAGGTTCGCGCCCGCCTCCACCTCGATGGTTTTTCCTTCTTTCTCTAGTGTGATAACCGGCATTGATCGTCCAGATGATTGTGAAAAAGCGTTGTTAAAATAACCATTGAAAAATTAAATCTCAAACTTCATCGTAAACCTGGTACGGCAGGTGTCGCACTGCATCTCCGATGTCGCCCAGTTGTTCCGCTCATAGTAGGAAAGTTCCAGGGGACGCCCCGGGCACCCCGGATGGACGCACCTGGCGATCTCCGCGCGGTACATCCGTTCACCCTCTCCGGCCCGGGCGGGTGGTCCCAGAAGCGGGGCGGCCTGGAGTATGCCGCAGATCGATTTCCCGTCCCGTATTTCCATCTTCGAGATCATCTCCACCGCGTCCGCGAAGGGTACTTCATGGACGGTCATCGATTCTTCCCCCTCCTCCGGTCTCCTCCCGCCGGGTGAGGGGGCGAGTCCGCGGGCGAGATAGATATGCAGCACCTCGTCGCAGAAACCGGGCGTGGTGAAGATCGAATTCAGGAGTTTCCACTCCCCGGCCGTGTAGCCGGTCTCCTCCTCCAGCTCGCGTTTCGCGCAGGCGAGGGGGTCCTCCCCCCTGTCGAGCTTTCCTGCCGGCAGTTCCCAGATCACCTCGTCGAGCGGGTATCGGTGTTGCCGGATCATCACCAGGCCGCCGTCGTCCAGCACCGGCACGACCACCGCCCCCCCGGCGTGCCGGGCGACTTCCCTGACCGAGTGGTTTCCCGAGGGGTATTCCACGTCGTCGACGATGATGTCGAAGACGCGGCCCTCGAACACCGTGGTGCGCTTCACCAGTTTCAGCGTCACTTCGCGTTCCTGCTCCCCGGCTTTTCGACCGGCGTTCCCTGCGCGCAGAGGGGGCAGACTTCCGGTTTATAGGTGAGCGCGTCCATCACCAGCGGGGCGAAAAAATCCTTCAGGCCCGACTTCCCGCCGCTGCGGTCCACGATCGCCCCCACGCCGGCGATGACGCCTCCGAGGCCGCGAACGATCGTGATCACCTCCGAGACCGAACCTCCCGTCGTCACCACGTCCTCGCAGACGATGATGTTCTCCCCCGGTGCGATGGAAAACCCGCGGCGGAGCTGCATGGAGCCGTCTTTCCGCTCGGCGAACATGGTCCTGAGGTTGAGCTGTCTCCCCACCTCCTGCCCCACGACGATCCCGCCGAGGGCGGGCGCGATCACGGCGTCCGCTCCCCGGGCGTGGTACTGCCCGACGATCGCTTCGCAGAGGGTCCGTGTGTATTCGGGGTACTGGAGCACCTTCGCGCACTGGAAGTAATGCGGGCTGTGGAGGCCGCTCGTCAGCTGGAAATGCCCCTCCAGCAGCGCCCCGGTCTCTCGGAACATTCCGAGGATTTCTTCCCGGCTGATCATTTCTCCAGTCCGTCGATACCGGCGGCGAGCGAAAAATCCTTTTCGGTCAGACCGCCGGCGCTGTGCGTGGAGAGCGCCAGGGAGACCTTGCTCCACCTGATGTCGATGTCCGGGTGGTGGTTGGCCTTTTCGGCCAGGAGCGCCACCGAGGCGACGAACCCGACCGAGCGGGCGAAGTCCTTCAGGTCGAAGGTCTTCCTGATCTCCTTTCCCTCCCTGGTCCAGCCCCGCAGGCCGGCGAGTTTTACAGTGATGTCTTTTTCGGACAGCAATTCCATGCAGTCACCTTCCTTCTTGAGAGTCCGGGGAGGTCCCGGACAACCTGCGACAATCCGGAGTAGCCAGGTTTCCCCAGCGGGCCGTCGGGGGTTGGAAACCCGCGTGTCCCGGTCTTCTCTAAAATCCCTCCGCCCGGCGGACGCGGCCCAGCGTCCGCCCGAGGAACCTCTCGCCGACCTCGGTGAACTTCCGGGGAATGTCGCTCACGAAAAACCTGACGTGCGGCCTGGCCCTGCTGCTGTTTCGCATGTCGTGTTCGTCCAGCACGCGGGCCACTTCCATCGCCGTCGATTCCCCGGAATCGATGAGCGTCACCTTCCCGTCGAAGACCCCGGAGATGACCTCCGAGAGGACGGGGTAGTGCGTGCACCCCAGGACGAGCGTGTCGATCTTTTCACGCTTCAGCGGGAAGAGGTACTCCTTCGCGATCAACGCCGTCGCCGCGTGATCGGTCCATCCCTCCTCCGCCAGCGGGACGAAGAGGGGGCATGCCTGGCTGATGACGTGTATCGAGGGGTCCAGCTGCCGGATCGCGTTGGGGTACGCGTTGCTGGAGATGGTCCCCACCGTCCCGATCACACCCACCTTTCGGTTCTTCGTCGCCGCCGCCGCGGCGCGCGCGCCGGGGAGGATCACCCCGGCCACCGGGACGCCGGCTTTTTTCATGACGAGGTCCATCGCGACCGAAGAGACGGTGTTGCAGGCGACGACGATCATCTTCACGTCGTGGCTCATCAGGAAACCGGTGTCCTCCACCGCGTATTCCCGCACCACCTGGGGTGATTTCGGTCCGTAGGGAACGCGCGCGGTATCGCCGAAGTAGACGATGTTCTCGCTGGGCAGGTGTCGGGTCAGGGCTCGGACGACAGTCAGGCCGCCGATGCCCGAATCGAACACGCCGATCGGTTTTGACTGCCGGGAGGATTCCATGGGCGGAAAAATATAGGAAAAGCGTGGCCGATTCACAACCGCCCGACCGGGCGCCCGGTCCGGCCGGCTCAGCCCCCCTTCCGCAGCCACGCGGCGATCCTGGTCGCAACCTCGTCACCTGCCACGATCGAATTGCCGAGGGAGATCCCGTTCCTGAAGTTCCCCGCGAGGAAATAGCCTGGATTGGCCCCCTCGATCTCATCCATGATCCTGAGGTATTTCCCGTAGCCGACGTTGTACTGCGGGATCGCCTTCTCGTAGAAGGACCGGTGGACGAACACCGGTTCGCCCGTCAACCCCACCAGTCTCCTGAGGTCCCGCATCGCGGTTTCGACCAGTTCACCCGTCTCACCGGTCGCGGTTTCGGGGCGACGGGTACCGCCAAGAAAACAGGTGAGGGTGACGTGGTCGGCGGGGGCCCGGCCCGGGAACAGCGAGGAGGAGAAAAGGACGCCGAGGATCGCGAAAGGCTCCACTTCGGGGATGAGAATGCCGAAACCGTCCAGCGGGTGCGCGATGTCCCCGCGCCGGAAGCCCAACGCGAGAGAACTCACCGGGGGATAGTGAATCTCCCCAAGCGGCTCCGGCGACGGACCTTCACCCGGGGACCCCATCCGCGCCAGCGAGTGCGCCGAACCTGCGAAGAGGACGGCGTCGAACACGGTGTCCCCCGGCGTACCGTCGGCGTCGACACCCCATCCTCCCCCGGCCCTGGACACCCTCCCGACCGGTGTCAGGAGCTTTACGCGGTCGCCGAGCGAAGCGGCGAGCGTGTCCGTGAGCACCTGCAGCCCCGCGTCGAAGGAAACCATCCCGGCCTCGTTCTTCCCGACGTCCTCCCGTGTTTCCCGCTCTTTTTTCCCCCTGATCTGCCCGCCGATGAGCGATCCGTATTTTTGTTCCAGCGCGTGCAGTTTCGGGAAGGAATGCCGCACGGAGAGCAGGTCGGGATCCCCGGCATAGACCCCGGCCACGAAGGGATTGATGGCATAATCCAGGAACTCCCTCCCCAGCCGGCGGAGGACGAAACCGGAGAGTGATTCCTCCATGTCGGCGGGGGCCCTCCGGATGAACGGTTCGGCGATCAGGCGCAATTTCGCCCACGGCGAGAAGAGCGGTGTTGTGACGAACTGGGGTGGAGTCAGCGGGAGGCAGATCGGTCTTCCGGAGCGGACGATGAAGCGGTTCTTTCCGCTTGTGCCCGGGGAAACCACGCGGGCGTCGAGGCCGGCATCGCGGATCAGGGCCGGGATGAGCGGGGAGGTGACCAGGATGGAATTCGGTCCGTGCTCGGCGAGGAACCCGTTCCGGAACGTCGTCCGTACGACGCCGCCGGCCTCCTTCCCCCCGTCGAAAACGGTCACGCCGATGCCCCGGCCGTGCAGCCTGTAGGCCGCGGTCAGACCGGTGATCCCTCCCCCGATGATTGCGACTTCTGCCATGCGAATATCACTGAAAACATAGAGAAAAATCGGAGGGATGTCAATTCGCAGTTCCTCCCGGCGGCTGGCCCGTACCTTGAGTCTCTTTAAAAGATTTTGTATCTTTTCGGGCGCCATTTCATCCCCTGCGGACCCCGGTACGGTCGTTCGGTCCGCCAAAACACACAATCACGTCAGAAAGGAACAGACCTCCATGCGCGAGATCACACTGATCCTGCATTTCCTCGGGTTGGGACTGCTCGTGTCCGCCAGTGTGGCCGGCATCCTCCTCAACAGGCAGTATAAAAAGGCCGAAGACCTCAAGACGAAGGCGCTGATCCTCCGGGCCTCCAGGCCGATCGGCCTGCTGAGCCCCGTCGGCATGGTGATCATGCTCATCACCGGGATCGGTAATATGCACGCGCTCGGGGTGGGAATCCTCACCCTCGGTTGGCTGAGCGCGAAGCTGGTGGTATTCGCCGTCGCCGTCATCGGCGGCGTCGTGATGGGGATCGTCGCCCGCAAACGGGGGGCCCTCGTGGCGTCGATGGCCGCCGGCGGGGCGGGCCCGGACGCCGAAAAACAACTTTCCTCGTACGATTCGTGGGTCATGGCGGGATACATCATCCTTCCCCTCCTTCTGCTGGCCATCCTGTACTTGTCGGTCTACGGCCGGCTGGGGGGTCAGTAATGGCGGAACAGGTCCGCACCCTTGAACTCTTCATCGACGGCAGGTTCCGTCCCGCGGCCGACGGAAGGACCTTCGATTCGATCGATCCATCCACGGGCGCGGTGATCGCGCGATGCGCGCGGGCGGGCTCCCGCGACGCCGGGGACGCGGTCGCCGCGGCCAGACGCGCCTTCGACAGCGGCCCCTGGCCGCGGATGAGCGGCGCCGAGCGCGCAGAACTCCTGAAGGCCGTCTCCGGCAGGATCAACGACCGGTCCTCCGAACTCGAACAGCTCGAAATCGCCGACTCCGGCTCCACCCTCCGCAAGGTGAAGGAGGACGTGAAGCTCAGCGCGCGTGCGATGTACTATTTTTCGAAACTCGCCGCCGGTGAGTTCAGCTCCCCGGTGGACGGCCTCTCCAAGCCGGGGTTCAGCCGGAACGTGCTGGTGCGCGAACCGGTCGGTGTCGTCGCGGCGATCACCCCGTGGAATTTTCCCTTGAAAATGGCGGTTTGGAAACTCGGACCGGCCCTCGCCGCCGGAAACACGGTGGTCCTGAAACCCTCCGAACTCACGCCGGTCACGGCCATGGAACTCGCGGCGATGTTCCGGGAGGTCGGTTTCCCCCCCGGGGCCGTCAACATCATCCCCGGTTTCGGCGAGGACGCGGGCGCCGCGCTGGTGTCCGATCCCCGCGTGGACATGGTCGCTTTCACGGGCTCAACGGCCGTCGGCCGCTCCATCATGTCGTCCGCCGCGGCGACATTGAAAAAATGCACGCTCGAGTGCGGGGGGAAATCGGCCAACATCGTCCTGGAGGACGCCGATATTCCCATGGCCGTCGACGGCGCGCTCTACGCCGTCTACTACCACCAGGGGCAGTGCTGCGAGGCCGGGACCCGGCTCCTCCTCCCCGATTCGATCCATGACCGTTTCGTCTCCGAAATGGTCTCGAAGATCGCAAAAATGAAAATAGGCGACCCGCGGGATCCCTCCACCGAAATCGGCCCCGTGGTCTCCGCCGCGCAGCGCGACAAAATTCTGCAGTACATCAAAAGCGGGATCGAGCAGGGGGCGAAGGTCGTCACCGGAGGGGGCACGCCCGACGTGCCGGCGGCGAAGAATGGCTTTTATGTCGAACCGACGCTCTTCACAGGCGTCCGGAACGACATGAAGATCGCCCGGGAGGAAATCTTCGGGCCGGTCCTCTCCGTCCTGCGCTACGGGGATGTCGAGGAAGCCGTGGCCATCGCCAACGACTCCGACTACGGCCTCGGGGCGGGCGTCTGGTCGGCCGACACTGAAAAGGCCGTCGGGATCGGAAAGCGCCTGCGTGCCGGCACGGTCTGGATCAACGAGTGGCACCTGATGTCGGAGAAGGCCCCCTTCGGAGGGTATAAACAGAGCGGGATCGGCCGGGAACTGGGCCTCGAGGGCCTGCACGAATATATGGAAACCAAGCACATGCACATCGACGAGGTGGGCGCGCGCGAAAAGAAGTTCTGGTACGACGTGGTCGTGCCGAAGTCATCCTGATCCCAATCATCACACGGAGAACGCATCAATGAAATCGCTTTCACTGACCTTCCTCTTCACCGGCCTGTTGTTCCTCTGGGGCTGCGGTAAAACCGAGATCGTCCCGGTCACCATGGGAACCCCGAATGAATACAAGGACCCGGCCTACGGATTTTCGATGCAGTACCCCGAAAAATGGCTGCAGCTCGGCACCATCGGAAAGGCCCTCTTCACCGAATCGCAGGAAATGGCCAACAAATTCATCGACCCGTCGAAGGGGATAGAGGGCGGAAGGGTCCTCGTGGAGGTCTTCCCGCGCGGCGAGATGACGATGGACGACGCCATCACCGCCGGCAAAGACGTTCTGGGCCAGATGCAGGCCGATGTCAGTCCCCAGACCGAGGTCACGATCGATGGCAGGGCGTCAACGAAGATCCCCTACTCGATACAGGCGACGTCGAAAACAAAGATCTACGGATACGAAATCTACGTCCCCGGCGACACCGCCACCTATAAAATTACCGTGGAGGGATACGGTGACCAGTACCAGGCGCACAGCGCAGTCTTCGACGCGATGCTGGCCTCCTTCAAGGTCCCGGTGGTCGTCGAAAAACTCCCCGACGTCTGGCAGGCGTCGCCGAATGTCTCCTCGCTCGATACGAAATACTTCACCCTCCCCTACCCCGAGAACATGGAGTTCGTGGACGTCAAAAAAGGCGATAAGGACTACGTCGTGGAACTGAAGGCGGACCGCCAGGACGTGACGCTGCACATCGACGTCTTCGGGGCGGTGGGGCTCACCGTCGACAAGGTCTGGGAACAGAACAAGGGCCGGTACCGGTCCCGCGGCACGGGCGAGACGACCATCGACGGCCAGAAGACCTTCTGGGTCGATTACTCCCCCATGTCGAAGGTCTCGAGCCGTGCGTATTTTACGGTCAAGAACGACAAGGTGGTGCGGACGACGCTGAACTGGTTCGCCCCGAAGAAGGAGGAGTATTTCCCCGTCCTCGAGGGCATGGTCAAGTCCCTCAAACTGAAATAACGGGACGTCCCGGGCTCCGCCCGGGGCCGCACCCGGACAGGCGCCGGACAGCATTGGAGAAATCTCATGGACATTAAAAACCGCACCGTCCTTGTTCTCGGGGGAGGGGGTCTCGTGGGCCTGGCCGTCTGTCGCAGGCTCGTCGGGGAGGGGCCGAAGAGGATCATCGTCACCTCCCTCGTCAAACGGGAGGCGGAGGAGACGATCGCCACCCTCCGCGGGGAGTTTCCGCGCGCCTCGAAAAAGCTCTTCGTCGCCTGGGGGGGCAACATTTTCGTCCGGCACGTCCTCAAGGACGCCCGCCGCGACGAGATCATGGAAGACCCCGCCAGGAGGAGGATGTTCATTGAGGACACGCTCGACGAACTCGCCGAACCCGTCATCCGGCGGTCGACCATCCACAGGCTGCTGAACGGCTACAAACCCGACATCATCATCGACTGCATCAACTCTGCGACGGCTATCGCCTACCAGGATATTTTCGGGAACGCCCGGAGGGTCTACCGGGCGCTCGGACGCGGCCGGAAAAAAGACACCGGGAACACCCTCCGGGAATACACCGAGCGGCTCCTCTGCACGCTGTACACCCCCCAGCTGATCAGGCACGTCCAGCTGCTCTACAGGGTGATGCACCAGTGCGGGACGAAGATTTATCTCAAAATCGGGACGAGCGGAACGGGCGGAATGGGGCTCAACATCCCCTACACCCACAGCGAGGAACGCCCGTCGAGCGTGCTGCTCGGCAAGTCCGCAGTGGCAGGGGCCCACACCATGCTGCTCTTCCTCATGGGGAGAACCCCCGACGCGCCCATCACGAAGGAGGTCAAACCCGCGGCCGCCATAGCGTGGAAACGGGTGGGGTTCGGAGAGATCCGCAAACAGGGCAAACCGATCCAGCTGGTCGACTGTCCCCCGACCCAGGCCGCCCGGCTCACGAAGAAACTGAAACTGCACGTCGAGAAACCGGCCCGCTCCCTCAACAGGACCCTCCGTTCGGTGTTCATCGACACCGGGGAGAACGGGCTCTTCTCCCGGGGGGAATTCCAGACGATCGCCACCCCGGGACAGATGGAGTTCATCACGCCGGAGGAGATCGCCGAAACGGTCGTCTACGAAATCATGGGCGGGAACACCGGGCACGACATCATCAACGCCCTCGACAACGCCACACTCTCCCCCACCTACCGCGCGGGGTTCCTCTTCCAGTCGGCGATGGACCAGATCGAGGACCTGGAGAGGCTCCACAACGTGGACAGCGTGGCCTTCGAAATGCTGGGACCGCCGAGGCTCTCCAAACTCCTCTACGAGGCGTATCTGCTCAGGCTCTGCTTCAAGGACATGCTCCGGGTGCTCCGCACCGACCCGGCGACGATGTCGAAACGGATCACCGACAAGATCACCGCCGAGGCGGTCATCCGCTCCCACATCATTTCGATCGGCATCCCGATCCTCATGCCGGACGGGCGCAGGCTGCTGCGCGGACCGGTGATCAAGATCCCCGCGATGCACGGCGAGACCGAGGTCGCGGTCAACCCCGCGAAGATCAACCTCTGGGCGCACGACGGCTGGGTGGACCTCAGGAAACCCAACATGCAGTTGTGGAAGGAACGATTCAGCGGGATACAGAAGCAGGCGGGACAGGTCATCCCGGGGGACACGAGTTCACATCATATGAACAACCCGGCGTACTGGAACCACTTCCTGGACATCGACCCGGGCAAGGTCGCGGGATGGATATTCAGCTACGAAGAAAAAGGGATGCGGAAAAAAGCCTGAGCCGATCTCCCTGCGGGGAGTGTCCTTACCTCCCCCGGTCCCCCGTCAGGTCCTTGATCAACCCCACCACCCCACCGAAAATCGACCAGAACGCCACGGTCACGTAAAACTGCGAGAGCACAGCCTCGTACCGGCTGGGCGTCTGCCAGAGGTATTCCCCCAGCCACCTGATCACCCCGTCCAGCGCGAACGTTACCGGGAAATTGAACATCGAAAAAAAGATGGAATAGGGGTTCCTGTCGACAAACGACGGGAGCATCATCCCGAACAAAAAGGGAAGGAAGGCGATCGAAACGCCGATCCCCCAGAACAGAAAATATGTGATAGATCGATGACGAAACATTTCTTGCACACTCCGCTGTTAACTATCCGCTGTAAATATCGGTAATATAGCGGGGGAGGGCAACGGAGGGTGTGACCTGCATCAACAAAAAAACCCCGGTCACAGGACCGGGGTTTTGAGTTTCGGGAAACTCCCAAAATCACTTCATCAGGATCATTTTCCTGAGTTCGTCGAAATACCCGCGCTGGTTGCCGGTCCCCTTCGAAATCAGGCGGTAGAAATAGACCCCGGAGGTCAGCGCGTCGGCGTTGAAATTCACCAGATGTTCGCCGTCCTCGAGTTCTTCGTTGTCGATGAGCGTGGCGACCTCCCGGCCGATCATGTCGAACACCTTCAGCGTGACGGTCCCCTCTTCCGCCAGGGAGAACTCGATGGTGGTCGACGGGTTGAAGGGGTTCGGGTAATTCTGCGTCAGGGCGTAGACCGACGGGACATCGTCCTCGAGGATCGACAGGTCGTCAACCCTGAAGGTGTTCACCTCCGGCGGGGGGTTCGGGTTGATATGAAGGTACGCCACACCGTCCAGCCCCGCGCTCCCCTCCAGGAGGAAGGGATCGAACGAGAGCGCGTGGTAGGGACCGTCGAACTGTTTGTTGATCTGGGTGATGTTGCTGTCGAGCTTGAAGATGTCCGCCTGGGTGAAGTTCCCGCAGTAAGTCAGCGCGGAGTCCGCAATGTGGGCTATTTCCCGGATCATCAACCCGTTGATGGGGTTGCCCGCCCCGCTCCCGTCGTCGAAAATCAGATCTCCCAGCCTGTTCTCGGCGGGGTCGGTCGGTTCGGTGATCCCTGCGTCGTTCGCGATGATCGCCAGTTTGAGGGCGTGTGTTTCACCCAGAAGGTGGTTGTCGTGGTACTTCACCCGCAGGTTTCGCTTCTGGCGGGTGATCGCTTTCAGTCTGCCGGAGGAGGAGACCGTGTAGTCGAGGCACCGGGGAGTGCCGGTGTGTGTGAAGTACTTCCCGTTGGCGCTGACGTTCCGTACCCAGCCCACGCCCTGGTCGGGCGCGACGATGCCGAGATAGAGACCCCCCTGGGGCCGGAGGATTTTCCTGTAGAGGAAGTTCGTCATGTTCCCGCCGTTGGGCTGGATGTACATCTGTTCGTCCACGCTCGGGAAAGATTTAGATTCCCTGGCCGAGACCTTGTCCCCGGAAGCGTTTGTCCACCAGAAATAGTTGACCGTCGTGCCCGGAACCCGGTTTCTGACAAGGAACGTGACCGTGATGCTGTCCCCGGCGGCGACATCGAGGCCCTGGGCGTGCACGATCCGCTTGCTTTCCACCGTGAAGCTCGTGGCCCCCCCGGAGTCGAGGACGGCGATGAGGTGCTTGCTGAGGATCGCGGTGAATCCCTGGACGGCGGTGAGCTTCGGGTTGACGAAGGTGAAGGTGACCTGGCTTCCCGTAACCCTCCCGGCCTTGGTCTTCTTCACACCGAGATCGGTCTGGTTGAAGGTGCGGTATTTCGGCTGGGAGATGGAGACCGTGGAAGCGATGAACAAGACCACCGCGACCATGGCGAAGATGCCGGCCGGACGGAATGCGGCGGCTGATATTCCGCGTGAATACATAGTTCAGTGCCAGTAAAGGGTGGTGGTGGATTAGCTAGGGGGACAACACTAAAATATAAGGGATTGAATAAAAAAAGCAAGGGAAATATGGAAAAAATGGGGGGAGCCCCCCCCAAACTACCCATTCTGCGGAGCCCCGGGGAGGGGCCCCCTCCCTCACTCGTACCGGAGAGATTCGATGGGGTCGAGGTTTGATGCCTTCCAGGCCGGGTAGACCCCGAAAACGATCCCGATGATCGAACAGACCACGAACCCGATGACGGCCCAATCGACGGGGAAAACCACGGGCATCGAAAACTGCAGGGCCACGAGGTTCCCGGCGACGATCCCCAGCAGGATCCCGACGAGCCCCCCCATCTCGGACAGGACGATTGCCTCGAGCACGAACTGCGACAGAATATTGGTCTTCCGGGCCCCGATCGCCTTCCGGATGCCGATCTCCCTGGTCCTCTCGGTGACCGAAACGAGCATGATATTCATGATGCCGATGCCCGCCGCCAGCAACGCGATCGAGCTGATCACCAGGACGCCCGTCCGGAAACCGGAGGTGATGTCGTTGAACTGCGCGATGATAGCCTCGTTGGAAAAAAACTCGAAATCGTCGGGTTCGCCGGGGGGGACGTTCCTGGCCACCCGGAGGATGGCCCGGCACTGCTCGAGGCAGTCGTCGTAGCTCTCCTGGCTCTTCGCCTTCACCATGATGTTGATGCTGCGGACGGTCTTGCCGTACACCTGGAAAAAGGCCGTGATGGGGATGACGCAGAAATTGTCGGGGTTGTCCTCGAACAGGCTCCCCTTCTTCTCGAAGACCCCGATCACGTTGTATATGTGCCCGTCGACCCTCACCTGCTGGCCGATGGGATCGATGTTCCTGGGAATGAGTTTCTCGCGGACGCCCACGCCGAGGATGATCACCTTCCGCGCGAGGTCGATGTCCTGCGTGTTGAGCCCGCGGCCGGATTCGACGACCCAGTCGTTCGTGATCAGGCCTTCGGGGTTCTCGCCGGCAATCTGGACGTTGGGATTCGTTTTGTTCCCCTCCCAGACCGCGATCTTCCCGAACTGCCAGCTCTCGATGCCCACCGCCTCGGAGTAGGTCGACTTGTCCCACACCTGCAGCGCCTGTTCATACGTGATGTCTTTCCTGTTCCTGAGCCGCCGCCGGGCGTCGTGGCCCCCGTCGAAACCGGCCGGGTATTTCTGGATCTGGAAGGTGTTCGCCTGGAGCTGCGACATCCCCTGCTCGATACTGTTGCGCAGCACCCCCATGGCGGTCATCACCGCGATGATCGAAAAGACCCCGACGATAATTCCAAGGAGCGTCAGGAACGAACGGAGTTTGTTTACCCGGATGGAGGAGACCGCCATCAGGAAGCTTTCCCTGATCCCCGACCATTCCAGTAGTAATTTACTCATAGCGGAGCGCCTCCACGGGGTCCATTTTGGCGGCGCGGAAGGCCGGGAGGAACCCGGAGATCACGCCGACGACGAGTGACACGACGATCGCGATGAAGACCACGATGGCCGGCATCGACGCCTCCAGTTCGAAGACGTTGCTGACGACCTGCACCAGGATGAACGAGATCGACAGCCCGATCATCCCCCCGATGAGGCAGAGCGCGGCTGCTTCGATGAGAAACTGCATGAGGATCGTCCTTTTCCTCGCGCCGATCGCCTTCCGGATCCCGATCTCCTTCGTCCTTTCGGTGACCGAGACGAACATGATGTTCATGATGCCGATCCCGCCAACGATGAGTGACAGGCCGGTGATGACCAGCCCGATCGCGCCGACGACCATGGTAAACCGGCCGAACGTCTGGGTGAGGATCTCCTGCGCGTTGATGTTGAAATTATTCGCCTTGCCCGGCTCGATCCGCCGGACCTTCCGCATGATCCCCTCGAGTTCCAGCTTGGCGTTTTCCATTTCGCCGATGTCCGCGACCTTGACGTTGATCGTGACCCACCTCCTGGAACCGAAGCGGCTCTGGAACGCGTCGAACGGGATGAACACCCTGTTGTCGGATGTGAACCGGCCCCAGAGCCCTCCCTGCTTCTCGTAGACCCCGAGGACCTGGTACGGGGCCCCGGCGATGAGGATCGTCTGGCCGACCGGATCGCCCGTGGGAAAGAGTTTCTCGCCGACCGTCGCGCCGATGACGCAGACCAGCCGCGCGCGGTCCGACTCCTCCGCAGTGAAAAATCGTCCGTCGATGTTCGTGTTGCCGGAGGCTTCGTTGTAGGAGTGCGTGGTGCCGGTGACGATGGCGTCCTCAAATAAAAACGTGCCGTTTTTCACCGTCGTCCTCCTCGCCACGACGGGGGCTGCAGCCGCGGAGAGTTTCGCCTGCCGTTCGATGACGTCAACGTACTGGGGCTTGATGTCCGGTCGGTTGCGGATGAGCGACCAGTCCTCGTTCGAAACCCAGGGAAATTTCTGTACATAGAGAATGTCGGTGCCGAAGGCCTTTGCACTCTTTTCGAACGCCTTGTCGAGCCCGTCGATGGCGGTCGCCATCACGGTCACCGCGACGATGCCGATGATGATCCCGAGTGTGGTCAGGACCGAACGCATCTTGTTCGCCCTGATCGCCTGGAACGCGATCAGCATCCCTTCCTTGAGTTCCTGCAGGAAAAACATGGGCAATTCCCCTTTATGCGAGTGCGGGTCGCTTCGTCACGGCCTCGTCGCTGGCGACTTCGCCGTCGCGCACGCGGATGATCCTGTGCGCGTGCTCGGCGATGTACTCCTCGTGCGTCACCAGGATGATCGTGTTCCCGAGTTTGTGGAGGTCCCCGAAGAGGACCATGATTTCGTCGCCGGTCTTCGAATCCAGGTTGCCGGTCGGTTCGTCTGCGAGCAGTATCGAGGGTTTGTTGACGAGAGCCCTCGCCACCGCCACGCGCTGCCGCTGACCGCCGGAGAGTTCGTTGGGCTTGTGGTGCACCCGGTCGCCCAGCCCGACGTGTTCGAGGGCCTCCATCGCCAGGCGCTTCCGCTCCGTGGAGTGCACCCCCGCGTAAATCAGGGGGAGTTCCACGTTGTGGAGCGCGTCGGACCTCGCCAGCAGGTTGAAGGTCTGGAACACGAACCCGATCTCCTTGTTCCGCACCTTGGCCAGTTCGTTGTCGTTCATCTCGCTGACGTTGATGCCGTTGAACTCGTAGAGACCCGATGTCGGAGTGTCGAGGCACCCGATGATGTTCATGAGGGTCGACTTGCCTGAACCGGACGGGCCCATGATGGCCACGTATTCGTTTTTGCTGATCCCGACCGAGACGCCCCTGAGGGCGTTCACCTGTTCGACGCCGCCCATGTCGTACGATTTCGTGATCTGCTGGAGGTTGATGACCTGTGAATCCTGCATAAGTACCTGTTCGTAAGGTTGATTCGTGAATGGGTCAGGGCGTGGCCGGACGGTCCTTCTTCTTGTCCTCGTCGATCCGCACCTTCGACCCCTCCTTCAACTCCCTGTTGATGGCCTTGTAGCTGCCCGAGACGACCTCCTGGTCCTTCTTGAGACCCGAGACGATCTCGGTGTAGTTGTCGTCGGAGATACCGCGCTTGACTTCGTAGGATTTCACGGCATTCCCCTCGACCACGAAGACCACTTCCTTCGGTTTGTCCGCCTTCTTCTTCGCTTTCGGCTGGTTCGCCGCGGTCAGCCCGCCGGTCTCGTCCTCGCCGCCGCCGTTGCCGTTCCCGTTTCCGCCCATCATTCCGCCCTCCATCCCTTCCGGCATCCTCACGGTGACGCTCTGGATGGGGACCGTCAGCACGTTATCGCGGGTCTCGGTTTCGATCGTGGCGTTCATCGACATCCCCGGGCGCAGCCTCGGTTCATCGTCGACGATCCGGATTTTCACCTGAAAATTGGTGACCTCTTCCTGCGTTCCCTGTCCCCGGGTCACCGCCGAATTGCCGATTTCATAGACGATGCCGTTGAGTTTCTTGTCGGTGATGGCGTCCACCTCGATCCTCGTCGTGTCGCCGATCGAGATCAGGACGATGTCGTTCTCTCCCACGTCCACCCTCGCTTCCATCCGCGAGAGGTCGGCCACGGTCATCACCTGCGTCCCCTGGAACTGCGCGGTGCCGAGGACCCGCTCACCCGCCTCGACCTGCAGGCCGCTGATGGTACCCGCCATCGGGGCGTAGATGGTGGTCTTGCGGAGGTCCTCCGCCGCCTGGTCCACCGAGGCCCTGGCCTGGTCATAGAGGGCCTGTCGTGTCTGAAACGTCGTCTTCGCCTGTTCGAGTTCAGATTCGGAGATCAGCCCCTTCTCATAGAGTTCCTTGGCACGGTTGTACTCCGAATTGCTCTGGTTCAGGCTCGCCTGCGCCGAGTTCAGGCCGGCGTCCGCGCGGTCCTTGGCGGCGACGTAAATGTCCGGCTTGATCCGCATGAGCAGGTCGCCCTTGGCGACCCTCATCCCCTCCCTGACGGGGAGGTCGATGATCTCGCCGCTGACCTCCGGGCTGATGAGGACCTGGATCTCCGGGTAGATTTTTCCCGTGGCCAGGACCGTTTGCGTGACGGTCCGGGAAGAGACCTTCTCGACCTGGACCGGGATGATCGGCTCGTTCTTGCTTCCGAGGATTACCAGCAGCGCGAGCACGATGAGAACCGCGCCGAGCGCCGAGAAGATGATGACCTTCTTTTTGGATTTTTTCCGTGAGTTTGCCATGTATCCGAACCTCCTGGTCAGGATCAGTTAGTGTGAAATTGTTCCGAGCGCGTACTCCATCGACTTCTTCGCGAGGAGGAAATCGAAGATGGAGTTGACTTTTCCGCTGACGGCATTGGTGTAATTGGCGGCGGCCACGAGCATGTCGAGAAGCGTGCCGGCACCGAGGTTGTATTTTTCCTCCGCGATTTTCCTGTCCATCTCGGCCGAGAAGACGCTGGTCTGCGTGACGATCACCCTTTTCTCGGCCTGCTGCAGATCGAGCAGCGCCTTCCGGATATCGACCGCGATCTGCCTCTTCGACTGTTCGAGGTCCTCCTGCGCGTTCATTTCGGTGACCTGCGCCTGTTGGACCTGGTTGGAGGTGGAGAACCCGTTGAAGATCGGGAGACTGATGTTGAGGCCGAGCGACAGGCTCCTGTTGTCCGTGAGCCTGTCGATTTCCGGGTTCGCATATCCGAACGACCCCGATGCGCTCACCGTGGGGAGGTGTCCCGCCCTCGCGATCGTCACCGAGGACGACGCCGCGTTGTACGTCTCGACGGCCGCCTGGTGGTCGGGCCGCTGGCCGATCCCCGTCGCGACGAGGCCCCCGAAATCCGAGTACCGGCTGTTGAGGGCGGAGAATTCGCTGGTGTCGATGTCCGCCGGGAACGTGGAGACGTCGATGGAGTAGGCGGCCTCGTTGAAATCCACGCCGAGGTAGGCGATGAGGTCGGCCTTCGACGATTCATAGGTGCTCTGCGCGGAGATCACGGCGAGCTCGTCGTTGCCCACCTGGACCTGCTGACGGTACACGTCCGCGAGCGCCACGGCGCCGACCTTGTTGGACTCCGTGATCCGCTCCAGCTGACGGCGGGAACGTTTCAGGTTGTCGTCGGCAACGTTCAGGAGCTGGTAGGCCCGGGCAACGCCCAGGAAGAGGACGTGTGTCCGGAGAATGACGGACTGCTCGGTGCTCTCCACCGAATACTGCGTCGAGGAGGCGTTCGCCTGCGCGCGCGCGATGTTGCTGGTGTTTGCGAAACCGTTGAAGAGTGTCAGCTGGCTCGACAACCCCGCCCTGTAATTGTTGTCGGCGCTGTACCCGGCGTCGTACGTGACGGGCACGCCGCCGATCAGGGTCACCCCGCCCGACTGCCAGCGCTGGTCGCGCGAGAACCCCCCGCCGAGCGAGAGGGACGGGAGGAGCGCTCCGTACGCCGCGCGTGTCGCGCTCGAACTCCCCTCGAGCCGGTTCTGGGCCTGGATGACCTGGACGTTGTGCTGGAGGGCCAGGGAAACCGCCTCGTCGAGTGTCAGGAGTTTGGGCGTCTGGGCCGACGCACCGGTAATCCCGATGATGAGAAGACAACCCAGTAAACCGGTGAGGTTATTCATAAAATTGCGTGCAATGGTGATCATGTGAAGGCGAAAGAGATCGAAAGAACCGATGCAGGTATCCATATAACACATCCTTAGACGTATTTGAGGTGGAAAGGTTGCAGAAAAAGGGGCTCCTTCAGGAATTATCCTGAAGGACCTTGTCTTTGATTTTGAGCAGAAATTCGAGGGCGGGATCGTGCTCGTTCGGAATGGAGCCTTCCAGAATGGCGTCTTCTATGGCCTTTTTCAGTTTTCCGATCACCGGACCGGGGCCGATGCCGCAAATTTGCATGATTTCTTCGCCGCGGACGGGAGGCTGCCAGTTTCTCAGTCGGTCCTTTTCCTCGACCTCCCTCAATTTATCCATCACAATATCGTAATTATTCAGATATCGGACAACCCGGGCGGGGTTCTGGGAGGTGATATCTGCCCGGCAGAGCTTCATGAGGTCGTCGATGTCGTCACCGGCCTCGAAGAGCAGCCTCCTCAGCGCGGAATCCGTTATCTGCTCGCTCACCAGGACCATGGGCCGGAGGTGGAGGCGCACCAGTTTCTCCACGTAGGGGAGCTTTTCCGTGGGGAGGCGCAACCGGCGGAAGACCGATTTCATCATCCGGGCTCCGAGGTCCTCGTGGCCGTGGAACGTCCATCCGACTCCCTCCCTGAAGGCCTTGGTGCGCGGTTTGGCGATGTCGTGGACGAGGGCCGTGAACCTGAGCCAGACGTCGTCGGTCGTCTCGGAGATGTGGTCCACGACTTTGAGCGTGTGCAGGAAGACGTCCTTGTGGTGGTAGTCCTTCCTCTGTTCGACGCCGACCATGTCGGAGAGCTCGGGGAAGACATGGGGGGTCAGGCCCGTCTCCTGGATGAGGGCGAGGCCCACCGATGGCCTGGGTGCCGCGAGGATCTTCAGGAATTCGTCGGTGATCCTCTCCCTCGAAACGATCGCCAGCCGGCCGGCCATCCGCGTGATGGCGGCGAGCGCCCCGGGGTCGATCGTAAAACCGAGGACCGCGGCGAAGCGGAGGGCGCGCATCATCCGGAGGGGATCGTCGTCGAACGTCCTGTCCGGGTCGAGCGGTGTCCTGAGGACGCTGCCGGCGAGGTCGGCCCGGCCGCCGAGCGGGTCGACGATCTCCCCGTACCGGCCGGCGTTCAGCGACACCGCGATTGCGTTGACCGTGAAATCCCTCCGTGAGAGGTCCCCGGCCAGCGTCGCGGGGACGACCGAAGGCTTGCGTGAATCCCGCGCGTAACTCTCCTCCCGCGCCCCGACGAATTCCAGCTTGCCGTCCTCCAGGGGCACCATCGCCGTGCCGAACTTTTCGAACACCACCGGGCGGCCCATGCCGAGCGCCCGGGCCGCCTCCCGCGCGAACGCGACACCGTCGCCCACCACCGTGATGTCGGCGTCCTTCACCTCCCGTCCCAGCAGCAGGTCGCGGACGTATCCCCCGACCAGGTAGACTTCGACGCCGAGCCGGTCCGCGACCTTTCCCACCTCGCGGAGGATGGTCAGCGGGGGATCGAGTTTTCGTTTCCTCACAGCGTGATCGTTCGATTGTGGATCGCCCCGATGATGCGGCCGGCCACGCCGAGGGCGACCAGGCCGTCCTCCCCGGTGACCGGGGGCGTCCGGTCGTGGATGATGCATTCGATGAATGTTTCGAGTTCGTACTTCAGCGGGTTGAGCTTCCTGACCTTCGGTTTCCGGTAGACGATGGTCCTTTTTTTCGTGCCGGTGTCGATCTGTCCCAGTTTTCTCGTCCCCCTGCCCGCACCCTCCTCCCCGTCGGTGAGGCGGAAAATCTCCGAGACCCCCTTCAGAAAATCGATCGAGATGTACGCGTCCCTCTGGAAGAGGCGCATCTTGCGCATTTTTTTCTGGGAGATACGGCTGGCGGTGACGTTGGCGACGCACCCGTTCCTGAATTGAATGCGCGCGTTGGCAATATCCAGATTTTCCGACACAACCGCAACGCCGCTGGCGTCGACCGTTTCCACCGCCGAGCCGACGAGGCTGACGATGATGTCGATGTCGTGGATCATCAGGTCCAGCACGACGTCGACGTCCGTGGAACGGGGATTGAAACCGGCGAGACGGTGGGACTCGACGAACATCGGATCGAGCCGCTGGTCTCCCAGGGCGAGGATCGCCGGGTTGAAACGTTCGATGTGCCCGACCTGGACCTTCAACCCCTTTTCCTTCGCGAGCGCCACGAGGGCCTCGGCCTCCGGCACCGTCCTGGTGACCGGCTTCTCGATGAAGACGTGCTTCCCGGCGCGCAACGCCTCCATGGCGATCCCGGCGTGCGTGCTCGTCGGCGTGGCGATGCAGAGCGCGTCTACCTCCGCCAGGAGCCCGGACAGCGATTCGAAGGCTTTCGTATCGCCCGCGCGGGCCGCCGCCCTGCATTTTTCCGGGTCGGTGTCGAAGACGCCGACGAGCTCCGCGCTCCCGGTTTCCCGGAGCATCTTCGCGTGGAGCGACCCGAGGTGGCCCGTCCCCGCCACCCCGATTCTGTACCCGTCCCTCTGAATGGCCGCCATCGGTCACCTCCCTGTCAGAAGTTTGTCGGTCGCCGGGTACGCCACGCGGTAGACCGTAAAATACACCGTCCGGGTGTCGGAGATCGAGAGTCCGGGGAAGGGCTTCGACATGACGGGCACGAGCCCGTCGACATCCTCCAGGTCCCCGGGAACGGACGAGCGGTGGACGATGTAGGCCGGTTCGCAGAGGTCCCCCCATCCCCTGTGCCTGATCAGCTCGGTGAACGAATCGTTGCTCTTTGTTCCCGTGTCCGCCCCCGGTGAGACGATGCCGTTGTAATCGCAGATATACCGGCGGGAGAAATAGCCGAGAGCCCCGACGTCGGCCGTCATGATCACCGTCCCGGGCGGGGTCTGTTCCCCCAGCCACCTGCCGATCGGCTCCAGGCACGTTTCCAGTCCGACGGTGAACGCCTCCATGTGCGGCCGGGCGTATTTCTTGTAGATGAACTGGCTCTGGAGCATCACGACGGCCGTGAGCGCGAGGACGAGCCCGTAGCGAAGCACCGTGGGGCGGTCGCGAAGGAGTTCGTGAAAGTAGAAATATCCCAGGACCAGGATCAACGGTGTCACGATGAGGAGGTACCGTGACACCACGTTCACCGAAAACAGGACGTAGAACGCCGGGAGCAGGATGATCCACGCGAACCCCGCAACGCTCTGCCTGAAATGGTAAAACGGGACCGGGAGTCGACGACTCCCTCCGGTGCCCTCCCCCGCCCCGGCCGTCCGGCGGTGCCTGAACCAGAAGAGAAACACCGAAACGATCAGGCAGAGGATCCCCGCCCCATCCGCCGATGCCAGGGTCCTGAGGACGTCCGCGGCGCTCCCGGCCATCTCCCCCGCCTCGAACATCGCACCGTGCTTCGCGCCGAAGGTCGTCGGGATGATCGTCCCGAAGATCCCGTACGCGGTGAACACCCAGGGGAGGACGATGACCAGCCAGACCGAGAGGAGGCGGACCCCCGTGCGCAACGCCTGAGACCTCCGTACCGAATTGATGCGGAGGTCGGCGAGCATCGGAAAGAGGAGGAGGACGGACTCGGGCCGCACCAGCGTCAGCAGCCCCAGGACCCCCGATGCGACATGGTATTCGTTGCGGAGCAGGTAGCGGAAAAAAGCCAGCACCAGGAAGACCGCCAGCGATGTTTCCAATCCGCTTCCCGCCCACCGGAGGAGCCAGGCGTTCACCGAGTACGCCAGTGTCGCGCAGAACGCCACGGCGACGTCGCGGGTCATTTCGAAGGACACGAAAAAGAGAAGGAGGACGGACATGCTCGCGAACATGAGGTCCAGGATTTTTGCCGCCATCGGGATGTCGGCCCCCGCCGCGCCGGCGGCCGAGATCATCAGGAGCCAGAGGGGACTCGTAAACCCGTATCCCGGCGTCCCGGCGTTGAAGGAGAACCCCTCCCCCCCGGCGAGGTTCCTCGCGTACTGGAAATAAATGTAGGAATCGTCCGTGGTATAGTCGAAATGCTCGGCCGCGGAGAAATAAAAGAGGGATACCAGGACGGCCAGCCCCCCCACCATCAACAGCCGGTGCCGGCCCGAAACGTCACCGAATTCCATGGGGGGAATATATAGATATTCGGCGGGGGATGAAAGAGGGGACGTTCATCGGCGCCTGAGCAGTCCGGGACGGAGCCGGGCCGTCAGGCCCGCGATTGGTGTCCCTGATGGAATGCCCTGACCTCGCGAAGTGAGACTCGGACGAAATACACACACCATCCGAATATCCCGAGAAATTTCGACCCGTCTTCCCAGAGGTGGTGACCCGGCAGCCGGGCCGTGTCTTCCAGGAAGTCGAAAACCACCGCCAGGCCGAAAAATGCCAGCGAACTGAAGAGGAGGAGGGGCTCGGCCTTTCGGATGACCGGGAAATTCATCATCAACCACACGAGGGCCCACGCGGCGTAACCCGCGAGAACGAGTGTCTGGGGGATCCCGAGGTATCCGGGTATGATCGCCTCGTGGAACTGGAAAAAATCGTCGAAAAATAAGACGGTCGTCAGGATCGCCGAGGTGAGGAGATATCTCCGCACCCCGTCTCCCCGGCCCCGCTCCCTGACGATCCAGAAGGTGAACCAGAGGACACCCGTGGAAAATCCCCAAACCATCATTCCCAGGTTCGAGTAGAGTCCGAGGTACGCCGGGAAGCCCGCGAAAGCTGCAGGGTCCCGGGTGAAGTACGGGAAGGGCAGGTCCAGCCTGTACCGGAGATAGACCAGGAACCCGAGAAGGAGAAGCGGGATCGAGTAGATCCTCGCAAGCAACGACACGAACCGCGGATTGTTCAAGACACGTCCTCTTGTGTCCACCATCGGGTGTGCCGCCGACGGGTGGTCAATACGTATACATAGGGAATGGCGGGAAAATATACGGGATTTGACGATCGAAATCAATGACGGCGGCCGGATCGCCCGCTCTCACTTTTCACTTTCTTCCGGATTTCGTATATTGGCGCATCCCTTTTTCCTTCAATTTTCCTCTTTTCGACATCATGCAACTCAACGACATCGAAAAACTCCTCGGCGCCGACGCCCAGAGCCTGCTCGGCCATACGTGCAAGGGTATCCCCAGGAACACTATCCACGTGCCCGGACCGGATTACGTTGACCGTGTCTACGCGACGTCCGATCGTCCCGTGCCCGTCCTGAAGAGTCTCAACTGGCTGATCCACCAGGGCAGGCTGGCGCACACCGGCTACCTTTCCATTTTACCGGTGGACCAGGGGATTGAACATTCGGCGGGGGCGTCCTTCTCGCCCAACCCCATCTACTTCGACCCGGAGAATATCGTGAAGCTCGCGATCGAGGGGGGGTGCAACGCGGTGGCCTCGACGCTCGGGGTCCTCGGGGCGGTGGCGAGGAAGTACTCGCACAAGATTCCCTTCATTTTGAAATTCAACCACAACGAATTCCTCTCCTACCCGAACTCGTACGACCAGATACTGTTCGCGAGGATCAAACAGGCGTTCGACATGGGCGCGGTCGCCGTCGGGGCGACCATCTATTTCGGTTCGGCCGAATCCAAGAGGCAGATCCAGGAGGTCGGCAGGATGTTCCAGCAGGCTCACGAACTCGGGATGGCGACGATCCTCTGGTGCTACCTCCGCAACCCGGCCTTCAAGACGGCGGAGAAGGACTTCCACGTCTCGGCGGACCTCACCGGCCAGGCGAACCACCTCGGGGTCACCCTCGGGGCGGACATCATCAAGCAGAAGCTCCCGGGGAACAACGGGGGGTTCAACGCCCTGAAGTTCGGCAAGACGAACAAGAAGGTCTACGACGAACTCACGTCGGACAACCCGATCGACCTCTGCCGGTACCAGGTCGCGAACTGCTACATGGGAAGGGCCGGACTCATCAACTCGGGGGGCGAGTCGAAGGGCGCCTCGGACATGGCCGAGGCCGTACGCACGGCCGTCATCAACAAGCGGGCGGGCGGGATGGGCCTCATCAGCGGACGGAAGGCGTTCCAGAGACCGATGAAAGAAGGGGTGCAGATCCTGAACGCCATCCAGGACGTGTACCTCGCCAAAGAGATCACGGTTGCCTGAACCATACCAGTCGGACGGAAGGGACGACCCCGGGAAACGGGGTCGTCTTTTTTTTACCCCCCGACCACCAGCGAGGACACCATGGCAGTGAAAAGCGTAACGCTGAAAAAGAATGAAGAGAGACGTATCGAGGGGGGACACCTCTGGGCCTTCAGCAACGAGATCGGGGAGACCGCCGGCGACCCGTCTGCCGGGGACATCATCGTCGTCCGGGCGCGCGGCGGGAAGCCGATCGGGACGGGGTTCTACAACCCCCACTCGCTGATCGCCTGCCGTCTGCTCACCACCGCGGACGAAGAAATCGACTTCGAATTTTTCCGGAGGCGGATCACGGCCGCGCTTGAGCTGCGCAGGAAGCTCTACCCCTCCGCGGAAACGTTCAGGCTGGTCCACGGCGAGAGCGACTATCTCCCTGGCCTGGTGATCGACAAGTACAACGAGTACCTGACCGTCCAGACCCTCTCGGCGGGAATGGACGCCCGGATGACGCTCATCTGCGACGTTCTCGAAGCGGTGCTTTCTCCCGCCGGCATCATCGAACGGAACGAATCGACCCTCAGGGCGCTCGAGGGGCTCGAAACCAAAAAGGGGATCCTGCGCGGCACGGCCGCGACGACCGTGGTCTCGGAGTACGGGATCAAATACGAGGTGGACCCCCTCGGCGGGCAGAAGACGGGGTTTTTCCTCGATCAGCGCGAAAACCGGAAGGCCTTCCGGCGCTACGCGCGCGGCGGGGTGGTCCTCGACTGTTTCTGCAACGAGGGGGGGTTCGCGCTGAACGCCGCGTACGCGGAGGCGGAATCGGTGACGGGTGTGGACGCGTCGGAGGGGGCGGTCGCGCGGGCCTCCTCCAACGCGTCTCTCAACCGCCTGGACGGCACCGCGACCTTCACCGTGGCGGACGCCTTCGAGTTCCTGAAGGCGGCTTCGGAGAAAAAACGGATCTACGACGCCGTCAACATCGACCCGCCGTCGTTCGCCCGGAATAAAAAATCGGTCCCCGCAGCCAAAAAGGGGTACGCGCGGCTCAACGCGACGGCGCTCAGGCTGGTCAAGCGCGGGGGAATCCTCGCCACGTCCAGCTGCTCACACCATATCCAGGAGGAGGTCTTCCTCGGGATCATCGCCCGGGCCGCTGCCGAGGCGGGGAGGAAAATACGCCTCCTCGAATGGCGCGGCGCGGCCCCCGACCACCCCGTGCACCCCTCCATGCCCGAAACCCGTTACCTGAAATTCGCGGTTTTCTCCGTGGAATAGCGGCCGTCACAGACTCCGTTGACTTTTCTGCGCACCGGAATTATATTGATAGAAGAGGCGTTGAGAATTATAGGGAGCCGATGCGAAGACACAGACATATTATACTCCTCCCCCTGCTCGCGGTACTGACCGCCGGCGTGGACGCCCAGACGACCAACACCGGCCGGATCGGGGGGTCACCGGACGGGGCGGCGCGGGTGCGGTACGGCGATACGCTCGCCCTCGCCGAAGGAAAAGCCCTCCGTCCGAACGCGCTTGGACTCGACCTCCTGGTCTCGAACGGCGGATTCGGCCTCGGAACCTTTTACCGGCACGAATACTCCGACGAATTCTCCGCCTTCGTCGATTTCTCGATCTCCGAGGCGAAAGACGACGACGAATTCACCTTTTATGATTACTACGGCAGGAGTTACACGGTCGGAAAGGTGAACCGGTTCCTGATCATGCCCCTGTTTCTCGGGGCCCAGAAGCGGCTTTTCAAGGAGGACATCCTGGACAACTTCCGCCCCTACGTGAACGCCGCGGCGGGACCGGCGATGATCTACGTGTTCCCCGAACGTGAGGAATTTTTCAACGCGCTCGGGAAGGGCTATCCGAAGTACACCGCGGGCGGGTATGTCGGTGTCGGAGCGTATTTCGGTTCGGAACGATCGAACATCCTCGGACTGAACCTTCGCTATTACTACCTTCCCTACCCGGGCGGCATCGAGGGGCTGCAGGGAGTCCAAAAAAAACAGTTCGGCGGGTTTTTCATCACTCTCAGTTTCGGCAACGCCTGGTACTGACGCCGGCCGCGTAATCCCCCGCGCCGCCTGCCTTCAGCCGCCGGCCTGCTTCCCCAGCAACGGCTTCAGGAATTTTCCCGTGTGGGACGCCGCGACCGCCGCGATCTCTTCGGGGGTTCCCTCCGCGATGATCCGTCCCCCCTTCTCACCCGCTTCCGGGCCCAGGTCGAAGACCCAGTCGGCGCATTTGATGACGTCGGGATGGTGCTCGATGACCAGGACCGTGTTTCCCTTCTCCACGAGCGCGTTCAGCGCGGTCAGCAGCTTCGCGATATCATGGAAATGCAGCCCGGTCGTGGGTTCGTCAAAGATGAACAGTGTCCGGCTGCCCGGCTGACTGTTTGCCAGGTGCGAGGCGAGCTTGATCCGCTGCGCCTCCCCCCCGGAAAGGGTGGTGGAGGACTGTCCCAGGCGCACGTACCCCATGCCGACGTCCGACAGCACCGCGAGCCGCGAGACGATCCTCCCGCCGCGGGGGTGGGCCGAGAAGAACTCCATGGCCTGCGTCACCGTCATGCCGAGGACGTCGTCGATCGATTTCCCGTGGTACTGCACCTCGAGCACCTCCCCGCGGAACCTCTTCCCCTTGCAGGATTCGCAGGGGAGCTCGATGTCCGCGAGGAACTGCATGTCGATCGTCTGGATGCCGCTCCCCTCGCACGTCTCGCACCTCCCCCCCGGGACGTTGAACGAGAACGACCCCGGGGTGAAGCCCCTCATCCTGGCCGCCTGCGTCGAGGCGAAGAGGTCCCGCACCAGGTCGAACACTTTCGTGTACGTCGCCGGGTTGGACCGGGGAGTGCGGCCGATGGGGGCCTGGTCGACCAGCTCGACGGCGTCGACGTGGCCCGCGCCGGAGAGATCGCGGTATCTCCCCGCCCGGACCGAATAGTCCCCCTTCTCGCGCCGGAGCGCGGCGTAGAAACAGTCGTGCACGAGGGTGCTCTTCCCCGAACCGCTCACGCCGGTGACGACGGAAAACCTGCCGACGGGTACTCCCATCTCCACCGACCTCAGGTTGTTCTCGCGCGCCCCCGTCAGGACGACCCTCTTCACCCCGGCGACCGGCCTCCTGCGCGGGACCGGTATCGAGAGGGCGCCGGCGAGGTACTTTCCGGTGAGGGAGCCCGCCGCACGGGCGACCGCCCGCACCTCCCCCTCGGCCACGACCGTCCCACCCTCTTCGCCGGCCCCCGGCCCGAGGTCCACGACGTGGTCGGCGGCGGCGATGATATCGGCGTCGTGTTCCACCACGATCACCGTGTTCCCCACGTTCCGCAGCGAGGCGAGGATGGAGATCAGCTTCCTGGTGTCCCGCTGGTGGAGCCCGATGCTCGGTTCGTCGAGGACGTAGAGGGAGCCCACCAGCGAGGACCCCAGCGCCGTGGCGAGGTTGATCCGCTGCGTTTCACCCCCCGAGAGCGTGCTCGCGAGCCGGTCGAGGGTCAGGTACCCGAGCCCCACGTTCACGAGGTACTCCAGCCGGCGGTTTACCTCCTCGAGGATCCTCCGCGCGACCGAGGTTTCGTACGCGGTGAGCTTCAGCTTCCCGAAAAACTTCCGCGCCTCCCCGATCGTCCCCGAGACCACGCCGGGGAGGTTCCGGTCCCGGATCCGGACATTCAGCGCCGCCGGGCGCAGCCTCGTGCCGCCGCAGCCGGCGCAGAGCGTGTACCCGCGGTACCGGCTCAGGAAGATCCGGTAGTAGATCTTGTAGGACTTCTTCCCGACCTTCCGGAAAAAATCGTTGATGCCCTCGAACCCCTTCGATCCGTTCATGATGATCCCCAGCTCCCGTGCGGTCAGGTCGCGCCAGGGGACGTCGATCCGGATCTTCTGTTCGTAGGCGATCCGGAGCAGGCCCCGGAGGTTTTCGTGCCACTTGGGGGTGGTCCAGGGGTGGATGGCGCCGTCGCGGATCGATTTTTCGCGGTCGGGGACGACGAGGTCCATGTCGATGCCCACGGATTTCCCGAACCCCTGGCAGTCCGGGCAGGCGCCGTAGGGGTTGTTGAACGAGAAGAGCCGCGGGTCGGGCTCCTCGAACCGCGTCCCGCACGAGGAGCATTCGAAGTGCCGGTTGAAATTGAATTCTTCGCCGCTCTCGTGCACGACGATCGTCGCGTATCCCTCCCCCTGGTTGAACGCCGTTTCGATCGAGTCCGCGATCCGCGCGTCGGCGCCCCCCGGCCTGTAGACGAGGCGGTCGATGACGATCCGCACGTCGGATTTCTTCCTCGCGCGCGCGGGCACGCCGGCGGTCGACAGGTCCGCGACCTCCCCCCCGACCATCACCCGGATGAACCCCTTTTTCCTGAGGAAGTCGATTTCCTGTTTCAGGGTGGCCGACGGGTGGGGGATGAGGGGGCAGACGAGGTGGAATTTCACCGATCCCCCGGCCGCGGCCAGCTCCTCCAGCTTTTCGACGACGTCGGCGACGCTGTCGCGATGGACGGTGCGGTTGCAGGAGGGGCAGACCGTGCGGCCGATCCTCGCGTAGAGCAGCCGGAGGTAATCGTAGATTTCCGTGCTCGTGCCCACCGTCGAGCGGGGGTTCTTCGCGGTGGTCTTCTGCTCGATGGCGATCGCGGGACTGATCCCCTGGATGAAGTCCACGTCGGGTTTGTCCATCCGTTCCAGGAACTGACGCGCGTAGGCGGTCAGGCTTTCGACGAACCGGCGCTGGCCCTCGGCGTAGATGGTATCGAACGCGAGGGAGGATTTCCCGGAGCCGCTCACCCCGGTGAAGACGATCAGCTTGTTGCGCGGGAGCTCGAGCGACACGTTCCTGAGGTTGTGTACCCTCGCCCCCCGGATCACGATCGGGGACTTTTCGGCCCGCGCCGGACTCCCCGCACGGGGCGCACGCGTGCCGCGCGCGCCGGTCCGGCCGCGCCTCGTCTCGCGGGATTTTTTTCGCCCTGTTCGGGGAGAGGCTCTCACTGATCGGGGTCCACTGTGGCCAAACCACAATGTACACCCTCGGGCGGTGAAAATGCAAGGCCGGACGACCGCTCCGGCGGTGACGGAGAAAAAAAAGGGCCATCCCCGCCGGGGAAGGCCCTGTCTGCAATTCCGGCAGGCGGATTACAGGAGGTCCACCATGATCGCCACCGTGCCGACGATCTGGGACATCGTCCCCTCCAGGTCCTTTTTGCCCATGAGGTTCAGGAACTGGTACTTGACCGACGTGTCGAAACTGCCGAACGCGGGGATCACGAATTCCACTCCGGCGCCGAGCCCCAGGCCGCCCCTGTCGAAGGATGACGTCCCGGTACCCTCATTGTTGAAGTGGACGTAGAGGATATCCGCCCCGACATACGGATGCACGGCCACGGCCGGGATACCGACTTCGATGCCCGCTCCCAGGATGACCTGGTTGTCGGATTTGTCGCCGACCTTTTGCGGCAGACTGTTGTACATCCCCCCTGCGACGATGTTGAACGGGAGCGGACCGGAGATCCGGAGTTTGCCCCCGATGTGGTAGCCCGTGTTGGATGTATCGCTGATGTCCCCCGTCGGAAGAGAGACACCGCCCCCCAGCCCGAGTTGTACCGAGAGAGGTATGCTCACCGGGGTGCCCGTCTGGGCGTGGAGGGGAATCGCAACGACGCAGAGCGCCAGAAAAAGCGTTACGAACCTGTGCATGGGTGATCTCCTGTTGTTGTGGTTGGGATGTGCGGGTTTATTCCTTCAACGTAGTTTCGGGGACCCTGAGGTCCGCGTGGTATTCCTGGAGGCTCCGGACGTCCCCCTTGCCCTGCCGGTACCACCGCACGGCGCTCAGCGCCGCCGCCGCTCCCGAAATCGACGTGACGGCCAGCCGGTTTTCCTCGAGTGCGGCCTTCCCGATCGCCTGTTCGTCGAAGCGGGAGGGCCCGCCGAGGGGGGTGTTGATGACCATCTGGATGTCCCCGTTCTTGATGTAGTCGACCACGTTGGGGCGGCCCTCGTTCGCCTTGTAGATCATCGTGTTGGGCACGCCGTGGCTGTCGAGGAAGAGGGATGTGCCCCGGGTCGCGTAGAGCCTGAACCCGAAATCGAGCATGCCCTTCGCGGTCTCGATCATCCGCTCGTTCTTGTCGTTGTTGTTGACGCTGAAGAACACCCCGCCGCTCACCGGCAGGATCCCGCCGGCGGCCAGGACCGCCTTGGCGATCGACTCGCCGTAGGTCCCGGACATCGACATCACCTCGCCGGTCGAGCGCATCTCGGGCCCCAAAAAAATCTTCGTCTGCGGGAACTTGTTGAACGGGAACACCGGCTCCTTCACCGCGATGTACTTCGGCCTGGCGTCCAGGTCGTACCCGAGCTCCTTCAGCGTTCTTCCCACCATCACCTTCGCGGCGATCTTGGCGAGGGGGAATCCCATCGCCTTGCTGATGAAGGGCACCGTGCGCGACGCCCGGGGGTTCACCTCCAGGACGTAGACGATCCCCCCCTTCTCCGCGAACTGGACGTTGATCAGCCCCTTCACCTTCAGCGCGAGCGCGAGCTTCCTCGTGAAATCTTTCAGCTGCTCGACCACCTGCGGACTCTCGGCCGACGGCATGAGAACCGAGGTGCTGTCCCCCGAATGGATGCCGGCCTCCTGGATGTGGTGCAGGACCCCGCCGATGAGGACGTCGGTCCCGTCGCAGACCGCGTCGACGTCGAACTCCCGGGCGTCCTCGAGGAACTTATCGATGAGGACGGGGTGGTCCGGCGAGACGTCGACGGCCTTCTGCATGTACCCCTCGAGCGACGTGTCGTCGTAGACGATCTCCATCGCGCGGCCGCCCAGGACGTAGGAGGGGCGCACGAGCACCGGGTATCCGATTTTGGAGGCGATCTTCACGGCCTCGGCCGCCGAGGACGCCGTGCCGTCGGCCGGATGGGGGATGGTGAGTTTCTTGAGGAGCGACCCGAACCGCTTCCTGTCCTCGGCGACGTCGATGTCGTCGGGGGAGGTCCCGAGGATGGGCACCCCCTGCGCCTCGAGTGCCTTGGCGAGTTTCAGCGGGGTCTGGCCGCCGAAGGCGATGATGACCCCTTCCGGTTTTTCGATATCGCAGATGTCGAGCACGTTCTCCAGCGTGAGCGGCTCGAAGTAGAGTTTGTCGACCTGGTCGTAATCGGTGGAGACGGTCTCCGGGTTGCAGTTGATCATGATCGTCTCGTACCCCTCCTCCACGAGGGCGAACACGCCGTGGACGCAGCAGTAGTCGAACTCGATCCCCTGGCCGATCCGGTTGGGGCCCCCGCCGAGGATGATGACCTTTTTCCGGTCGCTGACCGCCACCTCGCTTTCGGTTTCATAGGTGGAGTAGTGGTAGGGCGTTTCGGCCTCGAATTCGGCGGCGCAGGTATCGACGGTCTTGTAGACGGGCAGGACCCCCAGCTTCTTCCGGAGTTTCCGCACGCTGATTTCGTCGGTGTTGAAGATGTGCGCCAGCTGCCGGTCCGAAAACCCCTGCTGCTTCGCCCGGTGGAGCACCCCGGCGGTGATTTTCTTCGTCTTCATTTCCGTTCTTCGGCCGCTTTCTGTTTTTCCGCCTTCCGGAACGCGGTGTACGCCTCGAACTGTTTCGCGGTGAGAATCTCCTTCGTTTTGAGGTACGCCGCGAGGTGTATCCCGCGGAGGGTCCCCCTCAGCTTGCCGATCGACTCCGCGTCGTCCTCGACCGATTCCTGTGCGATCATGCCGGAGTTGAACGCGGTGTGGAGTTCCTCCTCCACCTTGACGATCAGCTTCCCGACGACCCGCGCCCGGGTACGCAAATCCTTGAGGATTTCGCCGACGTCATATTTCTGTTTCGCGGTGAGCCCCAGTTTCGCCGCGAGGTCGAGGACGGCTTTCGGTCCGGGATACCCGTTCGACTCGGCGTAGGCCGTCATCCCGTCACTGTCCCCGTTCAGCAGGGCGTCGCGGTCGGGGGGGATCTGCCCGGGGAGCGGGGCGGCCGCCGCCGCGATCATCAGCAGGATGGTGAGGGCCGCGGAGACAATTCGGGTTCGTCGGGTCATGGCGCCTCCTTTCAGAGTGAATATTCTCTCAATTCGTTCTCGGTCTCGATGATCTGCGCGATGTTGTGCAGGAACCACGGATCCACCCCGGTGACCTCGTGCAGTTCCGCCACCGACATGCCCAGCTGGAGGGCGTGGCGCAGATAGAAGATATTGTCCTGCCGCGACGTGCGGAGCTTGGTGGTGATGGTTTCGAGGAGCTCCTTCTTCTGCTCCGCGTCCAGGTCGGCGGGGTTGAACGGGTCCTTCCCGTCGGCCCCGAGTCCGTGGCGGCCGTTCTCCAGCGACCGGAGGGTCTTCTGGAGCGCCTCCTTGAAGGTCCGCCCGAACCCCATCGCCTCCCCCACCGATTTCATCTGCACGCCGAGGATGTCGTCCGCCCCCCGGAACTTCTCGAAGTCCCACCGCGGGATCTTCACGACACAGTAATCGATCGTGGGTTCGAACGAGGCGGGGGTCTTCTTCGTGATGTCGTTCGGGATTTCGTCGAGCGTGTAGCCCACCGCCAGCTTCGCCGCCATCTTCGCGATCGGGAAGCCCGTGGCCTTCGATGCGAGCGCCGACGAGCGGGACACCCTGGGGTTCATCTCGATGACGATCATCCTGCCCGTCGCCGGGTCGACCGCGAACTGGATGTTCGAGCCGCCGGTCTCCACGCCGATGGCGCGGATGATTTTCTTCGACGCGTCCCGCATCGCCTGGTATTCCTTGTCGGTGAGCGTCTGGGCCGGGGCGACGGTGATCGAATCTCCGGTGTGCACCCCCATCGGGTCGAAATTTTCGATCGAGCAGATGATGACGACGTTGTCCTTCAGGTCGCGCATCACTTCCAGCTCGTACTCCTTCCACCCGATGACGGATTCCTCGATGAGGCTCTCGTGGATCGGGCTGACGGTGAGCGCGTGTTCGATTTTCGGACGGAACTCCTCGATGTTGTAGGCGATCCCGCCCCCCGATCCCCCCAGCGTGAAGGAGGGCCGGATAATAATCGGAAAGCCTGTGTTCTCGGCGAACTCCATCGCCTGGTCGACGCTCTTGACGAACACCCCGCGGGGGGAGTCGAGACCGATCTCCCGGATGGTCTGCTGGAAGAGCTCCCGGTTTTCGGCCTTGCGGATCGCCTCGAGCTTGGCCCCGATCAGTTCGACGTTGTGCCTGCGCAACACCCCCTTCTCGGCCAGGGCCACGGCCGTGTTCAGCGCGGTCTGCCCCCCCATGGTCGGGAGGATCGCGTCGGGCTTCTCCTTCGCGATGATCCGCTCGACGTAGTAGGGGGTGATCGGTTCGACGTACGTGGCGTGGGCGAACTCAGGGTCGGTCATGATCGTCGCGGGATTCGAGTTGACGAGGATGACGCGGAACCCCTCTTCCTTGAGGACCTGGCACGCCTGGGTGCCGGAATAATCGAATTCGCACGCCTGGCCGATGACGATGGGCCCGGCGCCGATGACGAGGATGGACGTAAGGTCGGTTCTTCTGGGCATTACGCGGTTGAATTTTGAAAAGATAGGAAAATTCCGGTGACTTGCCAAACGCCGCGCCGGCACCGACGTTGGATGTCACCGGTTCTCTTGATACATTGTCCTGTCATGAAGAATTCCCGAAAAATCCTGCTGGGGACGGGTATCGCCCTCCTCATCGCCGGGGTGGCAGGCGCGGGCATCACCTACCAGGACATCAGGAGGGAAAACCTCATGCACGCGGTCGCCGCGACCGTCCCGGTGCCGTTCGCCGATACCGCCGCCTCACTCTCGGCGGGTTTCCTCCCCTACCGCGACGGGACCTACTCCCTCTATCTCTCCGCTCCCGGAGACCCGGAGGACCCCGGTCGCGGTCCGGGACAACGGAACGCCGCTGCCTGCCCTCCCGAAGCGGTCCTCGCCGGCATCATCGAATACGACGGGTCGCTGGAGATCGCGGTTACCGACCCCGACGGACGCGTCACCTACAGCCGCAGGATCACCCCGGGAAATGTTCCCGCCACGCTCCCCACCGGACGGGGCTGGGTCCTGATCGACACTCTCGGCGTCCCCGCAGGCGGGAGGCAATGGACGCTCGGGGTCTCCGTACGTCCCGGTGATACCCACCCCCCGGTGTGCGGCATGGACATCTTCCTCCTCCCCCCCCAGAGGCACGACATCGGCTCCTACATGGCGGGCGGTGTCATGTGGCTCGTCGGGTTCGGCGGCTGCATGATGCTCGGGTTCATCGTGATCGTCCTCGCCGGGAGGGCGGGCCGGTGACATTTTTCATTATCCCGGGATTTTCGTATTTTTCAGTATAACGACATGATTCAGACACGACAGAGACAGTGACCGCCGAGAAATTCTTCATGCACCACTACACCGCCGTCACCGATGACATCAGCGTCGAGGTGAGGCCGGTCTACATCGACGGTCAGTCCGATATCATGTCCCGCAAATTCGTCTTCGCCTATTTCGTACGCATCAACAACCGGAGCAAGGAGCGGATCCAGGTCCTGCGGAGGCACTGGCTGATCAACCACGGGGGCTACCGCGTCGAGGAGGTCGAAGGCGAGGGCATCGTGGGGAAACAGCCGGTGATCCTGCCGGGAGAATCCCACGCCTATAACAGTTTTTGCATCCTGGAATCTTTCGAGGGTTCGATGGAGGGGACCTACCTCATCCAGAAGGAACACGGGGAGTTCACGCGGGTCACCATCCCACGGTTCAACCTCCGGGCCCTGGGCAACTGAACAGCTCCGCCCGGGCGGATTCCGGTTCACACTAATCATTCGACCACCCATGGCAGATAGAAACAACGATCCCCTCTCCGGGGAGAGGATGAATATTTCCTCCGGCACGAAATGGGAGCCGGTGGTGGGCTACTCGCGCGCCGTGCGCGTCGGCGACCGGGTCCATGTTTCCGGCACGACGGCCACCGGCGACGACGGGGAGATCGTGGGGCGCGGCGATGCGTACGCGCAGGCGGTGCAGACCCTGAAGAACATCGCACGCGCGCTGGAGAAGGCGGGAGCGTCGATGGAGGACGTCGTCCGGACCAGGATGTACGTCACGGACCCTGCGGACTGGGAAAAGGTCGGGAGGGCCCACGGCGAGGTCTTCGGGACGATCCGCCCGGCCACCTCCCTCATCGCCGTGAGGGGGTTCGTCTCGCCCGATATACTCGTTGAAATCGAGGCAGAAGCCGTCCTGAAGAGTGTGAAAACCGGCGGGACCCCGTGACCACACCGAAGAAATCCTCCCCCCATCCCCGCATCGGGATCCTCGGCGGGGGCCAGCTCGGAAAAATGCTCACCCAGGCGGCGATGAACTTCGACCTCCACCTGAGCATCATGGACGGCAGCCCCGACGCCCCCTGCGAACCCTACTGCCACAACTTCGTCGTGGGGGACCTGAACGACGCCGACGCCGTGTACCGCTTCGGCAGGGAGGTGGAGCTCCTCACGATCGAAATCGAGAACGTCAACGTCGACGCGCTCCGGCGGCTGGAATCCGATGGGATCCTCGTTTCCCCCTCGTCGGCCATCATCGGAATCATCCAGGACAAGGGGAACCAGAAGGACTTTCTGACGAAACACGGGATCCCGACGGCGGAATACCATTTCCTGTCGGGGGCCGGCGAACGGGACGGCTTCGACGCATTCTTCCCGGCGATCCAGAAACTCCGCCGCACCGGGTACGACGGCCGCGGCGTGATGAAAATTCCCTCCCGCGAAAGCCTCGCGGGCGGGTTCACCGAGCCGAGCATCATCGAAAGGCTGGTGGACATCGATAAAGAACTCTCCGTGATCGTGGCCCGCAGCCGTTCGGGCGAAATGAAGGTGTTCCCCTCCGTCGAGATGGTCTTCCACGAAGCGAACCTGATCGATTACCTCGTGGCACCCGCCGACGTCGACCCCCGCGTCGAACGGACCGCCGAGGAGCTGGCCGTCCTGACTGCCGAAAAGCTCGGGATCGTGGGCCTCGC
>QJVY01000264.1 GCA_003235555.1 Ignavibacteria bacterium | reverse complement strand
CTGGTGGACACCACGAACTCGTACTGGGTTGCGGCGCTTTCGCCGGACGGTCAGAAACTGGCCCTCCATGTGCAGGCCGCCAATGACGATGTATGGCTGTACCACCTCGGGAGGAAGAGCCTCACCAGGCTGACCTTTGGCGGTGGGAACAGCGGGAACCCGGTGTGGAGCACTGACGGGAAATACGTCTATTACGCCTCGGAACGAGGGACATCGTCGAATATTTACCGCAAGGCCTGGGACGGGTCCGGTACCGAAGAGCGTCTCACGAACACCGGTAAAAATCAGTACACAAGGTCGATGTCACCGGACGGCAAGACAATATCCCTCATCCAGGATGGCGACATCTGGATGCTGGATCTCGGCGAGGGGGGAAAGATGTCGCCGTTCATCGAAAGTCCCGCGGTGGAATCGAACCCCGTTTTCTCGCCCGACGGGAAGTACCTGGCGTACGAATCGAACGAGTCAGGCCGCTATGAAGTTTTCATCGTTTCGTATCCCTCAAAATCCGGGAAGTGGCAGATTTCCGCCGGAGGAGGGACGAATCCGATCTGGAATCCCTCGGGGAAGGTCCTCTATTTCGCCCAGGAAAAGTTCATCTATGGGGTGGACATCCGGCCGGGGGCCGTCTTCGATTTCAACGCGCCGCGTAAAATACTCAGTCTTCCGGCGGAAGGGGCGGGCCTCACGGGAATCTCCCCCGACGGAAAACGATTCGCGATGATCACGATCCCGTACAAGGAACTCAACACCTCGGAGGTCACGCTCGTGACCGAGTGGTTCACCGAACTCAAAAAGACATTCGCCGGTCAATAAGGGAATTTCAATGGTAGGAAAGACGATATCGCACTATAAAATCCTCGAGAAGCTCGGGCAGGGCGGGATGGGGGTCGTGTACAAGGCCCGCGACACGAAGCTCGACCGGGACGTGGCCCTGAAATTCCTTCCTCCCCACCTCGCCGCCTCCGACCAGGACAAGGCGAGGTTCGTGCAGGAGGCGAAGGCGGCCGCCGCGCTGAACCACCCGAACGTCTGCTCGATCATCGACATCCAGGAGCACGAGATGTCCGAGGGCGACGCCGGCACGGCGAAACAGATGTTCATCGTCATGGAGTTCGTGGACGGGCAGACGCTGCGGGACAAAATGCCCACCATCACCTCCACGAAGGCGATCGACGTCGGCATCCAGGTCGCCGACGGGCTCGCCGCGGCGCACGAAAAAGGCATCGTCCACCGCGACGTCAAGCCCGAGAACATCATGATCCGGCGGGACGGGATCGCGCAGATCATGGACTTCGGCCTGGCGAAACTGCGCGCGAGTGGGAGCAAGATCACGCGCCTTACAAAAGAAGGGAGCACGGTCGGGACCGCGGGGTACATGTCCCCCGAACAGGTGCAGGGGCAGGAGGCGGACCACCGTTCGGACATCTTTTCGCTCGGCGTTTTGCTCTACGAACTCATTTCAGGAGAACTTCCCTTCAAGGGCGTGCACGAGACGGCCCTCATGTACGAAATCGTCAACGTGGACCCGGCGCCGATGAGCGCCATCAATCAGGAGATCGACCCCGAGCTGGACCGTATCGTCCTCGAGTGCCTGCAGAAGGAACCGGACGAACGGTACAACTCCGCAAAGGACATCGCCAAGGACCTGAAACGGTTCAAGCGGGAGTCGAGCAGGCAGCGCGTCAGCCGTATCACCGCGGCGAGGCCGGCGATGAGGGCTGCCGGGGCGGGTTCGCAGGTTGCCCGGGCCGGTTCGGCGGTGTCGGCCGACGGTGCGGGTGGGCTCACGGCGGAAACCGTGGCCCACGGAATCGGAGGCCGGGAGATCGCCGCCTGGTGCGCTTCGGCGTTGTTGCTCGCGGCCTCGGCGTATCTATTTTTGCGACCCTCCCCGGTTCCGCCGGTCGCAAAAACCGTCATGCGTAGTTCCCTCCTGACCCCGGACAGCATCTATATCCATTCGTTCGGCTCGAATCTCGGCCCCCCGATCATCTCCCCGGACGGCCGGGCGATTGCCTTCTCGGGTGTGACCCCGGACGGATCGAAACGAATCTACGTCCGGATGCTCGCCGAGGACGAGACCCGCCCGCTCCCCGGGACAGAAAACGGGGAGGGGCCTTTCTGGTCACCGGACGGTAAATACGTGGGGTTTTTCGACGGCACGCGGATGAAGAAAGTCGACCTGGTCGGCGGGTCACCGCTCTCGATCGCCACGGTCTCCAACCAGCGCGGGGCCACGTGGAGCGCGGACGGAACGATCGTCTTCGCGCCCGACTACCAGACACCCCTTTTCAGCGTCAACGCCGACGGAAAAGGGCAGCCTGTCCGTATTACGGAGCTCGATTCAACGCGGCATGAGGGATCTCACCGCTGGCCCTCGTTTCTTCCGGACGGCAAGCACGTGCTCTATCTGGCCCGGGCGGCATCGGAAACGGGAGACGCGGAGGGGGACGCGGTGTTCGTCGCCTCCCTGGACGGGTCCATGAAAAAGATGCTCGTGCAATCCTCCTTTAACCCGTCATACGCGAACGGGTACCTGCTCTTCGCGCGGAACTCGATCCTTCTTGCACAGAAATTCGACCCGGACGCGATGACCCTCGAGGGAGACCCGATTGTGCTCCAGGAGGGCCTCCTGACTGACATTTCGTATAACATGGCGGTGTACACCCTATCGCAGACCGGCATGATGGTGTACGAAACGGGTGTCGCCGAGGCCGGCGCGCGACCCATTTTCGTCGACCGTTCGGGGAAGGTCGTCAGGACGATCGACGACAGGAGCGAGCAGGACCAACCCCGGTATTCGCCGGACGGGTCCCAGCTCGCCCTCTATCTGTACGACACCCGGTCGCGCAGAAGCAATATCTGGATCTACGACCTGAGGACGCTCGGACGAAGGCGTCTCACCACCAGGATCACCGGCGATTTCAATCCCATCTGGTCGGCCGACGGGTCCCGGATCTTTTTCTCCTCCGGCGGGTCGGTCAGCTCGGACGTTTTCACTCAGCCGGTGGCACACAGCGGGGGGGATGAACTGTTTGTCGACGTCGGACCCCTGGACAGGCCGGTCGACTGTTCACCCGATGGAAAGTGGATGATCGTCGATGCGACTTCCCCCGAGACGAAAGGCGACCTGTTCCTGGTACCGACGACCGGCAAGGACCGGGCGCCGACCCCCTTCCAGCAGACCAAATTCGATGAATTCGAGGGGAGGATCTCGCGGGACGGGAAGTGGGTGGCATTCACCTCGGACGAGAGCGGCGCGCCTGAAATCTACCTGAAACCCCTGTCGAAACCCGACTCCGACCCGATCAAAATTTCCACCGGCGGGGGGGACCTCGCGGTCTGGGGGCCGACCAGCTCCGAGATCATCTATCTCAACCTGGGGGGAGAACTCGTCGGCCGGGGTGAAACCCCTGTTCCGGGTGCCGCCCTTCGCTGCGGCGTACGACATCTCACCCGACGGAAAAACGTTCGCCATCACGCGCAGCCTGGAGATCCAGAAATTCCCCCCGCTCACGCTGCTGGTGAACTGGGATGAGATCCTGACGAAATGATCGAAACGAACATTCACCACACCCGACCCCGCACATGATCGGACAGACGATCTCCCATTACAAAATCCTCGAAAAGCTCGGGGAGGGCGGCATGGGGGTGGTCTATAAAGCCCGCGACACCACGCTCGACCGGGACGTCGCGCTGAAGTTCCTGCCGGCCCACCTGGGCGCTTCAGAAAACGACAAGGCCCGGTTCATCCAGGAGGCGAAAGCCTCCGCCGCGCTCAATCACCCGAACGTCTGTTCGGTGATCGGCATCGAGGAACAGCCGGTGGCGGCGACGCCGGGGGCACAGCCGGAAAACCGGATGTTTATCGTGATGGAATTCGTCGACGGTGTGACGCTCCGCGAAAAAATGGGGACGATGTCGGCGAAGCAGGCGACCGACATCGGCATCCAGATCGCCGACGGGCTCGCAGCGGCCCACGAAAAAGGCATCGTCCACAGGGACATCAAGCCCGAGAACATCATGGTGCGCAAGGACGGCATCGCGCAGATCATGGATTTCGGCCTTGCCAAACTGCGCGGCAACGTCACCCGGCTCACGCGGGAGGGGAGCACCGTCGGAACGGCCGGATACATGTCTCCCGAGCAGGTGCAGGGGCAGGACACCGACCACCGGTCGGACATCTTTTCGATGGGCGTGGTGCTGTACGAACTCATCTCGGGCCAGCCGCCGTTCAAGGCTGCGCACGAATCCGCGCTGATGTACGAAATCGTGAACGTCACACCGCCGCCGATGGGGTCTATTAAAGAGGGGATCGACCCGGAACTCGACCGCATCGTCCTCGGCTGCCTCGAAAAAGAACCGGGGGACCGCACCCAGGCCGCCAAACAGGTGTCGGTGGATCTGAAACGCTTCAGGCGCGAGTCGGGCCGCCAGAACGTCAGCCGGATCACGGCGGTGCACAACGTCAGCGGCATTAGGCAGCCCTCGGGGGCGATGGAGGCAGCACCGGCAGGGGTAATCGCGAAACAAAAACCAATCCTTCCCTGGCTGCTTGCCGGGATTCTCCTCGTCGTGGCGATCTCCGTTTCCGTCCTGTATTTTCAGTCGGCGAACCGGGACGTACCGGTCTTCACGGCGTCGCTCATGTCCCCCGGGGGAGGGGAATACAACCTTCTCAACGGCGGACACATGGCCGTCTCCCCCGACGGGAAAATGCTCGCCTTCGTCATGACGGACACCGCGGGATCGTCCTCCCTGTGGATCAGGAACCTCGGGTCCGACGAACCGCGCCGCCTCGACGAGACCGAGGGGGCCGAATATCCCTTCTGGTCGTACGACAGC
>QJVY01000121.1 GCA_003235555.1 Ignavibacteria bacterium | reverse complement strand
TAAAATCCTTGACAGTGGGTTGATGATTCGTTAACATGGTTCCGCAACACAATGTTAGAACCCAGAAACTGCCTGTGCTTCGTCCCTATTAGCGCAGGCAGGTACAACAAACGCCCAGGCACGCCCCCGACCTGGGCGTTTACTTTTTCACTCCATCACCCTTCTCCCCGCCCGACGCCCTTTTGAATTAGGTTTAAATTACCATATATTCAGCTGTACGGGGTTATTTTTCCACTGGATACGAACCCACGTCAACCATCCGGAAAGGTGCAGGAGTGGTTTAACTGGCACGCCTGGAAAGCGTGTGTACCTGCAAGGGTACCGAGAGTTCGAATCTCTCCCTTTCCGCTACGTTTTTCCCTGTCTCCGGGTACGGTCACTTTTAATCAATACGTCCACCTGAGATGAGAAACATGATTCTCATTCTGGCCCTCCTCCTCCCGGCCGCCATGCCAACAAAGGCCGCCGGACAGGTGACCGTCATCGACATCGGGTCGGCAATCAACCCGTCGAGCGCCGATTACGTCCACGAGAACATCCAGGAAGCCGCCCGGAACGGTTCGGCCGCCCTGATCATCAGGCTCAACACCCCCGGGGGCCTCCTCAAATCCACGCGGAATATCGTCTCAGACCTCCTGGAAGCCCCGATTCCCGTCATCGTGTATGTTTCCCCGGGCGGGGCCCAGGCTGCCTCTGCGGGCGTTTTCATCACGATTGCCGGGCATATCGCGGCGATGTCGCCTGGCACCAACATCGGGGCGGCGCACCCGGTGTCCCTCGGGTCGGAAATGGATTCGGTCATGACCGAAAAAGTCACGAACGATGCGGCGGCATTCATCCGGTCCATCAGCGAAAAACGACACCGCAACGTGGAGTGGGCGGAAAAATCTGTCAGGGAGAGCATCTCCATCACCGAGGTGGAGGCGCTCAGAGAGGGGGTCATCGACGTGGTGGCCGCGAACATCCCTGCCCTTCTGACGGCACTCGAAGAAAAGGTCGTCGAGGTACAGGGGCGACCGGACACGCTTCGGCTTTCAGGGGCCGCGATCATCGAGGTCGAAAAATCCTTCCAGCAGGAAATCCTGGATATCGTCAGTGATCCCAACATCGCTTACATTTTCATGATGCTCGGAATCTACGGCCTCATGTTCGAACTCTACAACCCGGGATCCATCTTCCCCGGCGTGGTGGGGGTGATATCGCTGATCCTGGCCTTCTACTCCATGTCAACCCTGCCGGTGAACTACGCAGGTGTGGGACTGATCGTCTTCGCGGTGATTTTGTTTTTATTGGAAATTAAAATCGTCAGTCACGGGTTGTTATCCGTCGGGGGGGTGATTTCCCTCGCGATGGGATCCGTCATGCTCTTCAAATCAGACTCGATACTCGACATGGTGGAAATCTCGTGGGAACTCATCCTCGCGGCGGTGATCGTGAGCGCGGCATTTTTCCTGTTCGTCATCGGCATGGGACTGAAGGCCCAGGCAAGAAAACCCACCACGGGGTCGGAAGGTATCGTCGGTGAAGAGGGTGTCGCCATGACAGCCCTCTCCCCCGCGGGCCGCGTGAAGGTACACGGCGAGATCTGGGCGGCGGTGACCCGGGGAGAGTCCATCGCAGAGGGCGAGGCAATCATCGTCGAAAAGAGCAGCAATCTGAAACTGACAGTCAAACGGAAGAACGCGTAAAGCGCACGGAGGAGCCATGCAGCAGATATCATTCGTTTTCGTCGCCCTGATTTTTTTCGGCGTCATCATTCTCACGAACGCCATCCGGATCCTGCGGGAGTACGAGAGAGGTGTGGTCTTCCGTCTCGGCCGGCTCATCGGAGAAAAGGGTCCGGGGCTGATCCTGCTGATTCCGCTGATCGATAAAATGGTGAAGGTGAGCCTGCGGACGGTGGTCCTCGACATCCCGCCGCAGGATGTCATCACCAAGGACAATGTTTCGATCAAGGTCAACGCGGTCGTCTACTTCAGGGTGTTGCACGCGGCGAAGGCCATCGTGGAGGTCGAAAATTACCTCTTCGCGACATCACAGCTTTCACAGACCACGCTGAGGAGCATCCTCGGGCAATCGGAGCTGGACGACCTCCTCGCCCAGCGTGACAAGATCAACAACCAGCTGCAGGTCATCATCGACGAGCATACCGAACCCTGGGGGATAAAGGTCTCGAACGTCGAGGTCAAGCAGATCGACCTCCCCCCTGAAATGCAGAGGGCGATGGCCCGCCAGGCAGAAGCGGAGAGGGAACGCCGCGCCAAGGTCGTCCACGCCGAAGGGGAGCTCCAGGCTAGCCAGAAACTCTCCGAGGCGGCGGCCATCATGGGCCAGAATTCGATCGCCCTGCAGTTGCGATACCTGCAGACCATGACAGAAGTCGGCGCGGACAAGAATTCGACGATCATCTTCCCCTTCCCGATGGACCTGATCGAACCCTTCCTGAAAAAATTGTCTGAAGGGAAATAACCGGCCGGGGTCCTCCCCCGCCGGGCATTCCCGGGGTTCGTGCTCGTGGATCCGTTATTGTATGGCCATGCCGAGGACCGCGCGGTGGTCTGCGTGCACCATGCCGCAGACGACCGGATGAGGCTCTACAGCCGCACGGCTGACGGGGTCTCCGCGCACGACACGGATTTCTTCCCTTTCTTTCATCTCGCCGATCCCACCCTCATCGACGGATATCCCAATAAATACTGGCTCAAGAGGCTCTCCGGCGAAAATTATTTCCGGCACCTGGCGGCCTTCACCCGGTGGTCGGACATGTGGGAGGCTGTGCGTTTCATCATGGAACGTCACACCGAACGGCTGAAGGTCCCGGCGGTCACCTACCAGGACGTTCCCGCGCTGTTGCTGCGTCCGGACCCGGTTTCCCAGTACCTCATGCAGAGCGGGGTGACGTTATTTAAAGGCATGGAATTTTCGGACCTGCACCGTTTGCAGCTGGACATTGAGACCTATTCCGGTCATGCCCACAGTTTCAGCGACCCCGACCGCCCGGAGGACCGGATTATCCTGATGGCCCTCTCAGACAGCCGGGGCTACGGGGAGGTCCTCGATGGGAAAAAACTTTCGGAACCCGAAATGCTCTCCCGGCTCTTCGAAATCATCTCAGAAAAAGACCCCGATGTCATTGAGGGACATAATATCTACAACTTCGACCTCCCGTACATTCTCAGGCGCTGCAGGATGCACGGTCTCGAACCCCTCCTCGGACGCGACGGCGTGAGGATGAAGCCTACAGACGGACGTCAGATGAGGAACGAGAGGGCGATGGAGGTCCAGATCCAGGATATCCCGGGACGTCACATCGTTGACACATGGCTTCTCCTCCAGACGTACGATCATTCACGGAGGAAACTGGAGAGTTATGGGTTGAAATACGCCGCCCAACACTTTGGTTTTGCGCGGGAAGACAGGGTCTATATCAACCCGGGTCGAATATCCTGGACATGGACCTCCTCTCCCCCCCCTTTTTCTACCTTTCGCAGATGACCCCGTTCAACTACGGGACAGCCGCGCGAAACGGTTCCGCCACAAAGATCGAGTCGATGATCGTAAGGGAATACGTGAGAAAACGTGTGTCCGTCCCCTCCCCGGAGCCGACACACCCCACCAGCGGCGGATACGCCGATGTCTTCCATACCGGTGTGCTTGGTCCGATTTTGGATATCGATGTCGAATCGCTCTATCCCTCGATCATGCTGACCGAGGGAATCGCACCCCACAGCGAGTCACTGGGTGTGTTCACCGCACTCCTGGAGAACCTCACAAAAAAACGTCTTCAGGCGAAACGTGAGATGAAAGCCGCTAAAGACAGGGCTCAAAAGGGAAAACTCGACGCCGTTCAATCTTCATTCAAGATCCTCATCAACTCGTTTTACGGCTATCTCGGATATACCCGGGGTCTGTTCAACGATTCGATCGCCGCCGACAGGGTCACAAAAAAGGGACAGGAACTGCTCAGGGGGTTGATCACACAAATCACCGATTCCGGGGGAAAGGTCGTCGAGGTGGACACCGACGGCGTCTTTTTCGTTCCCCCTCCAGGCGTACGGAGCCCGAAAAAAGAGGGGCAACTCGTCGAGAAACTCGCCGCGACGCTTCCCTCCGGCATCGTACTGGCCCTGAACGGGCGATACCGCTCCATGCTCAGCTACAAGGCTAAAAATTACGCCCTCCTCGGATATGACGGCAGGGTGACACTGAAAGGTTCCTCCCTCACATCGAGGACGATCGAAAAATTCGGCAGGAGCTATATCCGGCAGTGCATCGAGGCCATTCTCAGGTCCGACATCGCGGCGATCCACGAGGCATATATCACGCTCCGCAAGGCCATTTCCACAAACCAGCTGGACGTCAACGACTTTGCGCGAACGGAAACACTGAGGGATTCCCCCGCCGAGTACAAGGCAGACACCGAGAGTGGTAAACGGAACAAATCCGCCCCCTACGAGGCGGCCCTGAGGGAACTTCAACAGTGGAGGCGTGGTGACAAGGTCTCGTACTACATCACGGGCAAGGACGCGTCAGCGGTGGGTTTCCAGAATTGCCGTCTCGCGGATGGCTGGGACCCGGTGGATCCGGACGAAAATACGGCGTTTTACCTGAAACGTCTGGATGAGATATCGAGGAAGTTCGAACCGTTCTTCACGCCAACCGATTTCAGGAAAATTTTCTCACCGGAAGACCTCTTCGGGTTTTCCCCCGAGGGGATCACCATCCGGACGGACAGCGTGGTGCACGACGATGAGGGGGAGGAGGAGCCGGAGATACACGAACCCCGGATCTGGCTGGACACATAGGGGCCGGGTGCGGCGCTCCGGATTCAGTTACGGGGGTGCTTCTCCATCCACTCCTTCACGTAGGAAACGATGTCGAGCGTGGAGGCGCCCGGTGTGAACAGGGCACCCACGCCCTCCTTCTCGAGATCGGAGATGTCCTGGTCCGGGATGATCCCGCCGCCGAAGAGAAGGACACCTTCGAGGCCTTTTTCCTTCATGATGCCGAGGATCTTCGGGAAAATCGTCATGTGGGCTCCGCTCAGGAGGCTGACACCGATGGCATCCACATCCTCCTGCAGGGCGGCCTCCACCACCATCTCGGGGGTTTTCCTCAGGCCGGTGTAGATGACCTCCATCCCCGCGTCCCTGAGGGCGGCCGCGATGACTTTGGCACCCCGGTCATGCCCGTCGAGCCCGACCTTGGCGATCAAAACACGAATCTTCCTGTCCATATTTACTCCGCACTCAGTTCGCGATACCGCAGGTAAAACCGCGTGAGCGGTAACCCCACGACGTTGTAGAAACAACCCTCGATCCGTTCAACGAAAATGGCCCCGTAATCGTCCTGGATTCCGTAGGCGCCGGCCTTGTCCATCGGGGAACCGGAGTTCACATAACCGTCGATCTCGCCGGCGTCAAGCTTTCTGAACGTCACGCGCGTGACCTCGTGGTCGGTGATCCCGGCACCCCCGGGTTTTTCCAGCAGGCTGATTCCCGTAAAGACCTCGTGCGTGCGTCCGCTCAGCGTGGTGAGCATCCGGGCGGCGTCCCGCCGATCCACGGGCTTCCCGAGGACGCGTCCGTCGAGAACCACGATCGTGTCGGCCCCCACGATGATTCCTTCTTTGTGCCTGCGCGCCACCTCCTCGGCCTTGAGCCGCGAGAGGGTCTCGACGATCTTCGCCGGTTCTTCTCCGGGGTCGAATGACTCCTCGACAGAGGAGGGGTCGACTGAAAACCTCAGGCCGATCTGGGTGAGAAGCCTGCTCCGTCTCGGTGAACCTGATGCGAGGATGAGTTTCTTACCCACGTGCGCGCTTCACGGGGATCCGGCGGGAGGTAAATAAAAAAAGCGAACACGCGGGCCCGCTCCGGAAAAATGCTGTGGTATCGATGTCGGTTCCGTTATCGGAACATCGCCTTGATGCTCCCCCACGTCCTCCTCACGCCGGACACCGTATGCGAGACGGTCAGCGGAGCGGTGTAGTACGGCGCTCGTCCGTCGCTGAAGGAAACCTTGATCCTGTACTGGTAGAGAGATGCGGTCTTGAGGAAGGCGGAATGATCGATGAATTCGTAAAGGGAGGCCCCTTTCGGGTCCGCGTTACCTATCACCGCGAAGGCACCGTCCGTTCCTCCCCGACGTTCTATCTCGAACATCGTGACAGCGGTTTCATCCTCGGTCATCCAGCGAATGGTCACATCAATACCGTCGCTGGTGGCCTGCAGCGTCCCCTGCCTGATCACATCGGCGCTGGCGACCAGTGATGATACCAGGACCAGGAAAAGGGTGCAGAATATGATTCGAATTCCAGTCATATACCGGCGTTGCGTTAAAATACGGCCAATTTTAATAAAAGTCAAGAATTCTGAACCTTGTGCGCGAGGCGAGACTTGAACTCGCATGCCCTTTCGGGCGCCACCCCCTCAAGATGGTGTGTCTGCCAATTTCACCACTCGCGCCTGTTGTGAGCCCGGTTGGTATCGAACCAACGACCCTCTGCTTAAAAGGCAGATGCTCTACCACTGAGCTACGGG
>QJVY01000156.1 GCA_003235555.1 Ignavibacteria bacterium | reverse complement strand
GTCTCGTACCAGCTGGTGAAATTTTTCCGGACCAATCAGGACACGGCGATCAACCAGCGGGCGATCGTGAAGCCGGGGCAGAAATTCAAGAGGGGCGACATCCTCGCCGACGGCTGCGCCACGAACAACGGCGAACTCGCCCTCGGCCGGAACGTGCTTGTGGCGTTCATGCCGTGGCGGGGGTACAACTTTGAAGACGCCATCGTCATCAACGAGCGCTGCGTCTCGGAGGACATCTTCACGTCGCTCCACATCGAAGAATTCGACCTCCAGGTCCGCGACACCAAGCGCGGGGAGGAGGAACTCACCCGGGAAATCCCGAACGTCAGCGAGGAGGCCGTGAAAGACCTCGACGAAAACGGCGTGATCCGCGTCGGGGCGGAGGTCGTCGAAGGCGACATCCTCATCGGGAAAATCACACCGAAGGGCGAAACGGAATCCACCCCGGAAGAAAAACTCCTCAAGGCAATTTTCGGCGAGAAGGCCGGCGACGTGAAGGATGCGTCCCTGAAGGCACCCCCGGGAATGAAGGGGATCGTCATCGGGACCAAGCTGTTCAGCCGAAAACGGAAGGACTCCGAGTCCAAGAAGGAGGACAAGCGCCTGGGCGAAATCCTCGAGAAGGAACTGAAAAAATCCCTCAAGGATGCGCAGGACAAGTTGCGCCGGAAGCTCGGCCTCCTGCTCGACGGCGAGAAATCCACCGGCATCCGGAACACCGACGGCAACGTGGTGATCCGCTCCGGCACCCAGCTCAAACTGGACACCTTCACCGCGATGGCGGGGGTCGAAGACCTCGATCCGAAACAGGACTGGGTGGACGACAAGAAGAAAAACACGCTGATCGGCCGGATTTACGAAAATTTCACCCAGCACATCACGGACATCGACGAGAACCACAAGCACGAGAAGACGAAAATCCTCATCGGTGACGAGCTGCCCTCGGGCATCGTCCAGATGGCGAAAGTCTATGTCGCCAAGAAGAGAAAGCTCGCCGTCGGGGACAAGATGGCCGGCCGCCACGGGAACAAGGGGGTCGTCGCGAAGATCGTCCCGCCGGAGGACATGCCGTTCCTCCCCGACGGGACCCCGATCGATATCGTGCTGAACCCGCTCGGGGTGCCTTCGCGCATGAACATCGGCCAGCTCTTCGAAACCGCGCTCGGCTGGGCGGGGATCCGTCTCGGCCAGAGATACTCCAGCCCGATCTTCGACGGAGCCACCTGGGAGGAAGTCGCGGCGGAGCTCACGAAAGCAGGCCTGGGCGGAAGCTCGAAGGCCCGGCTGATCGACGGCCGCAGCGGCGAGCCGTTGGACCACGACGTCTCCGTCGGCTATATTTACATGATGAAGCTCTCCCACCTGGTCGACGACAAGATCCACGCGCGGTCGATCGGTCCCTATTCGCTGATCACGCAGCAGCCGCTCGGCGGGAAGGCCCAGTTCGGCGGTCAGCGTTTCGGCGAGATGGAGGTCTGGGCGCTGGAGGCGTACGGTGCCGCCAACATTCTCCAGGAAATGCTCACGGTGAAGAGCGACGACGTCTACGGCCGCGCAAAGCTCTACGAAGCCATCGTGAAGGGGGACAATCTGCCGGAGCCGAACGTCCCGGAATCATTCAACGTCCTGGTCCGCGAACTGATGGGCCTCGGACTCGACATCAAAATAGAATAAACAGGAGCGATTGCATGGTGCTATCGGCACACGATCCCACGATCAGGAAGAATTTTTCGAAGATCACGATCACGCTCGCCTCGTCCGACCTGATCCTTTCACGGTCGCACGGCGAGGTCACCAAACCGGAGACGATCAACTACCGGTCGTTCCGGCCGGAAAAGGATGGTCTGTTCTGCGAGAAGATTTTCGGCCCGATCAGGGACTGGGAATGTCATTGCGGGAAGTACAAGCGGATCCGCTACAAGGGGATCGTCTGCGACCGTTGCGGCGTCGAGGTGACACAAAAAAGCGTCCGGCGGGAACGCATGGGACACATCGCCCTCGCGGTACCGATCGTCCATATCTGGTATTTCAAGTCGGCGCCCTCGAAAATCGCCAACTGCCTCGGGTTGACGGGCAAGGACCTCGAACGGATCATCTATTACGAGTCGTATGTCGTCGTCCAGCCCGGGACCACCGGCCTCCAGCGGCTGAACCTCCTCTCGGAGGAACAGTACTACGAAATCCTCGCGAGCCTGCCGGAGAAAAACCAGCAGCTCGACGACACCGACGAGAAGAAATTCATTGCCAAGATCGGCGGCGACGCGGTCAAGGACCTGCTCAAACGCGTGACAGTGGAAGATCTGGGCGTCGACCTCCGCGCCCGGGTCAAGATCGAGACCTCGGTCCAGAAGAAGCAGGAACTCCTGAAGCGGCTCAAGGTCGTCGAGGCGTTCCGCGAACGCGATGAGGGGGCGCTGAACAAACCCGAGTGGATGGTGCTCGACGTCGTGCCGGTGATCCCCCCCGAACTCCGGCCTCTCGTCCCCCTCGAGGGGGGCAGGTTCGCCACCTCAGACCTGAACGACCTCTACCGCAGGGTCATCATCCGCAACAACCGGCTCAAGCGGCTCATCGAGATCAAGGCTCCGGAGGTGATTCTCCGGAACGAAAAACGGATGCTCCAGGAAGCGGTGGATTCGCTCTTCGACAACTCGCGCCGGATCAACGCCGTGCGTTCCGACAACAACCGCGCCCTGAAATCGCTCTCGGACATGCTGAAGGGCAAACAGGGGCGGTTCCGTCAGAATCTCCTCGGCAAGCGGGTGGATTATTCCGGACGCTCGGTGATCGTCGTCGGTCCGGAGCTCCGGCTGCACGAATGCGGCCTGCCGAAAGACATGGCGGTCGAGCTCTTCAAGCCGTTCATCATCCGGAAGCTGATCGAACGCGGCCTCGTCAAGACCGTGAAGAGCGCGAAGAAGATGGTCGACAAGAAGGGCCAGGAGGTGTGGGAAATTCTCGAGGGCATCATCGACGGGCACCCCGTCCTCCTCAACCGCGCCCCCACTCTCCACCGCCTGGGTATTCAGGCTTTCCAGCCGGTCCTGGTGGAGGGGAAGGCGATCAGGGTCCACCCGATGGTCTGCACCGCGTTCAACGCCGACTTCGACGGGGACCAGATGGCCGTCCACGTACCGCTCTCCTACGACGCGCAACTGGAGGCCCGGATCCTCATGCTTTCGAGTCACAACATCCTGTCCCCCTCCAACGGGGCGCCCATCGTGCACCCGACACAGGACCAGGTCCTCGGCTGCTACTACCTGACCAAATCGAAACCGGGGGACCTCGGCGAGGGAAAGATGTTCTCCTCCCCGGGGGAGGTCGTGATAGCGTACGACTGCAGGGCGGTGGGGCTCCACGCCAAAATCAAACTCCGCACCGGGGCGAAAATCATCGAAACGACGGTCGGACGCGTCATCTTCAACCAGATCGTCCCGTCCGAGATCGGGTTCATCAACGAGTTGCTGAACAAAAAACGGCTGACGCAGATTGTCCAGCTGGTTTTCAGGACCTGCGGAAACCTCAAGACGGCAGAATTCCTGGACAAACTCAAGGACCTGGGTTTTTCGTACGCCACGCAGGGGGG
>QJVY01000017.1 GCA_003235555.1 Ignavibacteria bacterium | reverse complement strand
GAAATCGTCCACCGTCTCGGGGGAGAGTTCCCTGAGGGTCATCTCCGGGACGTCCTCCTCGGTCTGGAGGCCGTAGGAGGGGATGCAGAAGATCGCGTTGAAATTCTTCGGCAACAGGGGTTTGACTTTCGAAAGGTCCTCGATGAGGAGCCTGCAGATCGCGCTCTTTCCCGACCCCTTGTTCCCGACGAGGAGTGTGTGCTGGGGCTGGAGCATGCTCCGAAGCATTTCGGTTCCGATGAAGCAGGTGTTGAACCTGTTGTCAGATTCGCCGTCGACGCGGCCGAAATTGAGACATACCAGTGCCTGCTGGGGATCCATGTACACTCCTGGTGGTGGTGATGAATTTCTTCTATGAGTTAGCTGCGTACCATCCGCATTGACTGTACTAAATTACCCGCTTTTTCCCGCCCAGGCTGTGTCCTCAATCACAGGGTGACCTGCCGCAACATCTTGAAATACCGGGGGTTTAACGGGTTGTTTAAAACCATGGTTGTTCGGGCCGGCTAAAATCACTATGTTCCACGACGGATATGGCCATCAGCGATAGTGAAAGAGGGCAATACGCCTATTTTTCAAGTCTCGAACGGACGATCAAAATCTCCCTGGCGGTGTATCTTGTCCTTCTTTCGGGGGGGGTTCTGTCGCTCTCGTTCGGGTTGAGAAAGACCGTTACCCTTCTTTCCGGTGTACCCTACCCGGCCGGGCTACTGACTCTCTGTTTCCTGGTCCTTTTCGGACTGACATATTTCATCGTCAGCCGGGTTCACAGGCTCAGCGCCATGCATATCTGGCTAGATCAGCGTTTTTTCGGGTTCCTGGACAAATCGAACGAAATCATCTTTCAGGCGCTCGTGCGGGTCCTGGAAGCGGGAGACCGGTCCTTTCCGGCGGACCTGGGGGAGGATGAGAAATACTCGGTGATCAGGGCCATCTTTTCGAAATTGGCCGATAATTTCAGGCTTTTCGATACCCTGATGGAGAGCGGGATTTTCAGGTACTGGATCTGGTACTGGGTGATGAACTACGGGACGTTCACCTTCACCATCCTGACTCTCGTCGGTTCATCGGTGATGTTCGCGGGGGGCGGATCGGAGGTCAGGACGTTTTTCACAATCTGCTGGATTTCCGCGCTGGCGCACCTCGCGGTAAACCTGACGCTGGGGAACCTCCTGACGAGGCTCACCCGCTCGGTCTCGGAATCGATTATCCTGACCTATAAACCCCAGATCACCGCAATGTTGCGGGAATCGTTGCACGGAAAATAAGGCTCCCGTTTCTGTGAGGCCCGGCCGCTGCGAAACGACCGGATGGGGGACACATGCGCGGGAGCCTTTTCTTCGCCTACCGCAAAGAATCTGGGGGTGGGGGATTATCGCCCGGACCGCTGGACATCGGCGCCGGAGGAGGGTTTGACAGCGGGCTCGTGCCCTCCGTGGTGGTCTCCACCGTGCCGGTTCCAAACGTCGCCTCGTAGAGCGTCTGAACGACCGTCGAGAGTATTCCTTCCCCGCTGATGGCGGTAGACCCCAGTACGCCGACCAGGACCAATACGCCGATGGAATGGATGACGAGCCTGTAAAATGTGGAGCTGTTCTTGAACATATTCCCGCCCTGTTGTTTTTTGAATATATCGCGAATTAGTACAAAAGTCAATATTATTTCGAGTTTCCGTAATATTTAAATACGACCTGTCGGTGGTGGATATTTCGTAATATATTGGATATATTTGACATTATTGTAATCCCCGAGACATCCCGAACGACCTTGCGGCTTGAAAAGAAAATACTCCTCACCTGGCTGGCGATCTTTGTTCTCCTGAGGCTCGCGATGGAGGTGCCACACCGCGACTTCGGGTGGATTGGTTTCGTGAACGTGTTCACCCAGTCGCTGATGGCTCTCATCTGCTATCACCTTTTCCGGATGAGCAGGGGCAGCCAGATGCTCCTGTGGTTGAACTTCACTGTCCTGTTCGGCCTGACACCCTTCATGCTGCTCAGCTCATACATCGGCACATCCATACTGCCGGGGGACGCCCGGGCGCAGTTTTACACCCACCTCTACCTGAACCATGTCATCCCCCCCCTCATGTCCGCGTTCACGATTGTCTTCATCGGGATCGACTATTATTTTCGGACGAATGCACCCCTGCGGAAATATCTCGCGGCGGCGGCAATCGCGGTCATGGTGGTCACGCCCTTTCTCGGGCGGAACGCCGTCAATCCCCGGAGCATCTATGAGGAACCCGCGTACCGGGATTTCAGGGTCGTGAAATGGATGGCCGGGGAGCTGACCGGCAATGGCGTCGATCCGACGCCCGCGGCGATCAGGGCGGGGCTCATCGAACACGGGTGGGACGCCAAGACCCCCGACCAGATCAGCGAGAAGGTCGATACATACGCGCCGTACCTCTCCGACCTCAATTATACGACGCTCTTCTGGAGGCCCGTGGAAATATCGGTCGCCGGCGTGCACGCGGTCGGCGCCGGGATCATCGTACTTTTACTCATCTCCATCTACCGGTCCGGCCGGCCGGTGCAGTCGTACCTCGACAAGATCCTGCTGGGCCTGGGAGTGGCGGAATGCCTGGAGGTGTTCCATCACCTGGGGTTCGCCTACAGCGACACCCTCGCAGGGTACAGCACCCTGGCGCACGCGGGGCAGTATTTCACCATCCTGATCCTGCTCGCACTGACCGGGGTCCTGGCGCTGAAGCTCCGCTTCCTCGCGATCGGGGCGGGCAGCTACTACGAACTCGCGATCGCGAAACACCCACGGGAGACCACCCGGCTCATCGACGACATCGACAAACTGGTCCTCACCGCCTTTTTCCCGGGCGGACCACGGGGGACCCTCGCACAACAACAACCGACAGAAAAACCGGAAGGCTGACATGAACGTAGAACAGGTACTCATCGGCGAGAGCGCGAGCATCTCGAAATTACGGAAGGACCTCCCCAAAATCGCCGGGAGGAAGGACGACCTGCTGATCGTGGGCGAACGGGGGACGGGGAAAATGACCGTCGCGGGCATCATTCAGAAGCTCGCCTCCCCGCGCGGGCCGGCCCTCCGGATCAATCCCCACGGCCTGAACGATTTCGGTTTCCGTGAATCCCTGGAGGAGATCGCCGGCCAGGAGGTCGTCATCCTCGCGGACATCGAGGATTTTTCCTTCCTCCAGCAGTCGCTGCTCGCATCGACCCTCCGCGGCCTGTCGGAAAAACGGTCACCCCGGGTCATCGCGACGATCAAAACACCGCTGGAGACGCTGGCGGAACGCAACAGGATACACGCGGAGATGGCCGAGGAGCTGGTGAGGTTTTCGGTGATCGAGATCCCACCGCTGAGCAGGCGGACCGGGGATATCCCGATGCTCGTGGAGGCGTTCATCCGCAACACCTGCGCGGGGACCAAGATGAACCTGAAGACGATCGACATCAACGTCCTCGACTTCCTCACCAGGCGGACCTGGAAGGACAACATCGTGGAACTGAAGTCGGTCGTCGAAAAGGCGGTGCTGGAATCGAGGGGGGAACAGATCGACCTGCCGTCGGAGCTCGTGAACGAGTCCGCGCAGCTCGACGGGATCCTGTCGAACATCCGCGACAAGAAACGATTTTCGTTCGACAAGGCCCTCTCGAACCTCGAGAAGACGCTCATCGAACGGGCGCTTCAGCTGGTGAGCTTCAACCAGTCGCGCGCCGCCGACATCCTGAACCTGTCGGAGGCGAATCTCCGGTACAGGATGAAAAAATTCCGGATCAAAGGCCAGTGACCTCCCCGTCCCGGCGGGACGGAGGGACCTATTTCACGAGCAGCATCTTCCGCGTCTCCGAGGTCCGGTTCCCCGCCGTCAACCTGTAGAAATACACCCCCCCCGGGAGTCCCGTCGCGTCGAACCCGACCGTGCTCTCCCCGGCTCCCCGGACACCGTCCACGAGCGTTGCGACCTTTTCCCCGAGCGTGTTGTACACCACGAGCCTCACGTGCGATTCCACCGGCACGGAGAACGTGATGCGCGAAACAGGGTTGAACGGGTTCGGATAATTTCTTCCCAGGGAGAACTCCGCGGGACCGTCCTGCGCCGCCGCCCGGCGGGAAGGGGGATCCGGAGGCCTCTCGCCGTCAGGTACGATCCGGATCCTGCCCGCCGCGGGTACCGCCGCGGAGGCGTTGAGGATCAGGTCCCCCGCGCCGGACACCTTCACCCAGTACCCCCTGCCGGGGAAAATCGTGTCGGCTACACTGTAGGCGAGATCGTACCCGAAAAACGACGACGTGACGAGCCCGCCCGGGTCGCTCTGGACGGATCCCACCGGGAACGGGCTGCTGACCGAACCGATGATGTTCCAGCCCTGCCCCACCCCGACGGTGTCCGTCCCGATGAGCAGTCCCCCGAGCATCACGGGCTGTTGTTCGCCGAATTTCAGCCAGTACCCCTCCCCCGGCGAGACCGCCGCGCGCGGCTGATACCCGGCCGAGTAGACGAAGGCCTGCGACACCGCCGTTGGATAGAGCGTCGCGACGCTGCTGTCGGTGACGCTGTAGGGCAGGGAGAGGAGGTTCCATCCCTCCGAGAGCGTATCAGTCAACTTACCCTGGGAGGGATCGACGTTTCCGATGATGATCCCCTTCATTCCGCCCGAAGCGTGGGGCACGCACACGTAGTACACGGTCCCGTTCACGTCGATCACCGCCCGCCCGCCACGCGACGGCAGGTCGAATCCCCCGTTGGAGGTCGTGTCGTCCGCGGCCCAGGTCGTCGAATCGACTTCGCGGGCTGTGTGGATCGGCGAGAGGACGAAATACACCGTCTCCCCGCTGTCGACGACGAGCGTGTCGGGCGAGAAGGTGAAGCCGTCGCTGATGATCATGTTCGGGACGTGGTTGATGAAGTCCACCGAGCGGCTTTCCGCCGACCCGAGTACGAAGGACCAGGTGCTCTGCGATGTCGCGCCCTGCGGCGATCCGTCGGCGACCAGCGAGACGTGCGACCACGCGGCGCTGTCATCCTCCGCAGCGACGTACGTCCCGGGGGGAAGGCCCGAGGCGACGAGGGTGTCGCCGGACGCGACCGAGTCCACAACGACGCCCGATCCGACGGAATCCTTATACACCTTCATCCCCCAGGTTTTCGCGATGCGGTCGGCCGTCGTGACGTGGTTCCCGTCCTGGTCCGCGGTCGACGACAGGGTGATGGTCGAGGGGGGGATGGGGTTCACCATGATGACGCCCTTCATCCCCGAACCCGCGTGGGGAACGCAGACGTAATAGTCGATCCCGCCGGAAGACGTGATGTACGTCCCGCCCCCGAAAGAGAGGTCGAAACCGCCGTTGGAGGTCGTGCCGTTCGATTCCCACGTCGCCCGGGAAACCTCCCGCGCCGTATGGACCGGGTCGAGGACGAAAAAGACCGAATCCCCGTTGTCCACCGTCAGTGTCTCCGGTGAAAAGGTGAATCCGGAGCTGATGATCATGTTGGGCGCCGTGTTGTAAAACGTCACCGTGCGGTTTTGACTGCTGTCGACCGTGAATGACCAGAAATTCTGTGCCGTAGCCCCCTGGGGCACGCCATCGGCGGTGATGGAGACGTGGGTCCACGAGACGCTGTCGGCCTCGACGGCGACGTAGGTGCCGGCGGGAAGACCGACGACGCTCAGGATCGTGTCCGAGGAGACCGAATCGAGCACGATTCCCGAGCCGACCGAATCCTGGTAGAGTTTCAGCGACCAGGGCTTCGATACCCGGTCCCCCGAACTCGCCGTCAGGCCGTCCTGGTCGGCGACGGACCTGATGGTGATGGTGTTCGGGGGGGGAGTGGCGGGATTGACGGTGATGGTCCCCTTCATCCCGGACCCCGCGTGGTTCGTGCACACGTACCGGCGCGTCCCCACCGCGGTCAGAACGACGCTCCCTCCCCCGAACGGGACCGAGAACCCTCCCCCGAGGGGCGTGGTCCCGTTGACATCCCATGTCGCCTGGCTGACCTCGACCGCGTTGTGGCTCAACGAGATCGTGAAGACCACGGTATCTCCCGAGGTGATCGTGATCGACGAGGGCGAGAACGTAAATCCCGAGGACAGGATCTCGTGGACCGCCGCACGGGCCGGGAGCGTGCAGCAAAAGAAGAGGGCGAAGAAGAACGAAAGGGTTCGCATGACGGAGCGCCTCTGATGTGAACGACGAAGGATGACCATTGGAAGGTATCACGCGGTCGCGTGAGTGTCAAGAGTTTCTGTGAAAATATTTATTTCTTTTGCAACCGGAGAGCGCGGACGCCGCCCGCGTGTGACACCCGTTGGACTCCGCCGACAAAGATTCCAACGCGACGGAAATTCGACGGAGCGATGTCCCGTCGGTGTGACAGCGACGTGCGCCCGATTGTGACTCGCGGGCTACAATTAGGAGTTGGTCCCCCCTTTCGTTATCTTCACTCATCCTTCGTACCCTTCTGCGGCTTCCGGCCGACAGATCCAATCCGGCGGAAAACCACATTTTTCATTCATTTTCTACCCTTATGCACACTTTTGAATCACTCGGCGTCGGAAAACCGACGCTGGCCCTGTTGACAAAACACGGCATCATCACACCCACTCCCATCCAGGACCTCTCCCTTCCCCACGTCTTCGCGGGGAAGGACGTCATCGCGCAGGCGGAAACCGGCTCCGGAAAAACCCTCAGCTTCGCACTCCCCCTCATCGAGGCGATCGACGACAAGGCGGGTATCAGCGCCCTCATCCTCGCACCGACGCGCGAACTCGCGGTTCAGATCGCGCACGAGTTCGACAAGTATTCACGCGGCAAACGCCTGACCGTCACGGCGGTGTACGGCGGCGTCGCGATGGGACCGCAGATCAAGAAACTCCAGCGCACGCAGATCATCGTCGCCACCCCGGGCCGGCTGCTCGATTTACTGTCGCAGCGCGTCATGTCCCTCTCCGCGGTCAGGCACCTGGTGCTGGACGAAGCGGACAGGATGCTCGACATGGGCTTCCAGCCGGACATCGAAAAAATCGTGAGGCAGGTGCCCAGGGAACGGCAGACCCTCCTCTTCAGCGCGACCATATCAAAAGAAATCCTCCAGATCAGCAAGAAGTACCTCAACAACCCCGAGGAGGTCCGACTCCCCTCGGCGCTCAAACCGGAATTCCTGCGGCAGACCTACTACCAGACCACGCCGGAGGTCAAGCTCCCCCTGTTGTTGCATCTACTGAAATCCGAACGGGATCTCTCCATCGTCTTCTGCAATCGAAAACACATCGCGCGGAAGATCGCCAAAAAACTGACGCAGCAGGGCGTCCAGTCCCGGGCCCTCCAGGGGGACATGTCCCAGCCGCAGAGGGACCGGACCACGAAGGAGTTCAAGGAAAAGAAATTCAGCGTCCTGGTGGCCACCGACGTGGCCGCGCGGGGGCTGCACATCGAAGACGTCTCCCACGTCTATAATTATGAAATCCCGAAGGACGTCGATTCCTTCACGCACCGCGTGGGCCGTACCGCCCGGGCGGGCCGCAAGGGAGAGGCGATTTCTCTGGTGGCGACCGAGGACGAGAGGAAGTTCTTCAAGCAGATCCTTTTCAATTACAGCGGTAAAATCGACCTGAAAACCGTGGAAGCGGCCGACCTCCCGAAACTCGCCGAGGTCCCCCACCAGGCGCGTTCGACCGGTGGTCGGTCAGGGACCTCCCGTGGCGGACAACAGGCGAAATCAGGCAGACAGAGAAGGTTTCGCAGGTAGGTCCGCTCCGACCCCCCGGATCCTTCCCGCAACAACCGCCCGCCCCTGTCCGTACATCATGGAGATCGACCCCCGGCCGGGTACAGACTTGCCCGACCGGGGACTTTATGCTACATTGTTCCCGCGTTCCCCCGCCGTCACACCGGCCGTGCGGGAACCCCGGGATTCTCTTTTCCACGACCGTACTCACAGCCATCCACAACCGTCATGTCCTGTAAGCGGACATCATGCCCTACACGCAATTACATGAAAAGGAGTATGCCATGCACAGAACGCTGATCCAGCTCGTCGTCCTGTCGCTCTGGGCCGTCACGGCCGGGGCGCAGACGGCCGACGACGTCATCGCGAAGTTCGTCAGGACCGTCGGCGGCGCCGACAAAATCTCCGCCGTCTCCACGCTGAAACGGACGGGCAAATACATCGGCGGAGGAGGTTTCGAAGCCGTCTACGTCCAGGAAAACAAGCGCCCGAACATGGTACGGACCGAATTCCAGATCCAGGGGATGACCGGCGTCAGCGCCTACGACGGGAAGAACGGCTGGAAGATCGAGCCGTGGGGCGGAAAGAAGGACCCCGAGGAGATGGGCGAGGACGAACTGAAGTCGATCATCGAGGACTCCGACTTCGACGGCCCCCTGGTGAACTATGCGTCCAAGGGGAACACGGTGGAGTACGTCGGGATGGAACCGGTGGAGGGGACCGACGCCATCAAACTGAAAGTTTCCGTGCCCAACGGCGACGTCTACTACTATTATATGGACACCGACTACTACGTGCCGATCAAGGTGGAAACCAAGCGCCTGGTCCGGGGCGCAGAGCGCGAGTCCGAGACCATCCTCGGCGACTACAAGGAGGTCAACGGGTGGTACATCCCCTTCTCCATTGAATTCGGTTCGAAGGGGAGCCAGTTCAAGCAGAAAATCAATTACGAGACGATCGAGGCGAACATTCCGATCGACGATTCACGGTTCCGCAAACCGGCCGCCGCCCCGCAGGCGGACGGGAAGTGACGCGGAGGGGCACCCATGACCAACTCTGACATCCATTTTAAGGGATTCGCACAGATGAAAACATTCTCATTCACACGGAACGTCATCGTGGCGGCCGCGCTCATCCTGACGGCGGCCGTCGCGTTCCCACAGCAGAAAACCGGCCCGGTCCGGTTCGATTCCGAAACGATCTCGGGACTGGGCGCCAGGAACATCGGCCCGGCGGTGATGAGCGGCCGCATATCCGCGATCGACGCGGTCCACGAGGGCAACCGCCTGACGATCTACGTCGCCGCCGCGACCGGGGGAGTCTGGAAGTCCTCCAACGGCGGGACGACCTTCAAGCCGATGTTCGACAAACAGCCGGTCCAGTCCACCGGGGCGGTCACCATCGACCCGACGGACCCGAACATCGTCTGGGTCGGGAGCGGCGAGGCGTGGACCCGCAATACGGTTTCCATCGGCGACGGCATCTACAAATCGACCGACGCCGGGGAGACCTGGACCAACATGGGACTCCCCGAATCCGAAAGGATCGTGAAGATCATCGTGGACCCGACCGATCACAACATGGTCTACGTCGCCGTCCCGGGGAAACTCTGGAGCGACAGCGACGACCGCGGCGTCTACAAGACCACCGACGGCGGGACGACCTGGAAGAAGATCCTCGCCGGGGCCAACCCCTCCACCGGCAGTTCGATGATCTCCATGGACCCGAAGAACCCGAAGGTCCTGTACGCGGGCATGTGGGACTTCCGACGGAAGGGCTGGACATTCCGCTCCGGGGGAGAGGGGCCGGACGCGCCGAGCGCGAGCGGGCTCTACAAGACCACCGACGGGGGCGGGAGCTGGACCGAACTGACCGACCAGACTGCGAAGGGCCTCCCGACGAAGCCGTGGGGACGGATCGCGGTGACCGTCGCTCCATCGAACCCGATGGTCGTCTATGCATTCATCGAGGCGGAACCGCCGAAGAACGGCCTCTACCGGTCCGATGACGGCGGAGCGACGTGGACCGCGCTCGACAGGAGCCAGGGAATGGTGTGGCGGCCCTTCTATTTCGCGAACCTCATCGTGGACCCGAACGACGAAAACAAGATCTACAAACCGAACGGACCGTTGATCGTGAGCAACGACGGGGGCAAATCCTTCAGCGGGATCTCCGGCGGGGCGCACGGCGATTTCCACGACGTCTGGGTCGACCCGAGGAATTCCGACCACATCATGACCGGCACCGACGGCGGGCTGTACTATTCGTACGACGCCGGAAACGGGTGGGTGATGGCGCTGAACCTCCCCATCTCGCAGTATTACCACGTCAGTACGGACATGGATGTCCCCTACAACGTCTACGGCGGCCTCCAGGACAACAGCTCCTGGGTCGGGCCGTCGCAGTACCCCGGCGGCATCGCCAACAGCACGTGGGAAAACATGTACGGCGGGGACGGGTTCTGGATGTTCGCCGACCCGACGGACAACGATTACCTCTACGCCGAGGCGCAGGGGGGGTACGTCGGACGGGTGAACAGGAAAACGCACGAGGTCCGGGACATCAAACCGCTGCCCGGCTACAACGAGGGCAAGCTGCGTTTCCACTGGAACACGCCGATCCACATGAGCGCCAACAAAAAGGGCACGATCTACATCGGCGCGCAGTTTTTATTCCGTTCCTCCGACCAGGGCCAGACCTGGGACCGGATCTCCCCCGACCTGACGACCAACGACCCCGAAAAACAGAAGCAGGAGGAGACCGGAGGCATCACCGTGGACAACTCGGCCGCCGAGATGCACACCAGCATCTACTCGATCTGCGAATCGCCGCTCAACGGTGAGATCATCTGGGTGGGGACAGACGACGGGAACGTCCAGATCACCCGCGACGGCGGGAAGAGCTGGACCAACGTCGTGGGGAACATCGGGGGCCTGCCGAAGAACGCCTGGGTCTCGAATATCGACGCCGGCCATTTCAGCGAGGGGACCGCATACGCCAGTTTCGACATGCACACCTTCGGCGACATGAAACCCTACCTCTACCGGACGACCGATTACGGAAAAACCTGGACCTCGCTCCTGGACAAAGAGACACCGATGCGGGGTTTCGCGCACGTCATCAAGGAAGACATCGTGAGCAAGGACCTCCTCTACGCGGGAACGGAGTTCGGGCTGTGGATGTCGATAGACGGCGGCGCGCGGTGGGCGCGTTACAAGGGGGGCAACTTCCCCCAGGTCCCGGTGCACGACCTGGTTGTCCACCCGCGGGACCATGACCTGGTGGTGGCCACGCACGGCCGCGGCATCTGGATCATCGACGATATCAGCCCGCTGAGAAAACTCACGGCCGGGGCCCTCGGTTCCGAAGCGGTCTTCATCCCCGGGCGGCCCACGGTGCAGCGCATCGAGTCCTGGGGCGGCTGGGCGGAAGGCGACGCGATGTTCAGCGGACCCAACCCGACGGACGACGCCGTGATCACCTACTACCAGAAGAAACGGCACATTTTCGGCGACCTCAAGATCGAAATCTTCGACGCGGCGGGGAATTCCATGGGCGTCATCCCCAGCAGTAAACGCCGCGGGATGAACCGGGCCACCTGGGGGATGCGGTTGAAGGCCCCGAAGGTGCCCACCGCCGCCACCGCGGCCTTCGGCGCGGCCACCGGGCCCCGGGTCCTGCCGGGCACATACACCGTCAAAATGACCAAGGACAAAAACGTCTATACGACCACGCTGGACGTTCTCCCGGATCCCAGATCGACGGCGACTCCCGCGGACCGGCAGGCCCAGTTCGACCTGGCGATGAAGCTGCACGGTATGCTGGGCGACATGACGTTCACCGTCGACCGCGTCAACCACGTACGGGCGGCGCTCTCCGAACTGAAGGGTAAACTCCCCGCCGGCGACCCGCTCGTCGCGAGGCTCGAGGCCGCCTCCGAACAGGCGGACGCCATCCGGAAGAAGATCGTCGCCACCAAGGAGGGGGGAATGATCACCGGCGAGGAACGGTTGAGGGAATACCTGGCCGAACTCTACGGCAGCGTCAACGGCTACGCGGGTCGCCCGTCGCAGATGCAGCAGGACAGGACCGTCTCGCTCGGGAAGGAACTCACCGACGTCTCCGGGGAGTTCGAGGCGTGGGCGGCGAAGGAGTTGCCGGGCATCAGCGCGGAGCTGGCGAAGAAAAACCTCGACGCCATCAAGGTGCTGACACGGCCGGAGTGGGAAAAATCCGATAAACCAAATTAAGGATCCGGCGCGGAACCCCCGCCGGACCTGAACTCACCGGGTAGCCGTGATTTTCACGGCTACCCTTTTTTTGTCCCCCTCCCCCGCGGAACGACGTTCAGTTGTCCTTTGCACCGCCGGCGATCCAATCCCCGAGAATCCTGATCGAATCGGGAGAGAGCGGGTTCTTGCTCTTCAGGGGCATGAGGTCGCCGAACGGGGGCGGTTCCCGGAGCTTCTGCACGAGGAGGCTCGAGTCGGCATTTCCCGGGACGACGGCCTTTCCGTGTTTCCCGCCGTTCATCAACCCTTCATATGATTCGAGGTAGAGTTCACTGGGATTCATCTGCTCCTCGGAATGACAGGGGAGGCAATGGATTTTAAGAATCGGAAAAACGTCATTTTTAAACGACGGGAGGGACGTATCGGCGGCGGACGGACGGACTGCGCCCGGATCACCTTTCCCCTGTTTCGTCTTCCCCCCCTTCACCTGCCCCCCGACGGACGGCACGCCGACCGAAAGGAGAAGGGCGAGGGCGATGACACGTGATCGTGCTCCCATGGAATATTTCACGGTGTTTTTCACAAAGACTAGTTATCGAGCGCACCCTGGTCGATCCACTCCGCGATGACCCGGACGCTGCTGTCCGGAAGGTACGGACCCCCGAGCGGCATCCGGCTCCCGAAGGGCGGATTCAACGACAATTTCTGAACGAGCAGGCTTCCCCCGGAGTTCCCCGGAACGACCGCCGGACCGTGGTCGCCGCCGGAGAGTAACTGCGCCCGGGTGCCGACGACCAGCCCGCCGTTCCCCCCGTGACATCCGGTGCAGCCGAACCGGTTGAAGAGCTGCAGGACGTCGTTCGAAAAAGACCGGACGACGGACGCCGACCCGGGAACGACGAACGCTTTTCCCCCGCTCGTCCCGCCATCCGCCGTCACGGTGACGACCCCGGTCGTCGCGCCCCCGGGGACGATGACATCGATCAGCGTGTCGCTCCACGCGACGTACGCCCCGGCGACGATACCCCCGAACCGGACGATCCCCGTCGAACGGGCGGCCCCGAAACCGGATCCCGATATCCGCACGGTGTCACCGGCCGTCCCGGTGTCCGGCAGGACCGAGGCGATCACCGGGGCCTTCGCAGCCGGGGGATCGATCCCCATGTCCCCGCACCCCGGGAGCAGGCAGACGAGCAGCGCCGCAATCCCCGCAACGCGGATCTTCACCATCCGACGGCTGCTCATTCAGAGGTAGAAATGGAAGAGAAGGTGCAATTCATTGCCGGCGCCACCGTCCGGCTCCTGAGTGCTGATCAGGTACAAAGGCCTGACCTCGAGGCCCGCGACGGGAAACCATTCGAGGCCGATCGTGTACAACGAGAAACTTCCGGACTTGATGTCCACGTCCGGGTCCCGGTATTCGTAGACGAACTTGATGTCCACGCCGGGAGTGACGAGGACATCGGCTTCGACGAAGGACCCGACGCCGTCCCGGATCCCCGCTTCGGTCTCGTCCCTCCGGAAGTCGACCTCTCCGAAAACGGTCACCCCGGAGTAATCGACACCGCCGAAGACGCCGAACGACCTGACGTCGAAAGCATCCGAGGGCCGGTGCAGGTATGAACCGCCGACGGACGCCTGAACCCCAGCGAGCTCGACCCGGACGTCCGACCGGGCGGCGAACACCTTCCCCGCGTTCTGCCCCCCTCCGTTGAAGACCCCCGCGCTCGCCGTGAAATTACCGGGGGCGACACCGACCTCGAATCCCGTATCCTCGGCCCGGTTGTTGCGGTCTTCCAGCCTGATGCCGTACGCCGGGGTGAACCGTCCGACTTTCAGATATCCCTTCGCCGGGAGGACCCGGAAGATCCCGAACACCTCCGTCCCCCCGTTCATCCCCTTGTCCAGGTACACGCCGAGCAGCCTGTTCAGCCGGGCGTAAACGTAGAGGTCCCCCTGCGTCTGGATGAAGGAGGTGTTGCCGTCCGTCTCCCTATAGATGACGCGCGTTCTCATATCGGCCCCCACGGCGATGATCTCCGAGAGTTGCGTGCTGAAATTATCGATCCCGGTTTCCTCCCGCAGGGCCTTCATCGGGAGGGTTTCCTGGCCGTAGGTCACACCGTAGATGTTCCTCATCCCCCCGCCGGCCGGGTTCACGTGGCAGCTCTGGCACGAGACGAGCATGCGATACGCGTACCGGGGCAGCGCATCGAGAGGACCGGCGAAAAGGATCGTCAGAAATACCAGGGAGAGGGGAACGTATTTCAGAGGGGATTCCTCGGGCAATGGGCGTTCATCGGGGCCGGAACAGGGTGTTCATGAGGATCGATACAGCAACCATCGTGCCGGACGGAAAACGGGGCCGATCATTCGATAATAGCCGGGAACGCTGAAAAAATGTGGAGGTGGTGTCCCTCCCGGAGTGACCGGATGACGGTGGATTGTTCCTCCGGAGGTGCAGGAGAGGGGAACAGGTCCAGGGCCGGGAGGTCCCCCCTCCCCGCGCGTCGGTGATGACCCTTCCCCTTCCCGGTGCCGCGACCCGGCGTTCCCGAATTCAGGGACGCCGGGCCGTGGCCCGGTGGTGCGGCCCGGGAGGTTTATTTCAGGAGGAGCATCTTCTTTACCTCCCTGTACGACTGCGGGCCGGTCCCCTCGTCGGGGTCGGGTTGCGTCTGAACGGTCAGCTGGTAGATGTAGATCCCCGACGAGAGCCGCGCCGCGTCGAAGTCGTACTCCCACGAACCCTCGTCGAGGAACTCGTTCCCCACCAGCGTCCCGATCTCTTCTCCGAGCATCGAGTAGATCTTCAACGACACCACCGCCGGTTCCTCGAGGGAGAACTGGATGGTGGTCGTCGGGTTGAAGGGGTTCGGGTAGTTCTGCTCAAGGGCGTACATGCCCGGCTCCTCGGGGAACTCGCTCAGGAAGCGGACCGCCCGCGGGGCGCTCATCCCGTCGACGTCGATGAACACCGGAACGTCGGTCAGCGGCCTCGCCCCGTTGAGGACAAGTTTTCCGCCAATCCAGGAGAGGGTGTCCTCCGGCCCGATCGGGAGCGAATCGGCGAACGCGGCGTTCAGGATCTCGAGCACCGCGTTGACGTCCTCGTACTCCTGGTAGGGAACGCCCTGCCAGTCGGTGAAGATCCGGTCGGCGAGCCCGCCGATGTCTTCGACCGTCCAGTCCGCCTGGCCGGTGAACCAGGGGGACGACTGCGTGTCGAGGTAGATCAAGTCCCCGAACCCGCCGGGCGTCTTTCCGGCGTCCGACGCGGCGATGTTGATCTTGAGCGCCAGCAGGTTCGCCAGGAACCGGTTGTTGTGCTTTGTCGGCTGCATCACCTTCTTCCTTTTCTCGATCTTCTTCCCCTTTTCATTGAAGTCGAAGCCACGGGGAGTCCCGGTGTGCCGGATGCTCTTATAATTGAACGTCTTGAAGACGTTCGATTGCTTGCCGGGCAGCAGGTACCCCATCGTCCTCCCGGCGTCGTTGAGCTCGTTCGGAAGCCCCACGACGACCGCAAACCCCTGTTTCAGGAGCTCGTCCACGACGTTCGCCGTGTTCGGCATCAGTACCGGCTTGCCGCTCCTCGCCCGCTTCACCGGTTTCTTCTGGTCGTCGCCGCCGAGCTGGGCGGCGGTGAACGTCCGGTACGCCCGGGTCGTGTCGGGGGCGTACGTGTTCAGGAAGAGGAGCGAGGCGCCGTGTGACGAGTCGGGGAAGTTGATGATCACGATGTTGTTCGTCCCGTCGGAGACGAGGCTGTCGTTGACGTAGATCCGGTCGGGTGCGTAGTTCGCGATCCCCTGCCGCGTGACCCGGTACATTCCCGGGAGGAACCCGGGGATGACGTCCGAGTTGTCGGTCACGACACCGCTGAAGGCGGTATCCCAGGAGGTTCCGTCGTCGGTGGAATGCTCCACCAGGTACGGCCACGGGTAACAGACCGGGTAGACCACGTCCGACGGGAGGACGATCGCGTTCGGCGGAACGCCGACGGTGTCCTTGGTGGACCAGATCTTCAGCTTCTTCCACTTGTTGCCGAAGTCCATCCCCATGACGACCGAGCTGTCCCCGACCGTGACGTGGTAAAACGGCGGGCTGACCGGCCAGGTCTGGTGCCATCCCGGTTTGTGCTCCTCGACGATGCAGTAGTCCCCGGCGCAGAGGTTTGTGAAGCAGTAGAACCCGTTCGAATCGGTCGTGGTGCACGCGATCGTGTCCCCCGTCGGGAATCCCTTCTCGTCGCATTCCACCAGGCAGATTTTCCACCCGAAGATGCCGGATTCGGTGCCGTAGTTGAACTTGTGGTCGCCGTTCTTGTCGTTCCACTTCCGGCCGCAGATGGTGCTGTTGCAGACGCTGTCGCAGCTCCCGATCGTGACCATGTACAGCCCCGAGGTGTCCATGCAGAAGGTCGGCGCGGGGCCGGTGAGGATCAGCGAGTAATTTCCGCTCGTCGTCGTCGTCAGCTGCTGGGACGTCCCGGCCGGGGGCGCGATGTTCACCCCGTTGAGCTGCCACTGGTACGTGTAGTACCCGAGGTAGGGGCCGATCGGGCCGGGGATCAGGGCGGAGTCGCAGAGTGAATCGCAGCCGAAGGGGAAAAGGCTGAAATCGGCGATCGACATGGTCACGGTGATGCCGGCGCTGGCCGTGCACCCGTTCGAGTCCGTGACGGTCACGGTGTACACCCCGCCCGTCTTGACGGTAATGCTCTGCGTCGTCGCGCCGGTGTTCCAGAGGTTCGACGTCGCGCTCGAACTCGTCAGCGTCACCGAATCGCCCTTGCAGAGTGTGGTGAGTCCGGAGGGCGTGATGAAGGGTGCCGCGGGCGCCGGGTGGACGAGGATCGCCACCGTCGCGCTGTCACTGCAGCCGTACCCGTCGGTGACCAGGACCTGGAAGACGTAGGTGCCCGGGAGCGTCAGGGCGGCGAACGCCGAGTAGCTGGTCGTACCGGCCATGAAGGGCGCGCCGGGACCCGAAACGTACGTCCAGTTGTAGGTGTAGGACGGATCATAGTACGTCGTCAGAGTGACGGGCTCGGGACCGCAGAGGACGGGGCCGGGTTGCGAGGACGGCGTCACCACCGGCGGCGGGTTCACCGTCACCGCCACGACGTCCGTGGTGCACGGACAACCGTTCGCGTCGTAGACGATGACCGAGTAGTTGCCCGTCGCGCCGGCGTAGTAGGTCCCGGAAACCGCGCCTCCGATCGGGTTGCCGTTCAGCAACCACTGGTACGCCGTTCCCGCGGAGGCGGTCAGGAGGACCGAATCCCCCTGGCAGAGGGGCGACGTCGTGGGGGGCGTGATCGTGCAGGTCGTGTCGGCCGGGAACACCGTGACGGTATCCGTAAACACCCCGACACAGTTGCCGGTGTCGGTCGCCGTGAGCGTCACGACGTAGGTCCCCCCGACCGCCCAGGTGTGGGAGGTGTTCTGGAGCGCGGAGGTGCTCGCGTCGCCGAAATCCCACGACCAGGAGGTGATGCCCGACCCCGTGCCGTTGAGGGGAATGTTCACGCCCGCGCAGAGTGTGGGGGGCATCGTAAACGACGGCGCCGGACCACCCCCCACGTTCACCGGTTTCGTGATCGCCACGGTGCACGACCCGTCGGAGACCGTCAGGGTGGCGGTGTAGGCTCCGGGGGTGGCGTAATATATCGTCGGCGGCACCTGGAGCCCCGATGATGCGGGCGAACCGCCCGGGAAGCTCCAGCTGTACGACGTGATCGTGTTCGCCGGCAGGTTGGTCGCCAGCTCCGTGAAGGTCACCGAGTCGCACGAGGCGACATAGTCGAAATCCGCCGCGATCGGGATGGCCACCGTGATGGTCGTGCAGACCACGCAGGAGGTCCCCCCGCCCGTGTCGGGGACTTCGCCGCAGAGCGTGACCGTGTAGTACCCGGCGGACGTATAGGTGTGCGTCGTCGTCGTCACGTTCCCGGCGGTGTTACCGTCTCCGAAACTCCACGAGAGGTTCGTGACGTTCGAGACGATCGCCGTGAAGTCGATCGCGTTGCAGTTCGGCGTCTGCGCGGTGTCCGCGATGGCCAGCGTGTACGCCTGAGGCGTGCACGAATCCGGGAGACACGTCCCCGCCGACACCGTGATGCTGTTCGAGGTCGCGGTGCAGCCGTTCGCGTCCGTCACGACCACGTAGTACGTCCCGGTACCGGTGGCCGTGAACGTGGGACCGCCGGCGATCGCGCCGGGGTACCAGGTGTAGGAATAGCCCGTCCCCACCAGCGCGTAGAACGTTGTGCTGATCGACGCGGGGAGGCAGTAGGCGGTCGGATCGGGCGTGGTGATGCTCGCCACCGGCGCCGGTGTGCCCGCCACCGTCACGAACGCGGTCGCCGAACATCCGTTGGCGTTGGTGACCGTCACGCTGTACGTTCCCGGAGCCGTGATCGGGAGCGTCGGTCCGGTCGTTGCGTCCGACCAGAGGTACGAACTGTAACTCCCCGCCAGTGAGAGGAGCGCCGAACCGCCGCCGCCGGCACAGACCGTCCCGGCGACCAGGATGGTCGGGGACGGTTTCGGGATGATCACCACCGGATGCGTGAGCGTGGTGCCGCAGACGTTGAGGACGACTACGGCGTTACCCCCGGGTCCGTTCCACTGGACGGTGAGCTGGTTGGTCCCCTGTCCGGAGACGATGCTCCCCGCCGACGAGGGGCTGCCGAAACCGTCCTCGATCGTCCACTGGTAATCGATGTACGGGTTCGGGCCGCCGGCGAAAAAGACGGTCGTCTGGTCCATGCAGACGGTGTCCGGGCCCGCGATGGCCGCGACGGAGAAGAGGTCGACGTTCATCGAGATCGGTGCCGACGGGCATGAGGGCGGGCTGACCTGCACCTGCTGGACCGAAATCGTGCCGGGACCGCTCCACTGGACCGTGACGGGGTTTGCCGTCGGAGATCCCACGATGGTGCCGCTTCCGGTCACGCTCCAGAGGAAGGTGTACCCCGCACCGGAAGGCGTTGCGGTGTACTGGTAGGGTGTGCCGGAGCAGACCGTGTCGGGACCGGTGATGGCGCTCGCAGGAGGAACGGAGATCACCGTTGCGGTGAGTGTGTCGCTCGGGTTGCAGAAGGCACCGGGGGTCGTGGAGGTCGCCGTCACCGTATGGGTTCCGGGTACCGACCAGGTGACCACGATGGAATTCGTCCCGTTTCCGGTAAAGGAGTTGCCTCCGCTGACGGTCCAGTTCGCGTTACCGGACGAAAAGTACTGGGTGCTGTCCCCCAGGCAGAATGGTCCGGGGGGTCCGAAGATAGAAAACTCGTCGCGGACCTTGACCAGAATCGAGTCCATGCCGGAACATCCCAGGGTCGTGTCGTTCCAGTAGCAGGAAAGGACGTAGTTCCCCGGCGTGAGGCCCCACTGGATCGTGAGGGCCTGCGTGTTCAGCCCGGCGACGATCGTTCCGCCGCCGGAAAGGGTCCAGTTGTAATAGGTGCCGGGCCAGGTGGGCAGGGTGTAGGTCCCCACGGCGCCGAGACAGACCGGGTTGGGCCCCGCGATGGCAGCAGACGGGCTTACGATCGGCACGATGACGGTCGTGGTGTCCGGGCAGAGGCCGCTGCAGCCGGTGATCACCAGGGAGACCGTCCCCACCGGGCCGGCGCCCCACTGCACGCAGATGTTCGGCGTGTTGGTCGGTCCGACCGGCGTCCCGCCGGTCACGATCCATGTGTACACGGCGGTGGGACAGCCGCTCGGGGTCGAGTAACACGCTTCTTCGTAAGCGCAGACGGTCGAGGCGCATTCGATCTCGGGACCGGGATCCTGGCTGACTTCGATCGTCGCCGTCGCGGTGTCGGAGCAGCCGCACGCGTTGAAGGCCACCAGCGTGACGACGTAGGTGCCGGGGGTGGAATAGGGATGCGAGGCGTTGAACGTAGTGACGACGGGGCTCCCGTCACCGAAGTCCCACGTGTAGGCTGTCGCTCCGGTGGAGGTGTTGAGAAAATTCACGGGCGTGTTCAGGCAGACGGTCGAGTTCGAGGTGAAGGATGCGACCGGCGACGCAATGATTTCCACGCAGGCGGTGTCGGCACCATTGCAACTGTCGTTTGCGGTCTCGAGAACGCTGACGCTGCCGCTGCCCGTCGGCCCCCACAGGACCGTGATGCAGTTTGTCCCCGCCCCGCCGGTGATGATGCCCCCGGTAACGTTCCAGGTGTAGGTGTTCGAACCGTTCAGTGCTGTGCAGAAGGTGGAATACTGCATCTCGCAGGCGACGAGGCAGTCGCGCTTTTCATCGCTCGGTCCTCCCGGCTCGTGCGACAGGCAGCTCGTGTCGGGGGTGAAATTTCCGATGATCGACGGGTTCGGGACGAGTTCCGGCGGGCAGGGGGCAGTTGTAACGAACACTTCGGCGGACGGGGCGCCGTCCGTGGTCCCTGCCGGGACCTGCGCACTGGCGACAGACAGCATCGTCATACCGAGGACAAACACGAAAAACCATAAAGAACGGTTCATAAACACTCCTGATAAGTTGGTGGAGGTGGAAATGCTGCATGCAAGGGAGTCCCGCGAACCGACCGGCCGTGCAGGAAGGGACCGAAAAAAAGAAACCGGCGTCAGCCGGTCTGATAATATCGTGTGAGGGAATGGGTAAGATCGCTCCCATGGGACGCGGAGCGCAGGATCGCGGCGGAGAACATGATCACTTCCATGATGATTTTACTCCCTTGACGGCCCGCCCCCCGGGAACATCGACCGGAAATATAGAACATTCCCGGAACGGCCGCAAGAGACCGGAGGAAATCCTGAAAATATTTTTTACGGTGACCGCCGACCGGGGATAACCCGGTACGGTGCCCCCCGATGGTGTTGAAAATTTCGACATCCGCAATCTCAGGCCTGGGAAACCCCCGCCGGCAACCTGTTTTCCCCGAATCCATTCCGGCATTCCTGCATCTCATCTTCGATCATCAACCATGACGATATCCCGAAAACACATTGAATTTGAAGAAAATAGCCGCTGTTCTCGTACTACTGTCATTTCTCCGGTCTACAGGGGGGATCGCCCAGACTCCAGACCCGGTATCCGGTGGCGATGCCGTCCACATATCTCTCGCCGAGGCGCTCGACCTGGCCTCCCGGGGGAATTTCGACATCCGTCTCGCAGTTCATGAGAGGGACCAGGCCTCCGCTGACTTCCACAAATCAGCCTCGGTCTTCCTTCCCCGCATCCGGCTCTCTGAAACGTTCGTTTCCAGCGACGACCCCCTCACCGTCTTCGGGCTGAAACTGAAACAGGAACGGGTGAGCCCCGCGGACTTCAATCCCGCGCTGCTGAACGACCCCCCGGAATTCCAGAACTTCACGACGAAAATCGAGTTCCAGCAGCCGGTGCTCAACCTGAACGGTTTCTTCGGCAGGCACGCCGCCGCGAAAGCTGCGGACGCGGCGGAGGCGAAAATCATCCGAACGCGTCATGGGATGGAACTCTCCGTCAAAAACGCCTACTTCGCCCTCGTGCTCTCATCGAACAGCCAGGAGGTGATCTCGGCGTCACTCGAGGCGGCGAAGACCTACCGCGACCAGGCGAAGGATTTTCTCGACCGCGGGATGATACGGATGTCGGACTACCTCATGGCCGACGTCAGGTTTCTCGAGCTCGGCATCAGGAGCATCGAGGCGCGGGACGCCACGCGCGACGCGGGCGACCGCCTTCGGATCCTGCTCGGGCTGCCGGATTCGCTCACGCTCGTACCGACGGACACGCTCTCCTTCCTGACGGTGGGCGACACGAGCGTCGACGCAGGCCGCGTGTTCGCGGCGCGGTCGGACATGGTGGCCATCCAAAACGGAATCGACGCGGCTTCGGCGGCCCTCCGCATGCACCAGTCCGGGTGGATCCCTTCGGTGAACGCCTTCGGAAGTTACGAACTCGACAACGAACACCTGTCCGGCGCGACGGCCAGGAACTGGACGCTGGGCGCCAGCATCAACTGGACGATCTTTTCGGGTTTCGACCGGATCGGCGAAATCCAGAAAGCCGCGGCACGACGGTCGGAACTCGAAACACAGTACGAAAAAATGAAGGCGGAAGGGGGCCGCGAAATCTCCTCGGCGCTCCGGGCGCTGGAAAGTTCCAGGCTGCGGATTGAGATGGCGTCCCGGGCCGTCGAACAGGCCGCCGAATCCTTCCGGGTGATGTCGGACCGGTACGAAGCGGGACTCGAACGCACGTCCGACCTCCTCCAGTCCGACGCGTCTCTCCTCAACGCGCGTCTTTCACGCCTGCAGGCTCTCTACCAGCATACAGCATCGGTTTTCATGCTCGAATTTCTCCTCGAACGAAAGGTCACCTTATGAGCTTCCTGAATACCATCCGGTCCCGACGGTTCAGCGGTCCCGGCATTGCCATCATCGCTTTCCTTCCCGCGCTCTCCCTTCTGTTCACTGCGTGCGGAAACGGGGACGACCAGGGGGGTACGCCGCCTCTGGCCGTCACCACGATGCGGGTCGCCGCCGCCCCCCGCGCCCGCGAGTTCAGGTACGCCGGGACGGTGGAAGGCAGGACCCGCGTCACCATCAGCACCAAACTCATGGGAGAGATTTCCTCCATCCCCTTCGACGTAGGAGCGCGGGTATCGGCGGGACAGGTACTGATCTCCATCCGGAGCGGGGACCTGAAGGCGAAAAAGGCCCAGGTGGAGGCGGGTCGGGCCGAGGCGGCAGCCGCGCTCGCGAACATCACCTCCAATTACGACAGAATCCGCGAGCTCTACGCCAGGAAGAGTGCGACGCAGAAGGAGATGGACGACATGCAGATGGCCTACGACGTCGCGCGGGCGAAATCGAAATCGGTGGAGGAAATGGCGAAGGAAATCGACGACATGCTGAAATATGCCGATATCGCCTCACCCATCGACGGCACCGTCGTCGGGAAGTACGTCGAGGAGGGTGACCTCGCCAGCCCCGGGGTTCCGCTCCTCGCGGTCGAGGACACGCGTGAACTGAGGGTGAATTTCAGCGTCCCGGAGAGTGAAATCGCCGCGGTCAGTACAGGCGGAGCCGTGGAAGTGGTTGTCGACGCGGCGGATCCGGGAACGATCATCCCGGGAACCGTCGACAGGGTGAATCCCTCGGGCGATCCCGGCAGCAGGCAGTACCGGGTCCAGGCCGCCATCCAGCCGCCACCCCGCGTGCGGCTCCATCCGGGGATGTACGCGTCGGTCAGCCTCATAGCTGCCGGGGGCGGATCCCGGGACGTGAACGTCGTTGCAATCCCCGAGGACCTCCTCGTCCGGCGGGGAGATCTCGACGGCGTCTTCATCCGCACCGGGGACGGCGAGGCCCTCCTCCGCTGGGTCCGGACGGGGCGGCGTTTCGAAGACGGTCGGGTCGAAATCCTCAGCGGCCTCGGAGACGGGGATGAAGTTATCACGACCTCCGACCGGCGGATTGCCGACGGAGTCAGGGTCGGGGTGTCCAGATGACGAAGGACGGCCTCTCCGGACGGATCGCGCGGGCGTTCATCAACTCCAAGCTGACGCCGCTGTTCATCGCCGGTTTCATGGCGATCGGGCTCTACAGCATCTACCTCACTCCGAGCGAGGAGGAACCGCAGATCACCGTCCCCATGGCGGACATCTTCGTGGCCTTCCCCGGCGCGGGCCCCCGCGAAATCGAAAACAGGATCACGAAACCCCTCGAAAAAATCGTCTCCTCCATCGCGGGCGTGGAATACGTCTACTCGACGTCCATGCCGGGACGGGCGATGCTCATCGTGAGGTATTACGTGGGAGAGGACTTGGAGAGGAGCCTCTTCAAACTCTACAACGAAATCCAGAAACACATGGACGTCATGCCCCCCGGCATGATGCCCCCGTTCATCAAGACGAAATCGATCGACGACGTCCCCATCCTTGCGCTGACGCTCTGGAGCGCCGGTCCGGACGGCCGGATCCTGCGGGGCGTCGCCGATGAACTCGCCGGAGAGGTCAAGCAGATCGCGGACGTCGGTGAAGTTCGCCTGACGGGTGGCCGGCGCAGGGAGGTCGGCGTCACCCTCGACATGGAGAGGATGGCCGCATACCGGCTGGACCCGCTCATGATCGTACAGCAGCTCGGCGCGGCGAACAGACAGTCGGCCGCGGGAAAATTCTCGAGCGGGGATGCGGAGTTCCTCGTCGAAACGGGAGATTTTTTCAGGAGCGCAAAGGAGATCGGCGACCTGGTCGTGGGGGCCCGGGACGGGTTGCCCGTCCGGCTCCGCAATGTCGCGGAGATCACCGACGGCTACGGCGAGGTCACGGACTACGTCCGTTACGGCGCCGGCGACCGGACGGCCGCGGCGACGGCCGGACCCGGGCCGGGACAGCTGGACTATCCCGCCGTCACGCTGTCGGTGTCGAAACGCAAGGGCGCCGACGCGAGGCGTATCGCCGAAGAGGTGCTCCTGAAAACCGAAGCATTGAAAGGTACGCTGATCCCCTCGGACATCAACGTCACCGTCACACGGAACTACGGCGAGACGGCGTCCGAGAAGGTGTCGGAACTCCTGAAACACCTGTCGGTGGCGATCCTGGCGGTCACCCTGCTGGTCGCGCTCACGATGGGGTGGCGCAGCGGGGTCGTGATTTTCGCGTCGGTACCCGTCACCTTCGCCCTGACGCTGTTCGTCTACTATCTCTTCGGGTACACACTCAACCGCATTACGCTCTTCGCCCTCGTCTTCGTGACCGGCATCGTGGTCGACGATTCGATCATCATCGTGGAGAACATGCACCGTCATTTTAAAATGAAGCGCCTTCCGTTTTTGCAGGCGGCCATCACGTCGATCGACGAGGTCGGCAACCCGACGATCCTCGCCACCTTCACGGTGATCGCGGCCGTCCTCCCGATGGCGTTCGTCTCGGGGTTGATGGGGCCGTACATGAGTCCCATGCCCATCGGGGCGGCCATGGCGATGATGTTTTCCCTGTTGGTGGCGCTGATCATCAGCCCCTGGCTCGCATTTCGGCTGCTGAAAAACGACCCCCACGGACAGGGCAACGGGCACTACCGCCTCGAGGAAACGGCCATCTACCGGTGGTATGCACGCGCCATCGTGCCGCTGATCGAGTCCCCGAAGAAGCGCTGGATTTTCCTCGGGGGCGTCAGCGCGCTCCTCCTGCTCTCGACCCTCCTGCTCGCGTTCCGGCTGGTCCCCGTAAAAATGCTTCCGTTCGACAACAAGAACGAATTCCAGGTCATCGTGGACACACCGGAGGGCACCACGCTCGAGAGGACCGCGGCCGTCACGAGGGAGATCGCCCTCTTCCTGAGGAAACAGCCGGAGGTGGTCGATTTCCAGCTGTACGCGGGCACCGCAGGGCCGATGAACTTCAACGGCCTGGTCCGCCATTACGACCTGCGACGCGGATCGAACGTGGCGGACATCCAGGTGAACCTCCTCCCGAAGGGGGAGCGCGACCCGCAGAGCCACGACATCGCAAAGCGCATCCGGCCGGGGGTGGAGCAGATCGCGCGGCGGTTCGGCGCACGGGTGAAAATCGCCGAGGTGCCCCCCGGGCCCCCCGTCCTCTCCACTCTCGTCGCCGAGGTGTACGGCCCCGACGGCGAACGACGGACTGAACTCGCACGTCGCATACGGCAAATCTTCGAGGAGACCGATGGGGTGGTGGATGTCGACTGGCTCGTCGAGGACGCGCAGCCGAAGTACGCCGTCGAGGTGATCAAGGAAAAGGCGATGCTCGCGGGCGTTTCAACACAACAGATCAACGCCGTGATAGGGCTCGCCCTCAGCGGTCATACCGCAGGATCGCTCTACCGTCCCCGTGCGCTCGAACCGGTCAACATCGTTCTGCGGCTCGACGAGGGGGAACGTTCGGGAATCGACAACCTGCTGAAAGTCCATGTCATGACCCCGTCGGGTTCAATGATTCCGGCGGGTGACCTCGTCCGCGTGCGGAAAACCGAGGAAGCCAGGTCGATCTACAGGAAGAACCAGCAGGAGGTCGTGTACGTCACCGCCGACGTTGCCGGCACGCTCGAGTCACCCGTCTACGCGATCCTGGACATGGACGAGCGGATCGCCGCGCTCGGGGCCGGTGAGGAGTTCACGGTGAACCAGCTCTATACGAACCAGCCGTTCATCGAAAAATCGTATTCCATGAAGTGGGACGGCGAGTGGCACATCACGTACGAGGTCTTCAGGGACCTCGGGGCGGCGTTCATGGTGGTCCTGCTGATCATCTATCTGCTCATCGTGGGATGGTTCCAGTCGTTCAAGGTCCCGATCGTGATGATGGTGGCCATCCCTCTCTCCCTGATCGGCATTCTTGCCGGGCACTGGATCATGGGGGCGTTCTTCACGGCCACATCCATGATCGGGATGATCGCGCTGGCGGGCATCATGGTGAGAAACTCGGTGCTGCTCATCGACTTCATCGACCTCCGCCTGGAACAGGGCATCGCGCTGCGCGACGCCATCATCGAGTCCGGGGCCGTCAGGACGACGCCGATCCTGCTCACCTCGGGGGCCGTCGTGATCGGCGCGTTCGTGATCCTCTTCGACCCGATCTTCCAGGGGCTGGCCATCGCCCTCATCGGCGGTTCGATCGCCTCGACGGCGCTCACGCTGATCATCGTGCCCCTGATCTACTACATGACCGAATCGCGGAAGCCGCCGAAGTCCTCCCCGACCCCCGCGGACCGGGAAACAATCAGAGCAACGGAGACCGTCTCATGAAATTACTCGTCGTGATGAGCATTGATGAACATTCCCCGGAGATCAGGCGGTTGCTCCGGGAGCACGGGGTCATCGTCTTCAGTGAAACCGACATCAGGGGGTATACATTCCCGGGGGAGGAGGACGCCGGGGACCGCGGCAACTGGTTCGCGCACACCGACCCGGCGGTCTACTCACACCTCTTTTTCTCGGTCGTGGAGGCGGGCAGGGCCCGCACGGCGATGGAGGCCGTAGCCGCGTACTCCCGCGACAGGGGACTCCTCAATCCGATCCACGCTTTCCTGGTGAATGTCGAACAATTTATCTGAAAGGAATATCCATGATCGAACGGACCATCCGCGCCATCGCGGGATGTATCATCGTCACGAGCCTTCTCCTCGCGTATTTCGTCCATCCGGGCTGGTACCTGCTCACGGCCTTCGTCGGCGTGAACCTCATCCAGTCCGCTTTCACCGGCTGGTGCCTGATGGAGGACATCCTGAAAGCGACGGTGTTCAGGAAGGCGGAGTAGGGTATTTCTACAGGCGCCGGCGCCTGCCAATCGCGATCTGAAAGGTGTTGTTCAGCTTGCTGAAGAGGTCGACGAAAAACGGCAGCGGATCGCGCCAGGAGAAGATCGCGGTGACCCTGATGCCCCTCAGGGACTTCAGCCACTCACTGACCGTCAGCTCCCCCCGCCGCCAGAAAAACCAGGCGGAACGGGTATCGTTGACGATCTGGATCCACTTTCCCCCCCGGTAGGTCTGCTCGCGGTTCTCCGGAAGCGGCAGGCCGACGACATCGCAGTACATCGTCTCCAGGAGCGCCACCCCGCAACCCTCGGCCAGGGCCGAACGGCCCGTGGGCCTGCCGATATTCGCCTCGATGACGAGGTGTTCACCGGTATGTTCGTCCCGCTTGAACTCCAGGTACCCCAGGCCGTGGTAACTGACCTTGCCGAAGATGATCAGGCTCTGCTCCAGGACGGCATCGTTGCGGACCTCCTCCCCGAGGCTGGTGAAACCGGTGAGGGGGGGCCATTGTCGGATCTTCCGAGCGATGAAGGTGACCAGGGGTTTCCCGCCGCGGTCGTAATAACAGTTCGAAGAGAAGAGCGACCCCTCCCCGCCGGGAATCCAGTCCTGTGCAATCAGCACCTTCGCGAGGCCACCGACCCGGTCGTAGGTCCGGATGAACTCCTCCCGGTCGGCGATGATCAGCGCCTTCTTCATGAGCGCCTCCCACCACTTCGACGATTTGAGTGACGGCTTGAGGATGCAGGGATAACGAAGGCCGGCCGCGGCTTCGAGCGCCTCCTCCCTCCCCGAAATGAGGAAGGTCTTCGGGATCGGGAGTTTTTCCTCGAGGGCGAACCGGAAGAACCGCTCCTTGTCCGTCAGCGTTTCGACGACCCCGGGTGAGGGGAGCGCGTAGAGATAATACGGATCGAGCGCGGCGCGGTGCCGCGAAACCTGGAGGACACACTCATCGATACAGGGGATGAGCACCGCCTTCTCCCCGAGCGTCTTTCCCAGTTCGACGAGGGCGGGGACGATCTCGTCCCCGTAGGTGTTCGCCTCGACGATGCGTTTCACGTACCTCGTCTTGCAGCCGTATTCCGACGGCCGCTTCGCCACACCGATCAGCGGAACCCCCTCCCGCGCCAGGATCCTGGCCGTCTGGATCCCGACGAGTTCGTCGAGGCCCAGGATGACGGCGGGGGGACGATGGGTCCCGTTCTTCACCAGTTCAGCGTGAAGGTTTTTTGGGAAGGTAGGTTTCTTCAGCCCGTTCGAGTTCGGCCGCGTCCTGGAGGTTGAAGACCTCCTTCACCGACGCAATGCGGGGCTCCACCGACGCGATCGACCGCTCCGCGTGGATGGTCCTGGCGGTCTCGCGCATCGCGGTGATCGAAGACCTCAGGAGGTGGTTCGCCCAGATCACGAGGCTCACCCCGGCCTTCGCGAAGACGTCCGCCGGCGTGGAGAAATACATCGTGGGTACGATCACCACGGGGCACTTTTTCCCCCAGTGTTTCATGAATTCCAGGACCTGGTCCGGCGTCGGTAGCTTGCTGTGCACCAGGAGCGCGTCCGCCCCGGCGGCGCGGTACGCCTCGGCGCGCGAGAGAGCCTCCTCCATCCCCCAGCCGGCGATGAGCGCCTCGATCCTCGCCACCACCGAGAAGTCCGGATCCTGCTGCGTGTCCTTCGCCGCGCGGATCTTGCCGGAGAACTCCGCGACGTCGGCGAGCCGCTGCTGATCGCCCTTGATGAAGGAATTCGTCTTCGGGAAGAGCTTGTCCTCGATGCACATGGCGGCCACCCGGCGCTGTTCGAGTTTCCGGACAAGCCGCCGGACGTTGTTGAAATTCCCGTAACCCGTGTCCGCGTCGAGCATGATCGGTATCCCGGTCGCGTCCGACATGAATTCGACGACGTCGAGGACCTGCGTCCAGCTCGCCTCGTTGTTGTCCCGCACCCCCAGGGACGCGGAGATCGCCAGGCCGCTCGCCCAGATCCCACGGAAACCTGCTTCCTCGACGATCTTCGCGCTCAACCCGTCGTGGGCTTCCATGAGGAACTCGAGGCCGGGAGAGTTGAGCATTTCCCTGAATTGAGTCGTTTTCTTTTTCATCTCCGTCGCACCTTTCATGCCTGGTCCTTCCCCGCCGGGGAACGGTTTGCCGCGTAGTCGTCCACGATCCGGACCATCCTTTCGCCGATCTCCCGCTGGGAGTCGACGGTCTGCGCCCCCATGTGCGGGGTCAGGATGACGTTCGGAAGCGCTGCCAGCGGCGAGATTTTTCCCTCGCCCTCGGATTCATGGACGTCGAGGCCCGCGCCCGCGATGCCTCCGCCCTCCCTGAGTATTTTCAGGAGCGCGCGTTCGTCCACCACGCCCCCCCGCGCGAGATTCAACAGGAACGATCCCGGTTTCATCGAACGGAGGACCTTTTCGTCGAATAACCCCCTGGTGGACGCCATCAGCGGAACGTGAATACTCACGAAATCCGATGTCGTCACCACTTCGCGAAAATCCGCCGGCCGGATGTTGTTGGCCAGGAGGCCCGCGTCGATTTCGGGGGTCCGCACGCTTTCATCCACGCAGCCGATCACCGTCATGCCCCAGGCCGCGCCGAGCCGGCCCACGACCGTCCCGATGTTGCCGGCCCCGACGATCCCCAGGACCTTCCGGTCCAGGAGGTAGGCCGGCAGGTCGTGCTTCACCCAGTGTCCCGCCCGCCATTCGGCGTCCGCCCGGAAGAGGTTCCTGGCGAGGGCGAGCATCATCGTAAAACTGAGTTCGGCAACCGCCCTCGCCCCCGGTTCGGGGATCCGGACGAAGGTGATGCCGTTTTCCCGTACGTAGTCGAGGTCGATGTTGTCCATCCCGGACCCGGCCCGGACGATCAACCGGAGTTGCTTCGCCTTCGAAAGTACCTCCGCGGTAAGCGACACGCCGCTGCGAAAAACAAGCACTTCGGCGGTGGACAATTCCCGGTGCAGCTCAGCCGCGGGAACGCCGATCGCAGTTTTTACCCCGTATTTTTTCCTGAGTTCACCGATCGCCGCCGGGGAGACCGGGCTTGCTATGAGGACGGTAATTTTCTACACCCTGAATATAATTCGTCTCGGAAATGCCCCCGTCATCAGGATAGTCATAAAATCCACCCCAAAATGTGCCGGGAATCAACATCACCATCGTAAAAATGGTGAAAAATCACGCAATTTCAAAGAAATTCGGGAGATGGCCGACATTCATGGCCGGAGACGCGAACCGGGGCGTGATTCCGGTTCCTCCACGACATTCACGGTCAGTCGGGACCGGTGCGGGACTTGTCTGCCCGCGTAAAATGGAGTACATTCATGTCATACGCGCGACGATCAGTCGCGCCACACCAGGCCACCCGCCCGAAGCGGTGCCCGGCGTCCCCATCACGAAACCGGGAAATTTCACCACTCCCGCAGTTCTTTACTTCCACCGGCACTCATCACATTCGACGGATTTCCCCCCGGACGGACTTTTTTTCACGTCCGGCAAGTCAGGACAGTTCAGGAACCACATGATGTTCAGGACATTCCACAGCGTCGCCCGCCCGGGCGCCAGACTCCTCGTTGCGCTGCTCGCCATCACGCCGGGGTGCTCGGAGAATGAATCCCCCGTGGCGGTCATCGACTACGGTGCAATCACGACGATCGTCTACTCCCGGCACGTCCAGCCGATCCTGACCGGCAACTGCGCGACTGCCGGATGTCATTCCGCGGCTGACCGGGCCGCGGGACTCTCGCTCGCTTCCTGGACCGGAATGATCGCTGGGTCGGACCACGGAGAAGTCCTCGTCAGCCGGAGGGCGAGGAACAGCCTCCTGACCCTGCTCTTCGACGGCACGCCCCTCCGGAAATCCCATCCCCCTACGGCGACGACGCCGACCGCGGCAGAAGTGAATTTCCTGAAGCGATGGATCGATGAAGGGGCGGTGAACGACGCGGGCTCGGCCCCCTATGCGGGAACCGCGAAGAGGGTGTACGTGCCGAACCAGGGTGAGGACAACGTGTCGATCATCGACGCCGGACACCTTCTGGTCACGAGGATCATCGACGTCGGCTCCACACAGATCGTCGAGGGCCCCCATTTCGTCACCGCGAACGACGACTACTGGTACGTCTCGCTGATCAACGCGGGGGAGGTCTGGAAGTTCGATGCCCGGACCGACACCCTCGTGGGGAAGGCGTCGATTCCCGGCGCCCCGGCCCTCCTCGCCCTCACGCCCGACGGGTCGAAACTCTACGTCTCGCAGTTCACCACCGCTTTCACCAACAAACTGTCCGTCGTGAACACGGCGACCATGGCCCTCGTCGGGGAGATCACCCTCTGGTCCATGCCGCACGGGCTCCGGATGAACCACGCCGGCACGACCGTCTACGCGGCGAACATGATGTCCGACAACGTGTCGGTCATCGACGTGGCGGGCGATACGGTCGTCGCAACGATACCGCTCGCCTGGGACGTCAACCCGACCGGGACTCCGAGGTACCTGCCCATGGAACTCGCGGTCTCCCCCGACGATTCGGTCCTGGCCGTCGCCTGCTCGGAGACCCGGGAGGTGCGGATGATCAGCACGGCATCGATGACGGTGGTGGACTCCTTCGCCGTCGGGGACCAGCCCTGGCACCTGCAGTTCACACCCGACAACACGCTCTGCTACGTCACCAACCGGCGCGATCACACGGTGTCGGCGATCAGCATCCCACTGCGCCGGGTGGCGAAGGTCTACGAATCCCCCGCGGAGCCCCGGGTGTTCAACTACCCGCACGGGTGCGACATCACGCCCGACGGACGGTACACCTTCGTCTCGAACGAGAACTCCGGGCACTCGTTCGTCCCGCGGTACAACATCAATTTCGTGGGAAACGTGGTGGTCATCGACAACCTCCTCGCCGGTATCGTCCGGGTCCTCGAGGTGGGGAAAATGCCGACCGGGCTGTCGGTCTCACCGTAGGGATCCAATCCGCATGACCTTCAATCACATCGCCGTGCTCCGCGCCTTCGCCGCCATCATCGCCCTGGGCCTGACGTCCGGGTGCGGCAGGGACGAAACGGCCATCGCTCCCCCGCCCGCGGCGGCGTACGCCCTGTCCGATTTCAGTTCGGCGGACGCCTGCGCACCGTGCCACGCGCGGTACGTCGCCGAATGGGAAGGCTCGATGCACAAATACTCGACCGCGGACCCGATCTGGATGCTGGCGAACAATTCCCTGCAGCAGAGCACCGCGGGGAAACTCGGGGAAACCTGTTTCCAGTGCCACGCCCCCGTCGGGTTCCTGACCGGAAACACGAAACCGACGTTCGATTTCCCCGATCTCGATCCGCTGGTGAGGGAGGGGATCACCTGCGACCTCTGTCACGTCCTCCGTCCCCCCTTCCTGTCGACCGACCAGCTGATCCGCTACTCGGTGGAGCCGGGGCCGGTAAAATACGGAACGCTCACCGACCCGGAGCCCACTTCCGCCCATGAACACGGGTACGACTCCGACTACGACCGGTCGGACGTCTGCCGGCAGTGCCACGACCTGACGGTCAACGACGTTCCCGTGGAAGTGACCTTCACCGAATGGCAGAACAGCGCCTGGGGCGGGATGTCGGTGGAATGCCAGGACTGCCACATGCGGAAATATTCCGGGAGGGCGGCGCCGACCGGGCCGGTGCGCAGCGACCTGCACCGGCATTCGTTCGCCGGTGTGGACGTGGCGATCACGGATTTCCCGGGGAAGGCGGAACAGTTGGCCGAGGTGGACTCTTTGCTGAAAAACGCCGCGTCGATGGAGCTCGTGCCACCGGTCCCGGGCGGCGCCGGCGACACCCTCCTCGTCGGCGTCCGCGTCACCAACGACAAAACGGGCCATAACCTTCCGACGTCGGTCTTCTTCAACAGGCAGATGTGGATCGAGGTGACGGTGTGGAAGGGGGAGGATACTGTCTGCAGGAGCGGATATCTCGACGCGAACGGCGACCTGATGGACAACAACAGCGCGCTCAGGCCGAACGAGGACACCCTCCTCACGATTTTCAACGGGACGCTCTACAAGGACGGACACGAGTCCAATGTCTTCGAACTGGATTCTCTGGTGAACCGGACCCTCGCCCCCTTCGAATCCCGGGTCGCCGAATACGCCTTCATCCCCCCGACCGCCGGGGTGTGGAACGTGAGGGCCCGTCTCCTCTTCCGGCCGTTCGGTCCCTACCTCTTCCGGTCGCTCGGGGCCGGGGCATACGTCACGGAACTGCCGGTGTTCGAAATGGTCTCACGGGAGGGGTTCGTCACCGTGGAGTAGGCCCGTCCTCGTCCGGAGCTCCTACCCGTGCCGGATCGAAATAATGTCGCCCTCCCGGACGACGTATTCCCTCCCCTCCAGCCGCCAAAGGCCCTTCTCCTTGACTTTTGCGAACGACGCGTCGTTGGCGACGAAGTCGTCGTAATGCACGACCTCCGCCCGGATGAATTTGGTCACGAAATCGGAATGGATGACCCCCGCCGACTCCTGGGCCGTCATCCCTTTCCTGATGGTCCACGCCCGGCACTCGTCCTCGCCCACGGTGAAAAACGACTGAAGACCGAGCAGGTCGTACGCCTCCCTCAGCAGCGTGTCCAGCGCCGATTCCCGGATCCCATATTCGGTCATGAAGACCGCGGCCTCTTCTTTTGAAAGTTCAGACATCTCCAGCTCGATCTTTCCGAAAAATCCCAGGACTTTCACGTTCGGACCGCCGTGCGCGGCCCGGATTTTCCCGGCAATCTCTTCAATGGAACCGACCTGCGTCTCGTCGCCGTTCAGCGCGATGAGCATCGGCTTCGCGGTGAGGAGCTGGTAGGTCTTCAGGATCGCCCCCTCCTCCTTCGTGAATTCCGCGTTCCTGAGCGGTGTGCCCGCCTGCAGCAGGTCATTGCAGCGTTCGAGCACCGGCAGTTCGCGCTTCCCCACCTCGTCGCCCGCTTTCTGCAGGTTTTTCCTGATCCGTTCGATCCGCGTCTCGATGATCGCCATGTCGGAGAGCATGAACTCGGTTTCGAAACTCGAAACATCACGAAGGGGGTCGACCGGCCCGTCCGGGTGTGCCACCGTTTCGTCGGCGAAGAGCCTGACGACCTGAACCAGCGCGTCGTTGGTCTTCACGTCCGCGAGGAATTTGGTCGTGAACTGCGTGGACCCCGCGTCCCCCCTGCTCAAACCCACGACGTCGACGAACTCGATCACCGCGTGGACGGTTTTTTTCGGATTGAAGACTTCGGTCATCCGGTCGAGCCGGGCGTCAGGAACGCTGACCATCGCCTGGTGGCTCTCCGACCGCGCGAGCGCCGCCGGGTCGATGTGCGTCCTGGTGATGGTCTGGAAGAGGGTTGACTTTCCCGAGAATGGCAGGCCCACGATCCCGATCTGCATGTTCACCACGCGTAGCCGATGTCGAAACGTACCAGCGGCGCCGTGCCGTCGTAACTGCTGAAATCGTGGCTCTTGTCGGAAACCGAACCGACATAGTAATCCACACCCAGTCCCAGGCCCATCGCGAACTCGTCACCCGGGAACCACTGCCAGCCGACCAGCACCCCGACCGAAGAGGGTGAGGATTCCACGTCACCGCTGGTGAGGTGGTTGTATGAAAAATTCGGCGCGACGTAGAACCCCCGGAGGGACTTCCCCGAAGGGTGGAGCCGGAGCTCGGCGCTCACGCCGAAGCCGTCCAGGCCAGAGAGCGTGGGGACCTGGAATCCCACCCCTCCCGCCATCGCGGGGGAAAATTTGTGGATGTAGGTGATATTATAGAAGAGGAAAAATTTCAGCGGATTGATGACGATCATCGAGTTGCGGGGCGTAATGTCCTCACTCTCCGAGATCGTGACCGATTTTGTGTAGGTGGTGTCGCCTTTCAATGAATCGACGGTGACGCGGGTTTCCTCCGTCCGGACCTGGGCGGACGTGGTGAATGCACACCACAGGAAAGCGGCCAGGACGACGATCATTTTCGCATTCATCAGGTTCTCCTTTGTCGGGTTCGACGGAACCGGCAGGGTCAATGCGGTTCAGGCGGCGGCCCTGATCCGCTCCGCAAGGTCCTCGAACACCTGCTCGAGGGCCTCGGTATCCCTGACGCGTCCGCTGGGACTGCCCATCAGCCAGACCTCCGACCCGCCGATCATGAAATCCTGTTTCCCCCGGTTGCGGCTGGCGGACGGATAGAGGGGTTTGAAACAACCCTCGAAAATTTCCATCCCCGCCGTGAACGCGACGACCTCCGGCGAGAATTTCTCCACCTTCCGGATGAACTTCCCGACGTCATCGGCGGTCGGTTTCGCGCCCGGCTCGTCGTCATTGCTGACGACGCGGCGGCGGTTGAGGTCCGTCAGGCCGATGCGGTGTTTCGCCAGCGCAGCCTCCTTCTTTTCGAAGAAGAGTTTTTTGTACATATCGTTCAGGGCGTGCGTCTTGAACGTATCCACCAGGATCTTGCGCTCCTGCGGGGTGACCACGGGTTCCGGCGTGATGCCGGCATACTCGAGGAGCCCCCAGAACCGGTTGTTCGGGCCGAGGTAGTAAAACCCCAGGTCATTGGAAGTCCGGGAGACGGTCGTCCCGACGAAGAGTACGCGAAGGTTGCGTGTCAGTATTTCAGGCAGCATGGGTATTCCCGATGTGTACTGTATGAACGACGCGGGATGAATCGTGACGGGCGGCCGGTGATGCGCGGCCCGCGGGGCCGCTCACGGCATTGATGACAGGACAATGTAACCATACCGGGGATGAGTTACAAGAGTGCGACGCGGGAGTTCAGTCTTCCACCTTTTACGGTCACGTCATGGGAAGAGGCAGAATGAATACGTCTTCACTTTACGGTATCAACTAATCGGTGAGAGTCGGCGTACGCACCTGTTTAAACGATACATTGACCTGACTGGCCTCTCGAGGAAGGGGCTCCATTTCCACTCCCTCCGCCATTTACTCGCGAGTGACCAGCCCCCGTATTCGGCCAATGCATATATTAGTTTTTCCCATGGCGGCATATATCCTTCATAGAAGAACGCCCAAACTCAGAGAAGTAAACCAGAAGATAATTACGCCTGAACATCTCGTAGAAATATAGAGATAGGATTCAACTGCCGCAAACTCACCTGCCCCCTCAAATTGGGCCAGTTACCCAAAATCGTAACAAATCGATGTTTTTTACGTACTTGTTTGCATTACGCACACCCCGTTCAGCAAATCAAAAAGGGAATCCATGATTAGAGTATTAACTTTGGTCATCGTTCTCCTGCTCTCAGCATCCGTCAGGGCGGGAGCCCAATACACGATATCAGCGGCACGCCTGTCCGAGCCGATCGACCTCGACGGATCATTATCTGATCCCGGGTGGGCGCGAACCACACCCATATTCGCCGGGCTGGAGGTCGATCCCGCAGAAAATGTCCCGGCACGACAAATGACCGCGATACGAATGGCATACACTGACGAGCACCTCTTTGTTTCGTTCGTATGCTACGACTCGGATATGTCACAACTCAGAGCACATGTGGCCGACCGTGACAATGTGTGGCAAGACGACTTCGTATCGATGATCCTCGATACATATGGTGATCAGCAGAAGGCGTATGATTTTGTCGTGAATCCGCGCAACATCCAGGCGGATGGAGTGATTTCTCAGAGTGCCGGAGGGCACTCTGAAGACATCTCGTATGAATTGGTCTGGTACTCTGCCGCCTCAATGAACGATTCTTCATGGACCGTTGAGATGGCGATTCCTTTCAGCAGCATCCTGTTTCCGGACAAAGAAGAACAGACGTGGAACGTCTATCTCAGCCGCGGCTATCCCCGGGAAACGCGCGCGACGTATACACCCCATCCGTGGGACAGGAACAATCCGTGTCTCCTTTGTCAGATGATATCGGTCGAGGGAGTCGAGGGGATCCGATCCACGATGGCTGTGGATGTGCTCCCCTATTTGATCGGGACGCAACGTGGCAGTCTTGCAAATTGGAGCGATCCGGCCGCCGGCTTCCAGGAGGAGAAACTGCTTGGACGCGCGGGAATCGGACTGAAGGTATTACCGACACCCGACCTGGCGTTGGAAGGCGTGATCAATCCCGATTTCAGCCAGATCGAGTCGGATGCCTCGCTGATCAGTGTCAATACCACGTTCGCGCTGTTCTATCCGGAACGCCGGCCGTTCTTCCTCGAAGGATCGGAGCTATTTCAGCCGAGCATCCAGGGGGTTGGTGGACCTCCTTTGCGAGTTTTCTACTCACGGACCGTCAACGATCCCCTCGTCGCCGGGAAGGTGATCGGAAAAACCGGGGCATTGTCCTATGCTGTCTTGTCGGCTTCGGACCGAAACACGAATCTGCTCGTCCCCGGTGAGGAGGAAAGCGACTTCGCGGAAACCGGCCGCACTTCTCTCGTGAACATGGCGAGGGTACAATACAGTTTCGGAGACGCCTCGTTCATAGGTGGACTGGCGTCCACCCGGCATCTGAGCGGTTCAGGATCCAATCTGGTTGTCGGGACGGATTGGGGCTTCAGGTTTTGGGAGAACTACTCGTTCAAGGGTGTTGTCTATCTGTCCCGCTCTGAAGAGCCAAACGATCCCTCGATCTTCTCTGATACGCGGATGTACGGCTCGACACAGAAATCGGCAACCTACGACGGCGAAATCCTCAATGGTTATGCGACCACACTTCAGGTGGGTTCATCGGGTCGGGATGCGTACTTCTCTCTATCGTACAACGACATCTCACCGTTGTTCCAGGCGCACAATGGTTTTATCGCCCTTACAAACAATCGAGCTCTTT
>QJVY01000229.1 GCA_003235555.1 Ignavibacteria bacterium | reverse complement strand
CCCCTTCAAGGGGGTGCACCAGACAGCCCTGTCGTATGAAATCGTGAACGTCGATCCGCCGCCGATGTCGGCGGTGAAAGCGGAATTGGATCCCACACTCGACGCGGTGGTGCTCGAATGCCTGGCCAAGGAGCCGGCCGAACGCTTCCAGTCTGCGGCTGAACTTGCGAAGGAACTGCGCAGGTTCAAGCGTGAATCGGGGAGGTCCCGGATCAGCACCGTCTCGCGGGTGCGGCCGGCGGCTTCCGGAGTCGGAACGCAGGGGGGAGAGACGCGGGAGGGTGGACAGTCACAGACCGGCGCCCCGGCGGCCCCCGTTGGCTTCCGCCGGGAACGAATCTTTTGGGCGGCCGCGCTGGCAGTCGTCGTGGGGGTGGTCGTGTACGGCATCCTGACACGCGGCCAGGGCGGTCCGTCCGGTACGCTCACCGCGAGGTTCACCGTTGCCCCCCCCGAGGAAACCGTCTTCAACCAGTCCGCGGTGTCCCCCGACGGAAAAACCATAGCGTTCACGGCGAACGGCCAGGGGAAGACGTCGCTCTGGATCCGCCCCCTGAGGGCGCTCGAACCGCAGAACCTGCCGGGGACCGACGACGCGAGTTTTCCCTTCTGGTCGCCGGACAGCCGGCAGATCGGCTTCTTCGCCGACGGGAAACTCAAAAAAATCGACCTCGCGGGTGGTTTTCCCATCGTGATCGCCGATGCATCGGAGGGGTTGGGCGGTACATGGAACAACAACGGCGAGATCCTCTTTTCCCCCGGCAGCCCCGGGGGCCTCTACCTGGTTTCGGCCGCGGGTGGGATCCCCCGTCCGGTTACCCTGCTCGATTCTTCGGAGAACGAAACGGCACACCGGTGGCCGTCCTTCCTCCCCGACGGGAACCACTTCCTCTTCGCGAACTCGAAGAACTACGACGAAGAGGTCGACACCTGGATATCGTCGCTGGACGATACCGCCCGGACCTTCCTCATGAGGTCCGATGTGAACATGATCTTCGCCGGACCGTCCCACGTACTGTTCCTGCGAAACAGGACGGTGATGGCGCAAGGCTTCGACCCGGCGGGCTTGAAGCTCGCGGGGGACCCCTTCCCCGTGATCCAGGACGTGGGGGAGATCCCGCTCCTGGTGGCGGGCGATTACTCCTGGTCCCCGGCGGGCGTCCTCGTCACGGGGAAGGGCCGGGCGGTCAACCGCCAGTACGTGTGGTTCGACCGCAGCGGAAAAAGCCTGGGGCCGGCGTGTCCCCCGGGGAATTATTTCGACATCGCGCTTTCCCCCTCCGGGACGCGGGCGGCCGCCCAGCGGGTGGACCTCCAGTCCGGTAATTCGGACATCTGGATCATCGACCTGCCGAGGAACCTCATTTCGCGCTTCACTTTCGATGCGGCCGTGGAAGACGACCCCGTCTGGTCGGCCGACGGCCGGTACGTCTACTATTCCGGTACCAGTGCCGGGACATACAACGTGTACAGAAAGGCCGTCGATGGGACCGGTTCGCCCGAACTGTCCGCCAACCCCGGCGTCACTCAGTCCCCCCGCAGCGTCTCGGCCGACGGCCGGTACCTTTTACTGGAAGTCCCGCACCCGAGGACGCACACCGACGTCTGGGTCGCGCCGACCGACACCACCGAAAAACCGTACCCGTTCCTCGAGACGCAGTTCGACGAACGGTACCCGCAGTTCTCACCGGACGGCCGGTGGATCGCATACGCTTCCAACGAGTCGGGCAAACCCGAAGTCTACGTCCAGAGTTTTCCGAAGGCGGGCGGCCGCTGGCAGGTATCGGTCAGCGGAGGTTCGCAACCACGGTGGCGGGGGGACGGTGGCGAACTCTTCTACGTCGCGCCCGACCTGAAACTCATGTCCGTGGAGGTCCGGCCGGGGGCGAGTTTCGATTACGGGATGGCGAAACCCCTTTTCCAGACGCTGATCGACACCTACACCGGCCCGAACAGGTACGTCGTCGACCGCTCAGGGCAGAAATTCCTGATCAACATTCCCATCGACGAGCAGATCGCCCGCCCGATCACGGTGACGGTTCACCCCTTCGATTGAGGGGTGTCCGGTTTCCTCTCCGGAGTAGTTTTCTTCCCGCCGGATTCCTCCGGGAGGTCCGACGCGCCGGAGGAGGGTCTTTTCCCCGGCAGCGTCCCCCTCTTCCATGGCCCGACATCCCGTTTCACGTCCCTCCTCCGGGCATTTCCCCCCTTCGGTGTGCGTTGAAAATTGTTGTTCGGTTTTCGGAAGTTTCCCCGTTGCATGATGTACTCCTTACCGGAACAGGCCCATGAGCAGATGTATCACCGAGATACCGGGAGATGTTTTTTCAATGCGTCGACAATCCTGAGAAAGACATTTTTCCGTTTGATGGCATACAACCCCTGCCACGTCTTCCATCCGGATTCGCTGTTGTGGTGTTCAGTGGCTACCGCTTCTTTGTTGTTGCTGGTATTATGGTGCATGGTCCCCGTTGTCTTTCTGTTTATGGTTTGAGATTCGTTCCGGTACCGACCTCCGGTACCCGGTAGTTAATATTCAGACAGATGTTTCGTCAGCCAGTCGCTCACCGGGTCCGAGACGGTACCGGAAAACGGTTTGATGAGCGTGGCAACAAGCAGGTGGGCATTTTCACCGAGTGACGGCCGCATTTTGTTGAATATCGTCCTGGTTTTCTCGTGTGTCTCGATCGCGAAACTGCCTTCGGACAGCTGGATGTGCTTGTACGAGTGGATGATTCCCAGGAGGGCGTCAACCGCGGGGCCCGGTTCGACAAAATCATACGTGATCAATAGTACGGACATGGTCTTCTCCTCTGCATCTCTCACTCAGGTCATTACGACCATTACCCGGCTGTTTCGCCGGTGAGGTCCCGATAACGATCAGGCCGTGGTCAAAAAAAGGGGTGTTCGGTTAACCGATCGTGGAAGGAGTGGTGCGAACGTGGAATGACGCGGATATCCCCCTGTCCACCCCCCCGTTACGGGTGGGGTTCCGGGACGCGAAGTCTGACACACCAATGTAGCTTTATTCCGGGCCAATAGCGAGGATGGATGCGTGTTTCCATCTCTGCCCGAAAACCGCTATATTTCTCCGGTTCCCCCATTAACCGGTAATCTCCTTGAACACGAGCTGGAGGGGCATTTTCCCCGCCCTGACGACAAAATTTACACCCGATCTTTCCCTGGATCTCCCGGCGTACGAACGCCACGTCGGCATCCAGATCGATGCCGGAGTGGACGGCCTTGTCGTTTTGGGGTCCCTCGGCGAGAACGCCACACTGTCACCCGAAGAAAAACTGGACGTCGTGCGAACAGCGGTCCGCGCATCGGCCGGGAGGGTCCCGGTCCTCTCCTGCGTCTCGGAAACCTCCACCGCCGGTGCCTGCAGGTTCGTCGAACGCACGTCGGACATGGGACTCGCGGGGTACATGGCGCTTCCCGGGATGCAGTACCAGGCGGACCGGAGGGAAACCATCGCCCATTACAGGGCGGTGGCGAAGGCCTCACAACTCCCGATCATGGTATACAACAACCCCATTGCCTACCGGGTGGACATCACCCCCGAGATGTTCGTGGAGATGGCCGACGAACCGAAATTCACCGCGATCAAGGAGTCCTCGGGCGA
>QJVY01000256.1 GCA_003235555.1 Ignavibacteria bacterium | reverse complement strand
ATTTTGCCGAAAAAGCAAAATTATCGGACGGTTTGGGGCAATTATTCCACGTTATTGACGGAGACCACGCATGAAACCCGATCAGGGATACGGCGCTCATCTGAAAATCCGGGTCTCAGGTCTCTCGGCGGGATCCCATGAATACTCCCTGACCGTACCCCCTTCCGAAATCCTTCTCGAAGACAACTTCAACTCCCCGGTTACGGTGGAAGTTCGTCTCGAGAAATCGGCACGCCAGATCGTCGTCCGGGTGAAGATTTCCGCCGCGGGCGAATTTCCCTGCGACAGGTGCCTGAACGTGTTTCGACAGGGGCTCAGCGCCGGGTACTCGATGGTGTACGTGTTCGACGAACTCGACGCGGTCACCTATCCCCCCGAGGAGGTGCGCGTCGTACACCGGGATGTCTCGACGATCGACCTGACCGATGATGTCAGGGAAATGATCCTCCTCTCTGTGCCGCTGAAGCTGCTCTGCAGGGAGGATTGCCGCGGGTTGTGCGTCAGTTGCGGTGCGGATCTCAACACGACGACGTGTGACTGCCGGCAGGATACGACGAACCGTCCCTGGCAGGGTCTCGAAAAGCTCTTAAAACATTGAACATCACAAGGACACAATTCCATGCCAAACCCGAAACGGAGACACTCGAAATCCAGGGGCGCGAAACGCCGGACCCACTACAAGGCCGCGGCGCCGGCGACCGCCGAGTGCCCCAACTGTCACGAACACAAACTCCTCCACCGCGCGTGCCCGAACTGCGGGTACTACAACGGCCGGTCGGTCGTCATTCCCAAAGAATCCTGATCACCTTCCCGGCCATCCATCGCCCCACCGGGAAGGACCGGCGGGGCGGCGGGTCGCTCCCTTTCCGCGCGGCTCAAAGTGCCTGCTGAGAGAACCTTGCCGACCTCGTCGTCCGATATCGGCCGTGTGAGGGTCGCCGTCGATGCGATGGGCGGTGATTTCGCTCCGGCAAACGTCATCCGGGGGTCCATCGATGCGCTGGCTGCGGACCGGGAGGGGTTGGAAATTCTCCTCGTGGGCCCCGCTGACCGCCTCCGACAGGAAATCCCGGCCGGTGAAGGAGGCCGCGAACTCCCACTCACGATCGTCGGGGCTTCCGAAGTCATCACCATGAAGGACAGCGCGACGGCGGCTCTCAAGCAGAAAAAAGACTCCACGATCGCCGTCGGGCTCCGGCTCCAGACCGATCATCGCGCGGACGCCTTCGTCAGCGCGGGAAACACGGGGGCGGTGATGTCGGCCTCCACGTTGATTCTCGGCCGGATCGTGGGCGTGGCCCGTCCGACCATCGGGGCTTTTTTCCCGAGCGAGAGCGGCGTCTGCCTCCTCGTGGACGCGGGGGCGAACGTCGACTGCAAACCCCGTCACCTCCTGGAATTCGGTATCATGGGAAGCATCTACACGTCCGCCATGTTCGGAATCGGGAAACCGGCCGTCGGCCTGCTGAACGTGGGGGAGGAGGAATCGAAGGGGACCGAAGCCGTGGTGGAGGCTCACGCACTGTTGTCGGCCAGCGGCCTGAACTTCATCGGAAACGTGGAGGGCCGGGACATCCTCCAGGGCCGGGCGCATGTCGTCGTCTGCGACGGGTTCACCGGCAACGTGCTCCTGAAATTCGGGGAGAGCATCCCGGCATTTTTCAAGGGGCGCATCTCGGGATACGTGGCGGACAAGCCGTTGAAAAAACTCCTGATGGTCCCCGCGCTGGGGACATTCCGCTCGGCGATGAAAAGCCTGGACTACGAGGAATACGGGGGGGTCCCGCTGCTGGGGGTGAAGGGTGTCTCGATCATCGGGCACGGGAAATCAACACCGAAGGCGGTCATGAACATGATACTCAAGGCGAAAGAAATGGTTGAGAAGAACATCAACGGGCTGATCGAACAGGCGATGGTGCCGGCGTGAGCGCCCCGGCCGTGGAAAAAGTCCGCGCCGCGGTGACCGCCGTGGGGCACTACCTTCCGGAAAAGGTCCTCACCAATGCCGACCTCGAAAAAATGGTGGACACCAATGACGAATGGATCAGGACGCGTACGGGCATCCGCGAACGCCGAATCCTCGAGAAGGGCGCCACCTCCGACCTCGGCGCCGGCGCGCTGAAGGCCCTCCTGACGAACCGCGGCATCGGCGCCGACGAACTGGACATGATCATCGTCGCGACCGTCACCCCCGACATGTTCTTCCCCTCGACCTCCTGCGTCATACAGGAAAAAGTGGGCGCGAAGAACGCCTGGGGCTTCGACCTCTCCGCCGCCTGTTCCGGTTTCCTCTATGCCCTGGTGACGGGTGCGAAGTTCGTCGAGTCGGGCGCGGCGAAAAAGGTCGCCGTGGTGGGGGCCGACAAGATGAGCGCCATTACCGACTATACGGACCGCAACACCTGCATCCTGTTCGGGGACGCGGGCGCTGCGGTGCTCCTCGAACCCGCGGGCGAAGACACCGGCATCATCGACCACCGCCTGTACTGCGACGGCTCGGGGGGGCCGTACCTCTACATGTCGGGCGGCGGCAGCCTCAACCCGCCCACGCACGAGACGGTCGACAAAAAAATGCACACGCTCTACCAGGACGGCAAGGCGGTCTTCAAGGTGGCGGTCATCGGCATGGCAGACGTCTCCGCGGAGATTCTCGAGAAAAACAACCTCACCGGCGCCGACGTGGCATACCTGGTGCCCCACCAGGCGAACCTGCGCATCATCGACGCATGCCGCGAACGGATGGGACTGGACCCCTCGAAGGTCATGATCAATATCGATAAATACGGCAACACGACCGCCGCGACGATCCCGCTCTGCCTGTCGGAGTGGTGGGAGGCGGGAAAACTGAGGAAGGGCGACATGCTCGTGCTCTCCAGTTTTGGGGCGGGGTACACGTGGGGGGCGATCCTGTTGAAATGGTCGATGGAGGCGCCCGCCCGATGACCGCAGGGGTGAAAACCGCTCTCCTCTTCCCCGGCCAGGGGTCCCAGTATGTCGGGATGGGGAAGGACCTCTATTCCGCCGGGGGGGACGCGGGCCGGATCGCGAAGGAGATGTTCGACAGGGCGGACGCACTCCTCGGCGTTCCGCTGAGCCGGATCTGCTTCGAGGGACCGGCCGCCGAGTTGACGCAGACCCGGAACACCCAGCCCGCCATCTACCTTCACAGCATGGTCCTCTCCCGCCTGGCGGATTTCGATGCCGTGGCCGCGGTTGCGGGGCATTCCCTCGGCGAATATTCGGCGCTGGTCCATGCGGGTGCCTTCGGTTTCGAGGAGGGGTTGAGGCTCGTCCGCCTTCGCGGGGAACTCATGCAGGCGGCGGGGGAGGCGATGCCCGGCACGATGGCGGCTGTGGTGGGGCTTGACAGGGAGGTCGTCGAGGAGGCGTGCCGCGAGGCTTCATCGGCCGGCGTGGTGCAGTGCGCGAACTTCAACTCCCCCGGTCAGATCGTCATCAGCGGGTCGGTGCCCGGGGTGAAAAAAGGGATGGATATCGCCAGGCAGAAGGGGGCGAAACTCGTCCGGGAACTCCCCGTGAGCGGGGCCTTCCATTCACCATTGATGGAAAGGGCCCGCACGGGACTGGAATCGGCCCTCGAATCGACCCAAATAATCGACGTTTCCACGCCGGTTTACGCCAATGTAACGGCGAGACCGGAGGAAATTGCCGGGAAAATTCGTACATTGCTCGGTGCACAGCTCACGAGCGCGGTTTTATGGGATTCGACCGTCAAAAACATGATAGACGATGGTATCCGCCGGTTTATCGAGGTCGGACCGGGAAAGGTGCTGCAGGGGCTGGTCCGGCGGATCGATCCCGCCGTCGAGGTGCTTGGGGTCGACAGGCTGGCTGATCTGGAAACGCACATGACGGGCGCCGACCGGTGAAGATCGACCTCACGGGAAAAGTCGCCCTCGTCACGGGCGGGTCCCGGGGCATCGGGAAGGCCGTGGCGACCGCCCTCGCGGGCGCCGGAGCCGACGTCGTGATCACCTACAGGGCGTCCGCGGACGAGGCTGCCGCCGTGGTGGAGAAGATCGTGGCCTCGGGGAGGAGAGGAAAGGCCGTCCTGGCGGACGCGGGGGATTTTGCCCCGGCGTCGGCCCTCGTCGAGAGCGTCACCGGCGAATTTTCCCGGCTGGACATCCTCGTGAACAACGCCGGCATCACGCGGGACGGCCTGCTGATGCGCATGGGCGAGCAGGACTGGGACGCGGTCATCGCGTCGAACCTGAAGAGCGTGTTCAATTACACGAAGGCCGCCGTGAAACCGATGATGGGCCAGCGGTCGGGGAAGATCATCAACATCTCGTCGATCGCGGGCGTGATCGGCAATGCCGGACAGGCGAATTACTCGGCCTCGAAGGCGGGCATGATCGGGTTCACGAAATCGATGGCACGGGAGCTCGGCTCCCGGAACATCCAGGTGAACGCCATCGCGCCGGGATTCATCGACACGGACATGACCGCTGCCCTCAGCGAGGAGCAGCGGAAGAAGCTCGAACAGAACATTCCCCTGAAGCGCACGGGGAAGGCGGAAGAGATCGCCGGCGTGGCATGTTTCCTTGCCTCCCCGGCTGCGGACTACATCACCGGCCAGGTCGTCTGCGTCGACGGCGGCATGGTCATGTAGGCGAACGGAATCACCGAAGACAACGACCACAAAAAGAAGGAGCAACATTTATGGCAGATGTCGAAGCAAAGGTCAAGGAGATCATCATCAACAAGCTGGGCGTCGAAGCCGGACAGATTACACCCGAAGCGTCCTTCACGAACGACCTCGGGGCCGATTCCCTCGACACCGTGGAACTGGTGATGGAATTCGAGAAGGCCTTCAACCTCCAGATTCCGGACGAGGACGCCGAGAAGATCGCCACGGTCGGCGACGCGGTGAAGTACCTTTCCGAAAAATCCTCCTGAACAGCCATCCCGCATCCTGAACGGAAAACCTGACAGTCACGTGCAACCGACAGAGGGAAAAAACCACCGGAGGAGACGCGTCGTCGTCACCGGGCTCGGTGCGGTAACGCCGATCGGTCTGAGCGCCGGGGAGTTCTGGACGAACGCCGTCGCCGGGAAGAGCGGTGCGGCCCGGATCACCGCCTTCGACGCGGGTGACTACGACACGCAGATCGCCTGCGAGGTGAAGGACTTCGATCCGCTGAAGTTCCTCGACAGGAAGTCGGTCAACCGGATGGACCCCTTCACGCAGTACGCCATGGCGTGCGCGGAGATGGCGGTCAGCGACGCCGGTATCGACTTCGAAAAGGTGGACAGAAACCGGGTGGGGGTCGTCTTCGGGTCGGGCATCGGCGGCATGCGCACCTGGGAACGCCAGATGCAGACCATGTTCGACTCGGGTGGTCCGCACCGGATCAGCCCCTTCTTCGTGCCGATGATGATCGCCGACATCGCCGCCGGGTACATCTCCATGCGTTTCAACGCGAAGGGCCCCAACTACGCCACGACCTCGGCGTGCGCCACGTCGTCGCACGCGATCGCCGATGCGTACATCCTCATCCAGCGCGGGGATGCGGACATCATGTTCAGCGGGGGCTCCGAGGCTGCCGTCTCGCCGATGGGCGTCGGGGGGTTCAACGCGATGAAGGCCCTCTCGACACGCAACGACGACCCGGAGAGGGCGAGCAGGCCCTTCGACCTCAACCGCGACGGCTTCGTGATGGGCGAGGGGGCGGGGATGCTCGTGCTCGAAGAGCTGGAACACGCGCGGAAACGCGGTGCCCCGGTCTACGCGGAGATCGTCGGGATCGGCATGACGGCCGACGCCTACCACATCACCGCGCCTGCCCCGGGCGGAGAGGGCGCCATCCGTTCCATGAAACTCTGCCTTCACGACGCCGGGCTGAAGCCGGAGGACGTGGACTACATCAATGCCCACGGTACCTCGACGCCGTTCAACGACAAGTCGGAGACCCAGGCGATCAAATCGGTCTTCGGTGACCACGCCTACAAACTCCACGTCAGTTCCACGAAATCCATGACGGGCCACCTCCTCGGCGCCGCGGGCGCGGTGGAGGCGATTGTCTGCGCGATGACGATCCGCGAGGGCACGATACCCCCGACCATCAATTACGAGGTCCCCGATCCGGAGTGCGACCTGAACTACGTGCCGAACACCGCGATCCGGAAAGACGTCCGGGTGGCGCTGAGCAACACCTTCGGCTTCGGCGGCCACAACGCCTCATTGTTATTCAAGAAGGCCGACGGCACGGCCTGAAAACCTCACATGGGTGTACTCCGGAAAATCTCGGCGGCGATCAGGGGACTATTCGGAGGCGGAACCGCCGGGCACCCCCTCTCGGACCTCATCCCGATGGACGAATTCCAGGCCGCCCTCGGCCATACGATCGTCCGGCCTGAACTCTTTCACGAGGCCCTTTCCCACAGGTCGTACTCCCAGACCCCCGCGGGGGCGGGCTCGGTTTCCAACGAACGCCTCGAGTTCCTCGGGGACGCCATCCTCAACCTCCTCGTCGCGGAATACCTGTTCAACACGCAGAGCCGGGCCCCGGAGGGGGAGTTGACGAAGCTCCGCGCCCGTCTCGTCAACGGGAAGGCCCTGGTGCAGTACGCGAAACAACTCGGTCTCGAGGAATACCTCCTGATGAGCCCGCAGACAGACCAGCTCTCCGGGCGGGGCCTCGAAACGATCCTGTCCGATGCCTATGAAGCGGTGGTGGGGGCGATCTACCTCGACGGGGGGTATGAATCGGCGCGCGCGTTCGTGGACCGCACGGCGATCGCAGCCTACACCTCCGGCACCATCGGGATGACCGACGAAAACTACAAGAGCATGCTCCTCGAGCATGCCCAGGCCGAGGGCCTCGGCGTGCCGCGGTACATGACCGTCGGTGAACGGGGGCCCGACCACGACCGCACCTTCACGGTGGAGGTCCAGCTCGGACGGGTTCCGCAGGGGGAGGGGTCGGGGAAGAACAAGAAAGACGCCGAGCAGGAGGCCGCCCGCGCCGCCCTGAGGACCCTCGGGGTGCTCGGTTGAAGATCACACCGGCTCTCTACACAATCCTGATCCTCATCGCTCCCGTCCTCGCCCCGGGCCCGGCGTCCACGGCCCGCGCCCAGGATTCGACACTCCCCGGCTTCCCCCCCGGTCCCCCAATGGTCGCCGATTCACCCCTCACGGTCGGGGAGGTGTTCATCTCCGGCAACGAGAAGACGAAGGCGTTCGTCATCCTCAGGGAGATGTCGCTGCGCCCCGGCGAGGAGATCACGCGCGGGAAGCTCGATTACGATAGGGAGAGGATCTACAGCCTTCGATTATTCAACCGCGTCCGTGTCAGCGCGGCCCCCGCCGGGTCGGGGAAGGCGAACATCATGGTCGAGGTCAACGAACGGTGGTACATTTTCCCCTTCCCGATCCTCGGGATCAGGGACAGGGACTGGGGGAAGGTGTTCTTCGGTGCGGGCGTGGCCCACAACAATTTCCGCGGACGCAACGAAAAACTCTTTGCCTCGCTGGTCCTCGGGTACGACCCCTCCGTCTCGCTCTTCTACCGCAACAACTTCCTCGACGAGGGAGGGGCCTGGTTCATGGATGCGAAGGTGTCCTACAGCAGGGTACGCAACCGGAGCCCCCAGGTCGAGGAACTCTTCGGCGAGTACGAGGAGCGCCACTTCACGATCCTCTCGAACGTCGGAACCCGCCTCGACCGCCATCACTCCGTCTGGGTGAACGCCGGGTACCGGGTGGTCGACGTCCCCAACAGGAACCCCCTCACGACGGTCGCCGGGGAGGGGAGGGACGCCTTTCCCACGGCGGGGGTTGGATACCTGTTCGACACCCGCGACCTCCTGGAATACCCCTCCGTCGGTACCATGGCGGGCATCTCCGCCGCGAAGTACGGCGTCCCGGGCCATGAAACGGACTTCTTCCGCGTCGCCACGGACTTCCGGCACTTCCTCCCCCTTCCCGGCGGGTTCGTCCTCGCCGGCCGGATCTTCACAGACCAGGGCGGGGGAAAACGCATCCCGTCGTACAGCCGGGTCTACTTCGGGTACGGCGAAAGGATCCGGGGGCATTTCAACGAGGTGGTCGAGGGGGATAACCTCGCGGGGGGGACGGTCGAACTCCACTTCCCGATCCTCGCCCCCAGGTACCTGAAGATGGATCCGCTCCCGGCGGGTTTCGACCTCTGGAGGTTCGGGGTCGGCGCGGCGATCTTCGGCGACGCCGGCACGGCCTGGTTCAGGGACTCGAAATTTTCGGTGGCGAACCTGGCGAAGGGTTACGGCGCGGGGATTCATTTCTTGTTGCCCTACAGCGCGGTTCTCCGGCTCGAGTACGCCTGGGACGAGGCGCGTAACGGGGAATTCATCGTCGACCTCCGCGGGGCCCTCTGATGGACACCTTCTACTGCCCGCCCTCCGGCATCAGCGGCGACACCCTCGAAATCAGCGGCGGGGAGTTTGCGCACCTCGCCCATGTCATGCGGAAAAAGGAGGGAGACGCGCTGATGGTCGTCGACGGGAGGGGGAACGCGTATGCATCGGTCATCTCGGAGATCGACAAACGGTCGGCCCGTTGCCGGGTCGTGAAAACCCACCCCCGGTTCAACGAACCCGATCTCCGCGTGACACTCGCGGCGGGGATCCTGAAGAACCCTTCGAAGTTCGATTTTCTCGTTGAAAAGGCGACGGAACTCGGGGTGCACGCCGTCGTTCCCCTCAAAAGCGAGCGGACGATTCCCGGGGGCGGAAAGAGCGACCGGTGGAGGAAACTCGCGCTCGCGGCGATGAAGCAGTGCGGACGGTCCGTATGGCCGGAGGTGCGCGAACTGACGACCCTCGGCGCACTGCTGGGCGAATCGGGGACGTACGACCTGAAGCTGGTGGCCCACGAACGGGCGGGGGGGGAGGCGATGCCGATGCCGCGACCGGGCGACGGGGCCGTGAAAAACGTGCTGGTCCTCGTCGGGCCGGAAGGCGGTTTCAGCGGGGAGGAAATCTCGCTCTGCCGGGGATCGGGGTTCGAAACGGTGTACCTCGGCCCGCGGCGCCTCCGGACCGAAACGGCGGCGATCGCGTCTCTCGCCCTCCTTCTGCGTTGATCAGGCGCTGATTTTTTCCTCCACGATCGACAGGATCTCGTCGGTCGCCTCGCGCCCGGTGCGGAGGATCGACGCCACGTCGGACGATTTCCATGCCACGAAATCCGTGTCCGTGATTCCCGTCAGGTTGATTTTCACGTTCAGCGCCGCCGCCTCGATGCCCGCGCCGATCATGAGCGCACTCACCCCCGCGTCGCTGACGGAATTGATGTTCCCCTTCTGTGCGACGGTCCTGGCCAGCGCCAGAGCGTCGATCCCGTGTTTCATGCACTCCAGCGGGACGAGCGCCGCCTCTTTCGTGGCCGCCTGGATCGCCGCGTTGCGCAGGGCCTTCCGGTCGTCGGTGTCCTTCGGGAGGGAATAGGCGTCCATCACCTTGTTGAAGGCGTCGGTGTCGGTGTCCACCAGGTGGAGGAATTTCACCCTCAGGTCCTCCGCCATGGAGAGGACCGATTTCATTTCCTCCCCGACCTCCGCGTACTTCTTTTTGCCGATAGTGAGACGGCAGACCATCGCGGCGAGGGCGGAGCCGAGCGCGCCCGCCAGCGCGGCGACGCTTCCCCCGCCCGGGGCCGGAGAGTCGGATGCGAGATCGTCGATGAAAGAAGCGAGTTTTTTTTCCGGGAGGCTCATGTGCGTGTCCTTACCTGTGTCCATGGCTGTTGTCGCGAATCATGAATTCGATGATTTTCTTCTCCGGTTCGAACGGGTCGAGCGAACTGAGACCCAGCCGTTCGACCGCGGTGGCGATGAGGGAGTCCTCGTCCTGCGGGGTCCCGCCGGGGGAATAAAATTTCCCGGCCATGATGAGGGACTCCTTCGGTACGAGTCCGACCACCTCGCTGCCGGTCACGCCGACACCGAGCTCCTTCGCCTCCCGGCTCACCTCCTCGAAGGCGACGTGCGGCGGTGTCACCGTGTAATTCGTGAGGTTGATCGAGACCTGGGCGATGTCGACACGCTCGAGGTGTACGCCCATCGCCTTTACAGACTTCAGTTTTCCGGGGATCCTGGTGCTCGTACCGGCGGGGTCCTTGATGGTGCGGCCGCTCTCGCGGATCCGGAGGGCGATTTCGTGCGCTATCTGCTTGTCGTTGGTGTCGAGGTTGACGTTGTAGGCGATCAGGAAAAACCTCGCCCCGGTGACGGTCGCCCCGCTTTTTTGATTGAAGACCGCACCGCCGAAATCGGGCTTCCACGCGGGGTCCTTCAGTTTTTCCGCCAATCCCTCGTATTCCCCCTTCCGGATGTTCGACAGGTTGCGCCTCTCGGGTACCCGTGCAGCCTCCTCGTAGAGGTAGACAGGGATCCCCAGTTCAGACGCGACCCGGCGGCCGTATTCGCCCGCCAGTTCCACACACTCCGCGGTGGTGACACCCGAGACGGGGACGAAGGGGACGACGTCCGTCGCGCCCAGGCGCGGGTGTTCGCCCCTGTGCGATCTCATGTCGATCAGTTCCGAGGCGGCCTTCGTCGCGCCGAACGCGGCCTCGACGACGCCCCGCGGGGGCCCCACCATGGTCACCACGCAGCGGTTGTAGTCCCTGTCGGGTTCGACCCCCAGGAGCGAAACCCCCCCGACCCCGGAGATCTTCCCCGTGATGGCCTCGATGACCGCTGGGTCCCTACCCTCGCTGAAATTCGGGACGCATTCCACGATTTTCATTGTCTTGTCGTCATTTCCCATCTTCATGGCATGAGTGGTTTCAGAATTCGAGGATCACGCCGTTTTTCACCACCTTCTCGAGGTGGTTGACCCCGAAATGGTAGGCGAGCGTGACGTAGTTCGGCACGTTCATGACGCAGAGGTCCGCCTTCTTCCCCGGTTCGATGCTCCCCACCTGTCCCGACATTTTCAGCGCGGCGGCCCCGTTCAGCGTCACGGCGGTGAGGGCCTCCTCCGGCGACATTCCCATCTGCGTGCAGGCGATCGTCATCATGAGCTGCATGTTGAAGGCCATGCACGACCCTGGGTTGAAATCCGACGCGATCGCGACCGCGGCCCCCCCGTCGATGAGCCGGCGGGCCGGGGCATAGGTGTGGCGCAGGAAAAACGACACTCCCGGGAGGAGGGTGGCCACGGTGTCGGACGCGGCCAGCGCGGCGATGCCGGCCTCGCTGACGTGTTCCAGGTGGTCGGCGGACGCGGCCCCGGCCGTCGCGGCGATCTCCGCGCCGCCGGTCGGGTTGAGCTCGTCCGCGTGGATTTTCGGGGCAAGGTTGAACTGTTTCCCCTGGTTGAGGATTGCCCGGCTCTCGGCGGCCGTGAAATATCCCTTCTCGCAGAACACGTCGCAGAAGAGGGCCAGCCGTTTGGATCCGATGTACGGGATCATCCGGTCGACCACCTCGCGGATGTACTCGGACTTCTGTTTGCGGAGTTCGGGGGGTACGGCGTGCGCCCCCAGGAACGTCGGAACGACCGAGATCACCTCCTCGGAGCTCAGTTCGTTGATGGCCTCGAGCATCCTCACTTCCGTCTCCATGTCGAGTCCGTACCCGCTCTTGATCTCCACGGTGGTGGTGCCGTGCTGAAGCAGCCGGTGGAGCCAGCGCCTCGCATTTTTCTTAAGGTCCTTCTTCGTCGCGGTCCTCACCTCCCTCACGGTGGTGATGATCCCGCCCCCCCTGTCGGCGATCTCCTGGTAGGACGCTCCGCGCGCCCGCATGGCGAACTCC
>QJVY01000138.1 GCA_003235555.1 Ignavibacteria bacterium | reverse complement strand
ATCTGGGTCTACGACATCGCGCGGAACAACCTCAGCAGACTGACCTTCGGCGGCGTCAACCGCACCCCCGTGTGGTCCCCGGACGGGAAACGGCTCGCTTATTTCTCATATAAAACGCGGGGGGAGGAATCGGTGGCGATGATACGATCGGACGGGAGCGGAGAGGAGGAAATCTTTTTTCGCGTCAAGCACCGCTTCTACATCGATGGCTGGACCCGGGACGGCAGGTACCTGATCCTCGATCTGTCGACCCCCCGGAATTCCTCCGACATCGGATACCTCCCGGTGGACAACCCCAAAGAGATCATCAACTTTCTTGACACCCGCAACGACGAGTTCGTTTCGAGCGTATCCCCGAACGGAAGGTGGATCGCGTACGGGTCGAACGAGACGGGAGTCTATCAGATATTCGTCAGGAATTTTCCCGAGGGAAGCGGGAAATGGCAGATCTCGAACGCGGAAGGATACGAGGCGCGCTGGGCTCCCGACAGCCGACGGCTCTATTTCTTGTCCGGCGGGGGGTTGATGGTCGTGGAGATCGATACGGCCGGCACGTTCTCTGCCGGTCCTCCGAAGACGGTCCTGTCCGGGATCAATCCTCTGCCGGTGGAGAGCGGCCACAGCTACGACGTCACCCCCGACGGCAGGTCGATCGTGACGACGATATCGAGTACGGGGGATGAGAGTTTGGACGACATCCAGCTGGTGTTGAACTTCTTCTCCGACCTGAAACAAAAAACAGGAAACACGAACTAACAGCAGCCATGATCGGCCAGACTGTCCTTCATTACAGAATTATCGAAAAACTCGGTGAGGGAGGGATGGGTGTGGTCTATAAGGCCGAGGACACTACCCTCCACCGCACCGTCGCGCTGAAATTCCTCCCCGAAAAAGCATCGGCCTCCGAGAAAGATAAGGCCCGCTTCATGCAGGAGGCGAGGGCGGCGGCGAACCTCAACCATCCCAACATCTGCACCATCCACGCGATCGAGGAGTTCGAGGGCCGCACATTCATCGCGATGGAATGCGTCGAGGGGGCGACGCTCAACGAGAAAATCCCATTCAGGATGCTCAACCAGGCGTTCGACGCGGCGATCCAGGCCGGCGAGGCGCTGGCCGAGGCCCATTCGAAGGGCATCGTCCACCGGGACGTCAAATCGGAAAACATCATGATCACCCCGAAGGGCCAGGTCAAGGTGATGGACTTCGGCCTCGCGAAGCTCAAGGGAAGCCTGAAACTCACACGTACGTCGAGCACGGTCGGCACGCTCGGGTACATGTCCCCCGAACAGATCCAGGGGGGAGAGGTGGACAACCGGTCGGACATCTTCAGCCTCGGCGTGGTGCTGTTCGAGATGCTCACCGGGCAGCTGCCCTTCAGGGGGGAGCACGAGGCGGCGATCGTCTATTCGATTGCGAACGAGGAGCCGAAACGGATCACAGACCTCCTCCCGGAGGCGCCCCCCGCACTCGAGGAGATTTTCGCGAAGGCCTTCGAGAAGGACCCGAACGAACGGTACCAGTCCGCCGCGGATTTCGCCGTGGACCTCAAGCGCCTGAAGAAACAATCGTCGCAGTCGAGGAGCCGGAGTTCGGTGCAGGCCATGGGGGGAACGCCCGGCCCCGCTTCCGCGGGATCATCCGCGGCCCTGACCCCCGCGGAGGAGACGATGGCCTCCGGTCATCACGGCACCCGGGGCTCGAAAGTCGGGCTGATTGTGGTCGGTGTCCTGCTGGCCGCCGCAGTAGGGTATATCGGTTACCTGAAGGGGTACGTGAAGATCTGGTCCGGCGAACGCGCGACGGCCCCCTCGCTGTCGGTCATCCGCCTGACCGAGCAGGCCGGAGCCGAAACCTTTCCCGATATCTCCCCGGACGGAAATTACATCGCCTACGTGAAGGCCGAGGGCAACACGTCGGACATCTTCGTTCAACGGGCCGGCGGGGGGAATCCGTTGAACATCACAAACGCCGCGGCGTCGGCGAATACGCAACCCGTGTACTCCCCGAAAGGGGACCTGATCGCCTTCCGCTCCGAGCGGGACGGCGGAGGGATTTTCCTCATGGGTTCGACCGGCGAATCGGTCCGGCGCCTGACGGATTTCGGACACAACCCCAGCTGGTCGCCGGACGGGGAAAGAATCGTTGTGGCCGCCGAAATGATCCAGCACCCTTTCTCCCGTGCCACCGAGAGCAAGCTGTGGACGGTAGACATCGCGACGGGGAAAAGCGTGGAACTGTACTCCGGGGACGCGGTCCAGCCGCAGTGGTCTCCCGACGGGAGGTGGATCGTGTTCTGGGGACTGCCCCGGGGGACGGGCCGGAGGGAACTCTGGACGGTCGCGTCGACGGGGGGACCCGCGAACAGGCTCACCGAGGACGATTACATCGACTGGGACCCCCAGTGGTCCCCGGACGGCCGGGCGATCTATTTTCTGAGCGACCGCGGCGGAACGATGAACGCCTGGCGTCTCGGTTTCGATCCCGGTTCGGGCACGGCGGACGGCGACCCCGTTCCCGTCACGTTACCAACGCAGAATTGCACGGCCCTCAGGATTTCACGTGACGGTGGAAAGTTCATCTACGTTTCCTCCGAGGCACGGGGAAACATCCATAAAATTCCCTTCGATCCGATGCGGCTCACAACGACGGGAACAGCCACGGCGGTGACCGAGGGGTCGAGGGAATTCGGGTACCTCGAGGTCTCACCCGACGGGAAGAACCTTGCCTTCTCGCTCGTGGGGGTCCAGGAGGATATCGGAGTCATCGGGACCGACGGAAAGAACTTCAGGAAAATTACCAACGACAGGGCCAAGGACCGCGGCCCCAGCTGGTCACCTGACGGAAAACACATCGCGTTCTACTCCGAACGTAGCGGAAAGTACCAGATTTGGACCGTGAGGGCAGACGGGAGTGGTTTCACGCAGATGACGTCGGCGACCAACACCGGGATCCTTGCCTATCCCATCTGGCTGCGGGGAGGTACCGCAATCTATTACCAACAGGACGGGAGCGGAGCCATCATCGAGAATATCAAACCCGGCGGCGGGAGTGAGACGAAGGAGACCCTTCTGCCGGAATACCCCGGCGGGGTGCAATTCGGCGGTGTATCCGTCTCCCCCGACGGAAAGACCCTCGCGGGAAGCCCTGTCATGCAGGACGGACTCAGCAGGGGCATCGTACTCTACTCCTTTGCCGACTCCACGTTCACACAAATTTACGACCGCGGTGAACGTCCATTCTGGCTCAGGGACGGGAAAACGATCTTCTTTCTCGACGAGGGCCAAATACAATTCCTCGACGTGAGGACGAAAAAGGTCACGGCCCTGGAAGGATTTCCTTCCTTCAATGCCGACGGTCAGTGTGTCATCTCCCCCGATAACCGGACCATCTATTTTGTAAAGGCCGAATCGGAGTCCGATATCTGGGCTGCGCTCGCGAAATAATCCCGGAACCCCATGCTGGGTAAGACTATATCACATTACCAGATCGTCGAGAAACTCGGCGAAGGGGGCATGGGTGTCGTCTACAAGGCGCGCGACACGAAACTCGACCGATTCGTCGCTCTGAAATTTTTACAGACCATCCTCCCCGCGACCACCCAGGACACCGTCCGGTTCTTCCACGAAGCGAAGGCGGC
>QJVY01000120.1 GCA_003235555.1 Ignavibacteria bacterium | reverse complement strand
CGCCGGAGGGGTCAACTGGGAATTGAACGGCGCGTCAAATCCTGCGCTGTCGGCAGAATTTTATTACATCGTTCCTGAAAAGTGCACTGAATGCGTCGGGCATTTCGACCAGGAGCAGTGCGCCGCCGTCTGCCCGGTGGACTGTTGCGTTCCCGATCCGAACCACGTCGAATCCGAAGAGGAGCTTTTCAACAGGGCCAAGGAGCTGCACCCGGGAAAGGAATTCGCGGACCTCTCTGCCGCGACCTCCCATTTCCAGAAATGACGCGGAACCATCGGTTCTGAAGGGTCACACGGGCCGGTTGAATCACCTTCGACCGGCCCTTTCTTCATATGAAAATCGGACAATATACCGTTGACGTTGTCGAGACCGGACGGTTCGCACTCGACGGAGGGGCGATGTTCGGCGTCGTCCCCAAACCCCTCTGGAGCAGGACGAACCCGGCCGACGACAGGAACAGGATCCCCCTCGCGGCGAGGGGTCTCCTTCTGCGCGACGGTACAAGGACCATCCTCGTGGACAACGGGAATGGTTCGAAGTTTTCGGACAAGCAGAAGGATATCTACGCGCTGGACACCTCCCGGTCCAGCCTCGACGCCTCGCTCGCAGCGATTGGAGTGCGGCATGCGGACGTCACTGACGTCCTCCTGACACATCTTCATTTCGATCACGCCGGAGGATCTACCGTGGTTTCGGATGGAAAAATCATCCCCGCGTTTCCGAACGCCCGCTATCACGTACAGAAGGCCCACTGGGACCAGGCGATGAACCCGACGCCGAAGGACCGGGGGAGCTTCATGCCGGACGATTACCTTCCCCTGAAGGCCGAGGGGGTCCTCGACTTCACGGACGGGGAGGGGGAATTGTTCCCCGGCGTCAGCCTGTTGCTCACAAACGGTCATACGACCGCCCAGCAGCTCCCGTTGATCAGGGACGGGAAGACCACAGTCCTTTTTTGCTGTGACCTGTTCCCCACGACCTCCCACATCCCGCTGCCCTACATCATGTCGTACGACCTGCGTCCGTTGACGACGCTGGCGGACAAGGAAAAAATCCTCCGGAAAGCAGACGAGGAGGGGTGGATCCTGTTCTTCGAGCACGACCCGCAGACCGTTGCCTGCACGGTCCGGACCGGAGACCGCGGGATCATCATGGACGCCCCAGTCGATTTCCGGTGAGAAATCCCGTGTCGGACCGACGGTGAGGGGAGGCGGACGACGGATACACGCCGGTACGGTTGCCACGTTCGGCGAGGGTGCCTGCAGAAGAATCCGGGACGGGGAAGCCGATATCGTCGTCGTGAAGGCCGGCGGGAAGTTTCATGCATTCGACAACAGCTGTCCCCACCAGCATTTCGCGGACCTGCACCGGGGCCTGCTCGAGGAACACACGCTCACTTGTCCGATGCACGGATGGAATTTTGACGTCCGTACGGGTGCATCACTCTCGGGGGATGGACGCCTCAGAATGCACGTCGTCACCATCCAGGGGGACGACGTGTGGATCTCCACCGAGCACTGACATGGACGGCCGTGAACTGAAAGAGAGGATCACGTCGAAAGCGCGTGAACTCGGTTGCGACCTCATCGGGTTCGCAGCTGCCGGCAGGCTGCGGCCGGAGGGCGAACGGCTCCGCGGATGGCTCGAGCGGGGGTATCACGGTACGATGGGGTGGATGCACCGGAGCTCGGAGAAGCGCGGGGATCCATCGCTCGTCCTGCCGGGTGTCAAAACCATCGTCTCCGTCGGGATCAACTACTACACCCCGTTCCGGCACGAGGAGCGGACGGGGACCGGGAAGGTTTCCCGTTACGCCTGGGGGGATGATTATCATGGGATCGTCACCGGAAAGCTGGAGGCGCTCCTGGCCCACGTCAGGCACCTCGATCCCGGTGTCCGAGGAAAGGTCTACGCGGACACGGGGCCCGTGATGGAAAAGGCCTGGGCGCAACGGGCGGGCATCGGATGGCAGGGAAAGCACACCAACCTCATCTCCATGGAATTCGGTTCGTGGATCTTCCTCGGGGAGCTCCTGCTGACCGCGGCGATCGAACCCGATCCGGCAGAGACCGACCATTGCGGCAATTGCGTGCTCTGCATCGAAGCGTGTCCGACGGGGGCGATCACCGAACCCTACCTTCTGGACGCAAATCTGTGCCTGTCCTATCTGACGATCGAACACCGGGGCCCCTTTCCCCCGGAGGTGGAGGGAAAACTCGACGGATGGCTCTACGGTTGCGACGTCTGTCAGGACGTGTGTCCGTGGAACTCGGACGCCCGCCAAACCGTTGAACAGGCGTTCACCCCGAGAGCGGGTATGGTCGAACGGGAACTCGAAGATGTTCTCCGGATGGGGGAGGCGGAGTTTTCCGCGGAGTTCAGGGAGAGTCCGGTCAAACGCACCAAAATTACGGGCCTGCGGCGGAACGCGGAAGCCCTCACACGAAACCCCAATGCGCGCGGGGCAGCCCGCACGACCGAAAAAGGATGACTATGAAAAAAAAACACAAACTGATCATTATCGGTTCAGGCCCCGCCGGCCTGACGGCCGCCCTCTACAGCGCGAGGGCCGGACTGAATCCCCTGGTCTTCGAAGGGATTCAACCCGGCGGCCAGCTGACAATCACGACCGACGTGGAAAATTATCCAGGTTTCCCGGAAGGGATCATGGGACCGGAACTGATGGATCTGTTCAGAAAACAGGCAGTCAGGTTCGACGCGAAGACCCTTTTCCAGGATGTCTCCGGGGTGGACTTTTCCGTCCGGCCATTCACTGTCCGGTCGAATGACGACGTCTACCGGGCCGAAGCGGTGATCATCGCCACGGGTGCATCGGCGAAATGGCTCGGACTCCCCTCCGAGCAGGAGTTCATGGGTCATGGAGTATCGGCCTGTGCCACCTGCGACGGATTCTTCTTCAAGGGTGTCGAAGTCATCGTCGTCGGGGGAGGGGATACGGCCATGGAGGAGGCCGGGTTTCTCACCAAGTTCGCCTCGAAAGTAACGATTGTGCACCGGAGAGACAGTTTCAGAGCCTCGAAAATCATGCAGGACCGGATGGAGAAAAATCCAAAAATCTCCTTTCTGTTCGATTCGGTGATAGAGGAAATACTCGGGACGGAGGAGAACGGAAAAAAATCCGTCACCGGGGTCAGGGTACGGAACGTGAAGACCGACGAGCTCTCGGAGGTGAAGGCCGGGGGTGTCTTCATGGGAATCGGGCATCGCCCGAATACGCAACTGTTCGAGGGACAGATCGAACTCGACCCGACCGGGTATATCACGGTGACCCCGGGGACGACGCAAACCAGCATCGGGGGAATATTCGCCGCCGGGGACGTGGCAGATGCCCACTACCGTCAGGCGGTCACCGCAGCCGGAACGGGATGCATGGCCGCGATCGATGCCGAACGGTACCTCGAATCGGTGGCCTGACAGATCGGCAAATACGTTGCGAACCGTGTCAGGATGGTTGACAATCCGTCATTCCGCTATGAAAAATTTGTTCACTAATCTGTCAGACTGACAATACCACTCCGCCGGTACCTCTTCATCTGTCGTCAGCGTGATACATTGTACTCTGGCACGGGACTTGTAATACTGTATGCCAGAACCAGGGTATAAATCCAGAAACTGAAAATCACGACAGAAGAAAGGAGAAAGGATTATGACACTCATTCGATGGAAACCCCTCAGGGACGTATCACGCTGGTCACCCGTACACGATCTGACGGGTGAGTTCCTGAACATGCAGAAGGATATCGACCGGATGTTCGATCGGTTCAGGATGAACGTTCCTGACGACAACGGGAACTATGGTCTCACCCCGTCGGTGGACATCATCGAAAACGATGATGATTTCACCGTACACGTGGAGCTCCCCGGCGTGGAGAAAAAGGACGTGAAAATCACCGTCGCAGACGGCATCCTCACGCTCAAGGGGGAAAAGAAACACTCCTACGAGGACAAAACCGACAGGTTCCAGCGGGTGGAAAGGTCCTTCGGATCCTTCGAGCGATCATTCACCCTTCCGACTACGGTCAAAAGCGAGGGAATCGAAGCGTCCTACACGAACGGAATCCTGACGATCTCCATCCCGAAGGCTGAACAGGCAAAGGCCAAGGAGATTGAGGTCAACGTGAAATAAGCCGGATTTTCGGCCAATCCAGACACGCAGGCCCCCAGACGGGCCTGCGTGTTTTTTTTTATGTTTGACATCTGGATGGTGGTGAAGGGGACTGTATCCACTATTGACTTTTGACGGGCAGTTTCGTATTATGAACCGGATTTTAAACAAGTTATGGACATCGTTTCATAAAAACATTGCGATAAAACCCGGTTATCTTGTCAATTTCATCGATTATATCCTTACGGAAAATTTCTACGATAACCGGAGCGTGTGGTATCATCCCAGCTCAGATCTTTCTTCCCTCTCGAGAATCCCGGTTCCCTGTACTCCAGTCGTGCGGGATTTTATGGATATGTCCCATTTCCTAAGGAGACACTACTTTGACAAAAGCTGATATCGTCGATCACATAGCGTCCGGAACCGGTCTCACGAAGGTCGAAACTGAAGCGGTGGTTGACGGGTTTATCCAGACGGTCATCGAAGCCCTGAAGGAGGGGAGAAACATTGAAATCCGGGGGTTCGGAAGTTTCAAAACCAAAAAACGCAAGGGACGTATGGCCCGGAACCCGCGCACGGGTGAGCAGGTCCAGGTTGATGAACATTTCGTGCCCTTTTTCAAGGTGTCGAAGGACCTGAAATCGACCGTGAACGAAAATCTCAAGAGGAAACAGCCCGCCGGCATTTAAGATTTCAGCGAATGAACACCTCCCCCCGATGTACATCCTGCGGAACTGAACTCGATACCGCCGACCGTTTTTGCCCTTCCTGTGGCAGGGAGGCCGCCGTCACGGATACACACAAGAACCCCAAATCCTGCCCGCTGTGCGGACAGGAAAATGATGCCGCCGCGGCATCATGCAGCGCGTGCGGAGCGAGACTGGGGGGGACGCGGGCGAATATTCCCCGGCCCGGCCGTCAAGAGGCGGCGAGGAGCGCAGGACCATCGTTCTTTCAGAGTTGGAAGTTTACCCTGGGTGCAGGCGCCCTTCTTCTCGTGGGGTTGATGATCTTTGTCAACGCCCAGGGCGGCCCTGAAAAAGTGTCCGTCCCGGCCGATCCGCACGATTCGGAAATGATCAACGACATCAGGCGGCTCCAGTCCCGGATCGAGGCGGACCCTGAGGACCGGGAAGCGATGCTGCAGCTTGCGAACCGTCTGTACGACGTGCAGTTTTTCGACAGAGCGGCGGTCGTGTACGAAAAATACCTTAAACTGGAACCCGGTAACCTCGATGCCAGGGTGGATCTTGGGACCTCTTATTTCCAGATGTCCTTTACCGATACCGCCAGGCACGAATCACTCCAGAGACTCGCCGAGACGACCTTTCTCGAGGCGGTCGAGGTCAACCCCCGGCACCAACTTGCCAATTTCAATCTGGGGATCGTCCATCTCCACAAGGGGGATATGGCGGGGGCGAGGGAATGGTTCGAGAGATGTGTTTCGATCGACCCGGGAAGTGAAGCGGCGAAGAGGGCCCGGGATCTACTCAACCAGCACATTCAGGACAATCCATCATAAAACCAGGAGTACTGTATGCCGAGCGGTAAAAAGCGCCTGCGCAAAAAAATGGCGACACACAAGCGAAAGAAGCGTCTCCGGAAGATGCGGCACAAGAAGAAAAACCGTTAAATCAGCCCTCTCCCGGTCGCAGACTGTGCGGCCGGGAACCGACCGGAGGGATGTGTTCTGCCGGTTCCGGGAGGGATCCCCGGCGAACGGTAACAAGGTACTCCCGCATTCTGACCCGAGGCCCGTGTTTCGGAACACGATATATGCGGATCCGGGTCGTTTTTCCACCCGATTACTTGATTATTTGCCCCTTTATCTTTACTTTGAAAGGAGGCACACACCTTTTTTGTTTTCACAGTCCAACTGATGAGGTATCGACATGTCAAGAGATAATGACGGACTCGCGAGGGGCCTTTTTATTGGTTTTCTCGTAGGGGGAATTGCGGGCGCCGTCGCAGCCCTCCTGTACGCACCGAAAAGCGGCAAAGACCTGAGACTGGACATCAGGAAACGGACGGATGAACTCTCCGACGAAATGGGGGATTATCTGAGGTCGGCCGGGACGAAGACCACCGAAATGATCAACAAGGGGAAACACCGCTCTGAAGAGCTCATCGCCAGCGCGAAGGAGAAAGCGGAAGGTTTGATCGGTGACGCGGACAAGGTCCTGACCGACATCCGTACGCGGGCTTCCTCCGAGCAGGGGAAGCTCAAGAACGCGGTTCGCGCCGGCGTAGACGCCTATAAATCGGAAAAAGAACGCGGCGCCTGAAGTCAAGCCGGCGGATCCATACACCACCTGACCGAGGAGCAACATGGAAGTTCTCGCAGCGAGCATCCAGATACTGTCCGACGTCGCGATTATCGCGCTCTGCATATTTCTGATCGCGTTCGTCGTGCGCCTGAGAAACATTCTCAGGACGATCGAGACCGACGTGAAGGAACTGAACAACAGGGCCTTTCCCATCCTCGACAACCTCGAAGTCATCACGGACAAGGTCCGCAACGTATCAGAAAACATTGACGACCAGGTCGAACTCGTGAAGGATTCGATCAGTTCAATACGGGAAATCGCCGACAACGTCGTCGACTTCGAACGCCGGGTGCAGACGAGGATCGAGGAGCCGGTTCTCGAGACCATAGGCACGATCGCCGCGGTCCTCAAGGGGGTCCGGACTTTTTTCGTCCGCCTGAGAGCGTAGGCGGGACCGGCCCCGGTCCGGTTCACACGATCCTCAATACATTTATTCTTCTTCCACGCGGCCCCACGCGCCGCGGAACATCCTTATTACAGTTCAGGAAGCCGCCATGAAAGAATATCCCCCCGATCAAATCCGCAACATCGCCCTCATCGGACATGGGGGCGCGGGTAAAACCTCCTTTTCAGAAGCTGTGTGTTTCTGCTCCGGATCGACCACCAGGCTCGGGCGGGTCGAGGAAGGGAACACGATCTCCGACTACCATCCGGATGAGATCGAACGGCAGATTTCGATCAATTCCTCACTCCTCTCGAATGAATGGCGCGGATACAAGATCAACCTGATCGATACTCCCGGGTACACGGATTTCACCGGCGAGGTCAAGGCGAGTCTGCGGGTGACCGATACCGCGGTGATATTCCTCAAGGCGGTCGAAGGGGCCGAAGTCGGCACCGAAATCGTCTGGAACTACACGAAGGACATGAGGGTCCCCTCCGTCTTCCTCGTGGCGAAAGCGGACAATGAAAATTCGGATTTCGAGGGGGTCGTGACCACCGTCCGGGAGCGGTTCTCCCATGACGTCGTTCCGGTCCAGTTCCCCGCAGGAGAGGGAGGTGGGTTCAACGCCATCGTCGACATTCTCAAGATGAAGGTGTTCACCTATCCCTCCGACGGGAAGGGGAAACCGGTGGAAGCGGAGTTGAGCGCGGAGCTCCTGCCAAAAGCGACCGAGATGCGGGAACAGCTCATAGAACACATCGCCGAAACGGATGAGAAACTCCTGGACTCCTTTTTCGCAAACGGGACCCTTTCCGCTGAGGAAATCACCTCCGGCATGAGAGCCGGGATTCGGAACCGGAAGATCTTCCCGGTACTTTGCGCGAGCGGAACCTCGAACACGGGGGTTTCGATGGCCCTCGATTTTTTCACGGACTTCCTGCCCTCCCCGGCCGAGGTCGAGACGGCGATGGGTTACGCCCCCGGCTCGGACATGCAGAAGGAAATTCCCGTCAAGTGCGATCCCGCCGGGCAGCCGACGATGTTCGTTTTCAAGACCGTGGCCGAACCGCACGTGGGAGAATTGTCGTTTTTCAGGGTGTACTCGGGCACCATCGCGCCGGGCCTGGACATGATCAACGACACCAACGGCAAGAACGAAAGGCTGGCACAGATATTTTCCATGCGCGGAAAGGACCGCAAGGAAGTGGGTAAACTCCATGCGGGTGATTTCGGGGCCGTCGTCAAACTCAAGGACACCCATACCAACAACACGCTCAGCAGCAAGGGATTTCCCGTCGTTCTTCCGCCCATCGAATTCCCGGAGCCCGTCATCAGCATGGCCCTCGTCCCCAGGACGAAGGGGGAGGAGGACAAGATCGCCACGGGACTGCACTCCCTCCACGAGGAGGACCCGACCTTCCTGGTCAAAGTGGATTCGGAACTTCACCAGACCGTCATCTCCGGCCAGGGGGAATTGCACCTGGAAATCATCGTACGGAGGCTCAAGGCGAAATACGGGGTGGAAGTCGACATGGTCGAACCGAAAATTCCCTACAGGGAGACCATCAAGGGCCGGGTCAACGAGGTGGAATACAAGCATAAAAAGCAGACAGGCGGCAGGGGCCAGTTCGGCCACGTCTGGATCAAAATCGAGCCTCTCCCGCAGGGGGGAGGATTCGAGTTTGAAGACGCCGTCGTCGGCGGTGTGGTACCCACACGTTTCATCCCCGCCGTACAGAAAGGGATCATGGAGGCCCTGGAGGGGGGGGTGGTGGCAGGATACAAGGTCGTGGACGTCAAAGTCACGCTCTTCGATGGTTCGTACCACGACGTGGATTCGGACGAACACTCCTTCAAGATCGCAGGACGGATGGCCTTTAAAAAAGGCTTCAAGGACGCGAGACCCGTGATCCTCGAACCCATCTACGAAATCGAGGTGAGCGTTCCGGAGGAGTACATGGGAGACGTCATGGGGGACATTTCGAGCCGCCGTGGAAAAATCCTCGGCATGGATTCGGACGGTGTCACCCAGGTCATCCGGGCCCAGGTACCACTCAAGGAACTCTTCCGCTATTCCACCAATCTTCGTTCGATGACGCAGGGCCGCGGCATTCACAAACAGAAATTCAACCATTACGAGGAAACCCCCCGCGACGTCGCGGAGAAGATCGTGGCCGAGCACTCGAAACAGAAGGTCGAAGAGGAAGCCTGAGCCATTCCCGCCGTGCCCCCACCGGAATGAAACGTCTGCACTCTCCCTGGAGGTCGGAGTACATCCGGTCGTTCAAGGCGCCCGCCGGGAAACCGGGGTGCGTACTGTGCTCCGCGTGGAAGTCCGCCCGCGACGATGAACGGTACGTCGTCGCACGGGGAAAACACTCCTTCGTCATCCTGAACCTGTATCCCTACAACAGCGGCCACTGCATGATCGTGCCGGCCCGGCATACCGCCAGACTCGAGTCCCTGGAGGGCACGGAATACGCCGAGATGTTCGGGTTCATCCGGAAAACCGTCGCGGCCCTCGAGCGGACCTCATCCCCTGACGGGTTCAACATCGGATCCAACCTCGGTCGAACGGCCGGTGCGGGGATCGATACCCACGTCCATTTTCATGTGGTCCCGAGGTGGAACGGGGACACCAATTTCATGCCCGTCCTGGCGGACACCAAGGTGATCTCCGAGGAGATGAAAACGACGTGGGAGAAGCTCAGGAAAGAGATGAAGGGCAGACGTCGCTGAGCCGGCAGCGCGTGCACTCCGGCCTTCGGGCCCGGCAGACCGCCCTGCCGTGCAGAATCAACAGGTGCGAAAACCCGATCCAGTCCTTTTTCGGGACGATCCGCATCAGGTCATCTTCGATTTTCTCCGGGTCTGATTGAGCGGTAAGACCGAGCAACCGCGAGATCCGTTTGACATGGGTGTCGACCACGATACCCTCCGCCCTCCCGAAAGCACTTCCCAGCACCACGTTCGCGGTCTTCCGCCCGACCCCCGGCAGGATGACGAGTTCTTCCATCGTCGCGGGTACCCTTCCGCCGTGACGTTCGACGATTTCGGCGCAGCACCGCCGGATGTTTCTCGCCTTCGCGCGGAAAAAACCGGTTGACCTGATGATCGCCTCGAGGTCTCCGGGGGGGGAGGATGCGAAATCGGTGGCCGTACGAAACCTCGAGAAGAGCACCGGGGTGACTTTGTTCACGCGCTCATCGGTGCACTGGGCGGAGAGGATGGTCGCCACGAGGAGTTGGAGGGGATTTTTGTGCGTAAGGGCGGTATCCGCACCGGGGTATTCGGAGCGGAGCCTCCGGATGACGGTGCGTGTCCGCTTCCCTGTTTCGGGCGGTGATTGCGGGGCTTTTCTCATCGTCCCGCACGGGCCCTGGAAGCGGATAATCTCGCCGTGACATCCGTAAGCCCCAGCGTGTTGAGCACATCCTTCGGTTCGAGCCAGCCCTTACGGGCGACCCCCACGCCATACCGCACGTCCCGGAGGCCCGCGACGGCGTGGGCGTCGGGATTAATGGAAATCAGGACACCCCTGTCCCGCGCATACCGACAATGGCTCCAGTCGAGGTCAAGGCGCCGGGGGTTCGCGTTGATTTCGATGATCTTTCCGTAATCCGCTGCGGCGTCGATGACCGATTTGACGTTGACCGGGTATCCCTCCCGTTCGAGGAGCAGTCTCCCCGTCGGGTGCCCGAGCATCGTGACGTGTTTGTGTTTGAGGGCACGGATGATGCGCTGGGTCGCCTCGGCTTCGCTCATCCGGAAGCCGGAGTGGACGGAGGCCACGACGTAGTCGAAACACCCGAGCGTCCGGTCATCCCAGTCGAGGGACCCGCCCGGAAGGATATCGACCTCGCTTCCCGCGAATATCCTGAAACCCCGCATCCGGGCGTTGAGTTCCTCTATTTCCGCGATCTGCCTGGTGACGTCCTTCACCGACAGCCCCCCGGCATATGACGCCGCCTTGCTGTGGTCGGCGATGCCGATGTATTCCCAGCCGAGCTCGCGGGCGGCCGAGGCCATTTCAGCCACGCTGTTCCGCCCGTCACTCCATGTCGTATGACAGTGGAAGGTGCCCCGCAGTTCCCCGTCCCCGATCCGCCTCGGGAGGGTGCCCTCCGATGCCGCCTCGATTTCACCGGTGTCCTCACGCAGTTCCGGGGGGATATACTCCAGTCCGAGGGCATCGTAGAGGTCTTCTTCGGTGCGGCATCTCCTGGTTCCCCCGTTCCCGATGGCCGTGAAGCCGTATTCGTTGAGTGACCAGCCCAGGGACTTCGCCAGGGTACGCAGTCGGGTGTTGTGCGCCTTGCTTCCCGTAAAATACTGCAGGGCGAAAGGGTAGGCGGCCGGGGTTACAACCCTCAGGTCGCACCGGATCCCGGCGTCCAGCATGACGGAAGATTTCGTGGGACCGGAGGAGATGACGCGTCCGGTGTCCTGGAACTTTCCGAACCCTGCGATGATTCCCGCGTGAGTCTTTTCAGGTGCCGCGGCAAGGACGTCGATATCACCGATCACGGACATCCTCCGGCGGATGCTCCCGGCGAGGCTGCATACAGTGACACCCGGCAGTGAAGAGACGGCAGCCAGGACCGATTCTCCGGCGGTTTCTGCCTCCCTCAGGAGGCGTTTATCCCGGTACCGGTCCAGGAGTGCGAGGTTCCTGAGGATATTATCACGGCTTTTCCCGCCGAACCCGGAGAGACCGGTGAGTTTTCCCTCCTCTGCCGCCCGGCGGAGCGTGTCGAGAGAGTTGATTCCCAGTTTCTCATACAGAAGGCGGACTTTCTTCGGACCGAGCCCCTCGACCTTCAGCATGTCCAACAGGCCGGGGTGAACGGACCGTCTCAGCGCGCTCAGCTCATCCGACGTACCCTTCAGAGCGAGATCCGCGATGATCGGAGCCAGGCCTTTCCCGATGCCTTTCAATGTCGTCAGGGTCCCCGCCTCCGCATGGACGCTCATCTCCCCGGTGGAGATGGAGATCAGTCTGGCTGCGTTGTGAAAAGCCCTGCATTTGAACGGATTATCGCCGGCGAGCTCCATGAGGGTGGCCATTTCCTCAATGATGTCCGCGATCTGCCTGTTCTGCATGAACGTGGGATGGACCGTGGGGGCGGTTATGCCCCGGCGAGGATGCCCGGGCCGCCCGGTTCAGTAACGCCGGAGCGGGCGAGTCGTTCCCGCAGGGCCAGGAGATACTCGACGAGCTGTCCGTGTTCGGAGTATTGCATCAACTGGTGCCTGATTTTTGCAATCCCCGGGATGTTGCGGAGGTACCCGGCGTAATGCTTCCGGAACTCGATGATCCCCTTCGGCGCGCCCTTGTGGAGGACCGAGAGGCGGAGGTGTTCGAGGAGGGTGTCGATCCGTTCCTCGATACCGGGGGGAGGGATGACGGTGCCGGTTGCGAGGTAGGCCTTGATTTCCCTGAAGACCCAGGGATTGGTGACCGCGCCGCGGGCGACCATGACCCCGTCGCAACCGGTGGACGAAAACACCTCCTCGGCGCGAAGGGGGGAATCGATTCCGCCGTTCACGATGATCGGTATGGATACGGCCTTCTTGACGGCAGGGATATGGGTGTAGTCCGGATCTCCCTGGTGTCCCTGCGCTCTCGTCCTGCAATGGATCGTCAGGGCGCGGGCGCCGGAGTCCTCCACCATCCTGGCAACATCGACAATCCGGATGCTGGATTCGTCCCACCCCAGGCGGGTCTTGACGGTCACGGGCAGCGCCGTGGCACGCACGACCGATTCGATGACGCGGCGCATCATCGTGAGGTCCCTGAGCAACCCTGCCCCGGCACCGCGCCCCGCGATTTTTTTCACCCAGCAACCGCAATTGATGTCGATGAGGTCGGGACGGAGCGCGTCGGCGATGACCGTCGCTCCCTCCATCGAGAGGTCGTCGCCCCCGTAGAGTTGTATGCCGAAGGGACGCTCCTCCTCGAGGAAATGCATTTTCGATCGCGTTTTTCCTGATTTTCGGACCAGTCCCTCGGAGTTCACGAATTCAGTATACATGAGGTCGGCGCCGAGACCCTTGCAAATGAGGCGGAAGGGGATATCGGTGACATCCTCCATCGGTGCCAGGATGACCGCTTTCGGTATGGAAATGTGTCCTATTCGCATTGATTATTGAACAAATTATTCAAAATCCGGCCGGATTCCAAACAGAAGAGCCCGGACGCATCCGGGCTCTTCCTGTACCGCGATATCGGAATTGAGGTTACTTCATCAACATGACCTTGCGGACTTCTGAAAAATTGCCGCTGATCATCCGGACGATGTAAGTCCCCGTCGGCATCTGCAATCCGCCCCCGTCCTGTCCGTTCCACTCGACGGTATACGAACCTCCAGGCCTGGTCTCGTTGACCAGCGTGGTGACCTTTCTTCCAAGGAGGTCGAACACCACCACCTCGACTGCGGCCTCGTGTGGCAGATCGACGGTGAACCGTGTGACGGGGTTGAACGGGTTCGGGAAGTTGCGCGAGATGGCGAATTCCTTCGGAACGCTGATCCCGTCGAGGAACCTGATGACGGGTGGTGTCGACGGTTTCTCCCGGAGCTGGAGAGTCCCGGAATGTTCCATGACCCCGTAGAGGGTATTCCCGTCCATCGAGGCGAGGACCATTTTCCGGCCGTCCGGTACCGGCGAATTGACGTCCCAGCGGAGGGTCACCGGGAAGGCTGCTCCCTGGATGATCAGGGGATATTCGCCGGAACCGGCATCCGGCGATCCAAGAGAATATTCTTCGTAGAACCTTCCCGAACCGTACCGGGCGTCGAACCCGCCAGAGGGGGGAAGCGGGGGCATTTCGTAGTACCCGAGTTCGTGTTCGGCCGCGCCTGTTTCACCGAGGTAGAGTGTTCGTGACCGGCCGGTGGCGTCGGAAATGATGATCCGGTTGACGGCCGCGGGCAGCCCGAGGTCGGCCGAAGGCGACTGTTTGGGGACGGCCGCCGATGATTCGAGCGTCAGCGACCCGCTCCCCGCGACCTTGACCCAGTATCCATGGCCCGGCTGGATCGCGCTGGCGGTCAGGTAACCCGAAACCCCGAAACCGAAGTAGGGTGACGAAACCGTCACGCCGCTCGGGACGATATCGGCGGTCGCGACGAATTCAGAGGGGCCGCCGATGATGTTCCACCCGTTTCCGACGGGCGCGGTCACTTCATGAAGGAACGTGGCCGACGATGCGCCGACCGGCCCTGCGCCGTTGAACTTCATCCAGTACCCGAGGCCGGTGCCGAGGGTCGTGACCGGTACGTATCCGACGTCATATTTGTACGCGGAGGAGACCAGCTGCGGAAAGAGCGCGGTGGTCGTGTACATGGCGTCGTTCGGCGTAAGCGAGACAGCCACCATGTTCCATCCGTCGATTGCCACCGTCGACACGTTCGGACTCAGGCGGACGCACCAATTGTCCCGCGGTTTGGATTCGACCGGGTAGGTATTGCGGTTGATGTAGATCCAGCCGGGGGTGGGTCCCGAAATCTCATTCGAGTCAGCCTGCATGCCCACCAGTGCGGTAGAGTCCAGGCCGTAGGTACCCACGCTCTTATACTGGAACTCCACCGTGCCCTCACATCGGTTGAGGACCGCCCGGAACGTGGTGATATCGTCGACGGCGCCCGCGAGGTCGAATGCCCCCACGGAATCCCATTCCACGACGAAGAGGCAGGTATCGGCGTTGTCACCGTACCGGATGGTTCCGTACGAACCCGCGCTGTCGGCGACGATGAGGTCGGCCCAGAACGGGGCGATGAACATTCCGGGCATGTTGCTCGCGCCCGCCGTATCCTCCCGTCCGGTGGTCTGTGCGTTCGGAAAATCCCAGAACGTTGTGGCGAACCCGTTGGCGTTCACGTCGAGAGTGTCGAGGGCATCTTTCGAGAGGGCCAGGGCCCCGTTGACGCCTATCCAGGCGTACCGGAAGGTGTCGCCGAAAAAGGTGAAGGTGGCCCCCATGTCGTACGGTCCCGCGCTTCCGTCATCCCAGGGCGCCGTTCCCGACCCGGGGTAAGGGGGAACGAACAATTCGCTGGTGTCGACGGGGGTGCCGGTGGAGGAGATGTCCTGCACCGTGCAGGAGGCCCCCGTGTCCGCGGTGTACCATTCGTTCCGGAGCGAGACGATCCTGTACTGGTTGGACCCCGTGGAGTCGGTGAACCCATTCGAGTCCGCTGCCACCACCTTGTACGAGATCAGGTCGTCCACGCTCCCGCCGGGGATGGAGGCTTCCCAGGTGTCCCCACCGAGGTAGAGGAGAGGGATGTCGGTCTGCGCGGTTCCGTTGAGGGCATAGCGGATGGAGGCCGACTCGACGCCGGCGGAGAACGGGTCTTCGGGATTGCAATCCTCGATGACGACCTGCACGACCTGCGGATCGGTCGAAAACGTGTTGTGCACGTTCGTCAGGCCGCTGAAGGTCGGAGGGATATTCGTGGTCACCGACATCGTGTACCAGTAGAGGATGTTGAAGTCACCCCTGGAGACCCATCCCGGGCAGGTAAATCCCGGTTGTATCTCGACGATATGTTCGTAGAATTTCCAGTTGTGGGTCTGGAGGGAGTCCGTCTCTGTGATGGCGTAGAATCCGGTCTGGTCTTCGGTGGCCTGATCGACGTGCGGACCGTAGATCCTGACCGTAATGAAGAAGGGTTGACCGACGGAGACATTGGGTGCACCGAGGTTGCCGAGGGCGTAGTAGTTCACCGCGAATGCCTCCTCGACTTTCGGAGCTCCTCCAAATCCCCAGATTTCGTCTCCCATCGGCGTGAATGAGGGGGTACCGCCGGAAACAGTGGAAAACCATGTGGTGTCGGTCGCGTCCTCGGGGAACGCGGCAACGCCGTTGTCGAGGTCGTTCGTGTTGACGAAATAGCCCCAGCAGAGTTTGCCGGGTTTCGGATAGCCTCCGTAGCCCGGCCCGCTGCCAGGGTAGATGTTCGACTCGAAGAGGCGGACGGTGATTGTCGAGTCCAGGCTCCCCACATCGGAGGCGTACCAGAAGACGGTGTCGATCGTGCCGCTTGCCGGCGCCACATACCACATCGCGACGATGTCCTGATGGAAGGCGATGTGGTTGACGTCAAAACTCGGGTTTTGATTGAGCGAATATCCGAAAGTGGCCTGGTCCGTACACACCGCGGTAGTGACCTTTTTCGCGTTGTACTTCTTGATGACCTCCCGGATATTCATGTTTTTCGTGATGGGGATCGCATCCCCGCCGGGGGAAACGAGAATCTTCTTTCGGCCGTCGGGCTGTGCCATGAGAGCGGTCGTGCAGACGACAAGAAGGAGGATCAACTTTTTCATAGACTACCTCGTAAGTGGTGGATACGGTAAGGTCGATGACACCTCATTATCGTGTATTCCGCATAAATAATCAATCCCCCTCTATGGGTCGTTCCGCCCCAGACGGGAGGCCGTGATGAGGGTTCTGGTGGTCAAACGCCTGAGCATCTTTGCGCAATGGGGGCTGAAACGGCACAAATCCCTCAGAATATGATGTCGATCTTTTTGAGCGCGATCGGCGACCAATCGGAGAAATTCAACCGATGGTGTTTCGAACGGAAGTGGCCCGGCCGTGAGACCCCGGGGGAGAACTTCTCCGACCCACTGGGTGAGGAAAAGGGTGGAAGCGATAATTTTATCATGAGTTGCGGGATTCGTTTCAACTGTATTCAACCCGATTTTACGCAGGAAACGGATCAGCCTGCGGTGACACCCCGGGGATGAACGTCCGCGGCAGACAACGACCGAATGTCCCGGCAAACCGTCTCCCGCGCTGTCAGGTCCGAAGAGGGGATGAAGACCGGCAAAACTTACAGAGGAGGGCAGATGGCGTGCCATCCACCGCAACGGTGCATCCTTCAGCGCAGACACGTCCGCCACGAATGCTCCCGGTTTGAAGCGATTTCCCTCTCTCCGCAGGAATGGTTCGAGCCGGTGTACGGGGAGTGCCAGGATGACCACCTGAAATTTTCCGATCTCCGCCGGAGTCACGCGCCTGAGGGGGCGGGGAACCTTCCCCGGCGTGCGATCCAGCACGCTTACGCGAAACTCCGATCGCAGCACGGACCCGAGAAGTCGTCCGAATCTCCCGTATCCGACGATGAGCAGATCTTCGCGTTTCATCGTTTCTGTATTTCCCTGGAGTGGCGAAAAATCTCCCCGTACAAGGTCCGTACAAGTTTCTCGTCGAGGACGGTCTCCGGGAGGAGGGAAAGCCTCCCCCGGAGGATCTTCTTTTCGCGACGCGGGTCGGTGATTGCGGACCCCGTCCTTTTTTTCATCCTTCCCAGTTGAGAAACCAGAGACTGCCGCTGGTCGAGAAGCCGTATCAGGTCATCGTCGAGCAGGTCGATCTGGTCGCGAATGCCCTTCAGGCCTGCGACACCCCGGGTGAGTGAGAATCTGAGGAGGTGGTCGGCGATGACGACCGCCGCCATCGATTCAACGACCGGAACGACGCGGGGACAGATGCAGGGATCGTGCCTGCCGCCGACGGAGATACCGACGCCCCGACCGTGCGTATCGACCGTGCGCTGCCGGATCCTGATTGACGATGGGGGTTTTACCGCCACCCGCATGACGATCTCTTCCCCGTTGGAAATCCCTCCCAGCACTCCCCCGGAATGATTCGTGCGGGTCCTGATTTTTTTCGATGTCCGGGAAATCATGAACTCGTCGTTGTGTTCGCTGCCTTTCATCCGGGCCGCGGCGAACCCGGAACCGATTTCAACGCCCTTCACCGCGGGAATGGACATCAGCGCCCGTGAGAGTTCCGCTTCCAGTTTATCGAATACGGGGTCTCCGAGACCCGCCGGACAGCCGGAGATCACGACTTCGACGATACCGCCCGCGGAATCCCCCTTCCGTCGGAGCGTTTCTATCCGTTTTTCCATCAACCTTGCGGCCTCGGGGTCGGGGCAGCGCATTGGATTCCGTTCCACGGACGCGGGCCGGATTTTCCGGGCCCGCACGCCCGCCGCCTCGAGGGTGTAGGCGCGCACGACGATCCCGCGTTTGCCGATGAGCTTTTTCGCGATCGCTCCCGCACCGACACGCCCGGCGGTCTCACGTCCGGAGGAGCGGCCGCCGCCTCGGTAATCGTGAATGCCGTACCGCGCGAGGTAGGTATACCCCGCATGCCCCGGTCTGAACAAATTCCTGAGGGCCCTGTATGCGGAGGGCTTCTGGTCGGTGTTCCTGACGAGCAGGCATATCGGGGTTCCGAGTGTGCGCCCCTTGAATATCCCGCTGAGAATTTCCACGCGGTCCGCCTCCCTGCGGGGAGAAGTCAGGCGACTCTGACCCGGCCGCCTCCTGTCCAGTTCGGCCTGGATGTCGGAGGCGGAGATTTTCATGTTGGGGCGGACACCGTCGATGATGACCCCGACAGCGCTTCCGTGACTTTCACCGAACGTGGTGATCCGAAACAATGATCCGAACGTGTTCCCTGCCATATGATTCATCTCCGCTCAATAGAACTTTTCGATTTGATTCCAGAAATCCGGGTACGATTTACCGACGCAACCCGGATTGCTGATGCGCATCCCTCCGGTTTTGAGCCCCGCCACGGCGAAACTCATGGCGATCCGGTGGTCGTTGTAGGTTTCGATGAGGGCGGCGCCGGGCGTTCCCGGCCTGATGAACAGCCCGTCACCTCTTCGTTCGGCGACGGCCCCCAGTTTCGGGAGTTCGTTCATCAGTGCCGCCAGCCGGTCGGTCTCCTTGTATTTCAGGTGCGCAATGTTCGTCAGGGCGCTTTCCCCGCGCGCAAAGGCCGCCGTGACGGCGAGGGGAGGGACGCTGTCCGGCGCCCCGTTCAGATCGGCCTCGATTCCACGGAGCTCCGGCGGTCCGGAAATTTCGATGCCGTCATCGTGGAGGAGGACGCGGCACCCCATCCGCTCCATATATCGGAAGAACACGCGGTCTCCCTGAAGACTGCGGCCGGACACCCCGGGTATCGTGACCGTCGCGCCGGTGATGGCCGCCGCCGACCCAAAAAAAGTCGCACCGGATAGGTCGGTTTCGACCGTATACGTGGAGGGAGAGTACCGGGATGTCCGCACCGCGTATGTCCCGCCGTCAGAGACCACGACTGCGCCGAAGGCCTCCATGACGCTGACGGTCATGCCGATGTAGGGCGCCGAACTCACCCGACCGTTGACGACGATATTCATTTCTGTGTCGGCGTACGGCGCGGCGAGAAGAAGGGAGGAGAGGAACTGGCTGCTCTTTCCCCCGTCGAGGGTGATCCTTCCCCCGCGCAGGGTTCCGCCCGTGATCGTGAGCGGCGTATGTCCCCCCTCCGAGGCCGCAGTGACCCCCGCCTGTTCCAGGGCGGTGAGAAGGTCAAGCATCGGCCGGTTGTCCATGTCCGCGTCGCCCGTCAACGTCGTGGTCCCCGGCGCGATGGCCGCAAGTGAGGCCATGAACCGGACCGCCGTCCCGGCGTTCCCCAGGTACACTCTCCGGTCGGTCCGCGCGAACCGGCCGCCGCATCCCCGGACGATGAGGTCCCCCCCAGCGGTGGTGATTTCCACACCGAACTGCCTGAGCGCGTCGACGAGGAGTTTCGTGTCGATGGAAGGCGAGGGATTGCGGATAGTGCTCCTCCCGTCGGCAAGGGCGGCCGCGATGAGAGCGCGGTGTGTATAGCTTTTCGATGGGGGGACGGAGACGACCACCCTGCGTTTCCGGGCCGGGGAGACCGTGCGTGTGCTCATGCCGGACGCTCAGACGCGAGAAACCGGCGGGACTGAAGTGACGCCTGCGCCCTGAAGATCCCCGCCCCGGAGATCACCGTACATCGCACGGCACGCGCTTCCCGGACCAGGAGGGTCGCTCCGTGGGGGGGATTGGCGAAGTCGCAGACGACGGTCGATCTTCTCAGGACAGAGAGGGGGACGATCCTGCCGGAGGTTGCCCGACCCGAAGGCGTTTCCATCCCGACCGGGGTCGCGTTGACGATGATGTCCGCCCCCACGTCCGCGATCCCGGGAAGAGGGACCCAGGAACCGCCGAACTCTGCTGCCAGCCTTCTTCCCTTCGACGGGGTCCGTCCTGTCACGGTAAGGCGGGATCCCGCCCGGGCTCCGGCGGCGGCGGCGCTCCTGGCCGTTCCCCCCGATCCGATGACGAGGAGTTTTTTTCCACGGGGAGAAATGGCCTTTTTCAGCAGGGAGGTGAAAGCCAGGAAATCGGTATTGATCCCAAGTGTCCTTCCCCCGCGGCGGATGATGGTGTTGACCGATCCGCAGATGGTGGCCGAGGAATGCAACCGGTCGAGGAAGGGTATGACGGCCGATTTAAAGGGCATGGTGACGCTGAGGCCGGTGCAAATCCGGCCGACCGAGGACATGAAGGCGCCCAGGTCATCCACGAGGAATTTCAGGTATACCGCGTTGTGGTTCAGGCGGGAGAAAACCCCGTTGTGGAAGAGCGCGCCGGGACTGAACGCCACTGGATCGCCGACAAGACCGAAAATTTTGGTCCGGGCGTTGATGGCGTTTGCCCGATAGAGTTCTCCCATCTCCCCGAAACCGACCTGGCCCGGGGCCGTGGGCCGTTCCGGGTCCAAAGGAGCGAAAGAGAGCGCGCCACCCAGGAAACCCTGCAGGACGCGCGTGTAGGTTCCGTATTCGCCCATGGAGAGGACGGCGGCGGGTTGCCCGGCCCGGGCGGCCTGTTTGAGCAGCCTGGCGGCCTGGAGGGTGTCCCCGAACGAGTTCGCCCTGCACGCGTATTTTACGATCGCCGGCCGGTGTTTCATCATTCGTCTGAAAACCGCCGGGGCATTCCGTGGCGTCCGGAGGGGATCATGACGTGAGAGGACGATCCGGCTCCCTCCGCCGATCGCAATGAGTCGGGCGATGCGCTTCCCCCCCAGCCTTTCCTCCACGTCGATGAATTCCGCTCCGGCGGCCAGGGCCTCTTCCAGACGGGAAAGCGCGGAAGTCGGCGATCCATGGAACTTTCCACCCTCCGCGCGGCTCCTGTACGTCACCATCACCGGGGGACGCTTTCCGCCGAGGAGACGGCGGACGTCCCGGACCCTCCGGATTGGTGATCCGTCGAGGCGAAGTTCCACAAGGGCCACCCTGCCCGAGAGTTGACGCAGGAGCCGCCTGCCTCCGGAGACCGTTGAGGGGGTGAGGGACGGGACGATGATCATCTGCGGAGAATTCCCAGGAGAATTTTTTCCGGTACGATCACCCCCGGTTTCCCCTTCCCGATCCCCCGTACCAGTGTAAACCGTACGGATCCGCCGGTGTTTTTCTTGTCGCGCGACACGAGGGTGAGGATCCGGCGGGGGGAGATGTCCGCGGGAAGAGACGCGGGGAGACCGTAAAGGACGAGCAGACGCCTGAGTCGTTCGAGGTCCGGGGGGCGCAACAGGCCGGTCGCGCACGCCATCTCTCCCTCGACTGCCATCCCGATTGCCACGGCATATCCGTGGGGGAGTCTGTAGCGGGTCAGTTGTTCCACGGCGTGGCCTACCGTATGGCCGAAATTCAGGATGCGCCTGTAGTCGGCCTCGCGTTCGTCGGCAGCGACCACGGAGGCCTTGAGGCGGATACACCGTTCGACGATGTCCGCCATCGTCCCGGGACGCCTCGAGACCACGGAGCGGTGGGCGGTTTCGAGCCGTCTGAAGAGCCGCGCGTCGAGTATCATCCCGTACTTGATCACTTCGCCGATGCCGGACCGGAAATCCCGGTCCGACAGGGTCCGGAGCATGGAGGGTGAGAGATAGACCGCGTCGGGCTGGTAAAACGCCCCGACGAGATTTTTTCCGAGGGGATGGTTGATGCCCACCTTCCCGCCGACGCTGCTGTCCACCTGAGCGAGGAGCGTCGTGGGGATTTGGACGAGCCTCACACCGCGGAGAACGGTGGCTGCGGAGAAACCTGCGAGATCTCCAATCACGCCGCCGCCGACGGCGATGACCACCGAATCACGCCTGATCCCTGCGGCGAGGAGGCGGCCGTCGAGGTGTGCCTTCGTCCGGGGAGACTTGCTCCGTTCCCCGGCGGGCAGGACGATCGACCGGAGGTCGGCTCCCCGGGCTCGCAGCAGGGCCGAAAGCTCCCGGCCGTACAACGTAAAGACATTCCTGTCACTTACCAGGAACAATGGCTCCCCCGGATACCGGGCGGAGATCCCGCGCGCGATTTCCCCGGAACCGGAGACGATCCGAACCGCGTGCGATTGCGGGGGAGGGGAGGGTATCTGTATCCTGATGGTTGTCATCGATTCATCCGTCCAGGGCCGTCCTGACCGAGGAAATGAAACCCAGTGCCGACCGGTACCCGGTCTCCGGATCCTCGTGGCGAAGCCGATTCATCACGGCGCTCCCGATGATGACACCGTCGCAGAGCCTGGAGATACCGGAGGCGGTCTCCGGATCCGAAATACCGAAGCCGGCAAGCAGGGGGTTTCGCGTCACGTGTTGTTTCATCCGTGCGATGGATTCCCCCGCAACGTCACCGGTTCCGGTCCGTTCGCCGGTAACCCCGTTCACGGTCACAGCGTAGACGAACCCCCGGCTGATCCGGTCGATTTCACCGAGGCGTGATTCCGGAGTCGTCGGTGTCACCATGAAGACCGGGGCCATGCCGGATTCGGCGGTGTTCCGCAGGTATGCGCCGCTCTCCTCCAGGGAAAGATCGGGAATGATGGTGCCGTCGGCCCCGGAGAGTTTCGCGTCCTGTATAAAGGTCCCCATTCCGTAGGCGAGTATAGGATTGACGTATCCCATCAATATAATCGGGATGGGGGTGGAATTCCTAATTTCCTTCACCATGGACAGCACGTCCTCCGGGGTGGTCCCCGCCGACAGCGCCAGGGTTGAACACTCCTGGATGACCGGTCCGTCGGCGATCGGGTCGGAAAAGGGGATCCCGATTTCGATGAGGTCTGCCCCGGCGGAAGCCAGGCCGACCGCGAGTTGCACGGTCATCGATCGGGTGGGGTACCCGGCCGTGAGGTAGACGGAGAGAGCCTTCTTCCCGGCGGTGCGGATCGACCGGAATGTCGCGTCGAGCCCCTTCACCGGAGGGGCTCCTGGCGGATCGTCCCGATGTCCTTGTCCCCCCTGCCGGAAAGACCCAGGACGACGATCTCCCCGGGCCGGGTCCCGGGCATCAGTTTTTCGAGTCCGGCGACGGCATGGGCCGATTCCAGCGCCGGGAGTATCCCCTCGAGGCGGGTCAGGCGGCGGGCGGCGTCGAGCGCTTCGTCATCCGTCGCCGTTGCGACCGAGATCCTGCCTGTTTCCTTCAGGTAACTCAGTTCCGGTCCCACACCGGGATAATCGAGACCGGCCGAGATGCTGTGTGCCGGGAGCACCTGCCCCCGATCATCCTGCAGGAGGTAGCTCATCGATCCATGGAGGACCCCCGGTTTCCCGGCGGAAAGCGATGCGGCGTGTTTCGATGACCCGATTCCGAGCCCGGCGGCTTCGACCGCCACGAGGCGGGTTTCCTCGCCGAGAAAGTCATGGAAGAGCCCGATCGCATTGCTGCCCCCCCCGACGCACGCCACGAGCATGTCGGGGCGCCTGCCGGCGAGCGCATGCACCTGCCGGCGGACCTCCCTGCCGATCACTGATTGAAAATCCCGGACGATCATCGGGTAGGGGTGGGGGCCGACCGCGGAACCGAGGATATAAAACGTCCCGTCGACGTTCGTCACCCAGTCACGGATCGCCTCGCTTGTGGCGTCTTTGAGCGTACCGGAACCCGCGGAGACCTCCCGGACATCGGCACCAAGGAGGCGCATCCTGTGGACATTCGACTCCTGCCGGCGCATATCCTCCGATCCCATGTAGACCACGCAATCGAGGTCCATCAGGGCGGCAACGGTGGCAGTGGCCACACCATGCTGACCGGCCCCGGTTTCGGCGACCACCCTCTTCTTCCCCGAATGTTTCGCCAGGAGCCCCTGTCCAATCGTGTTGTTGATTTTATGCGCCCCCGTGTGACAGAGGTCTTCGCGTTTGAGGTAGATGGTCCCGCGTTTGAAGCGTGCTGTCAGCCGATCCGCCCGGAAGAGGGGAGTGGGCCTGCCTGCGAAATCGGCGAGCAGGATCCCGAATTCCTCGCGAAACGTCCTTTCCGCGGAAACCTCCCTGTACATCCTCTCGAGCTCGGTCAGGGGCGTCATCAGCGTTTCGGGGACAAAACGGCCGCCGAAGATGCCGTAATGGCCCGACCTGTCGGGGAGTATCGTCGGGGGCGTACTCATATGACCTCGGCCCCGGGGGAAACCGGCGCGCAGAATCCACGATCCATCACCTCTGAAATTCGCCGGAGACGTTCCATCAGGGGTTTCAGCGTGGAGGGTTTGAGGGACTGGTACCCGTCGGAGAGCGCCGATCCCGGATGCGCGTGGGTTTCGATGATCAATCCGTCGGCGCCGGCCGCCACCGCGGCCAACGCCATGCTGGGAACGGCGTCCCATACCCCGACACCGTGACTGGGATCGACGATCAGCGGCAGGTGGGACTGTTTTTTCACGATCGGTACCGCGTTGAGGTCGAGTGTGAAGCGTGTCGACGGTTCGAACGTCCGGATGCCCCGCTCACAGAGAATGACATCGTAATTTCCGCCGGAGAGTATATATTCGGCCGCCATGAGAAATTCCTCGATCGTGGCGGAGATCCCCCGCTTGAGGAGCACCGGGCGCGCTGTCGTTCCAAGGGCCTCGAGGAGCGAATAATTCTGCATGTTCCTCGCCCCCACCTGCAGGATGTCCGATACCGCGGCGACGGCCGGGAGGGTCGCCGTATCCTTCACCTCCGTCACGATCTTCAGACCCGTGAGGTTTCCCGCCTCGGCGAGGTACTCCAACCCCTCGAGTTTCATTCCCTGGAAGGAATACGGGGACGTCCTCGGTTTGTAGGCGCCTCCCCGGAGAAATTTCACACCGAGTTCCTTGAGCATCCACGCCATTTCGATGATCTGACCGCGGCTCTCCACAGAGCAGGGCCCGGCGATGAAGGCTATTTCGTGGCCGCCGATCTCCTCGTCCCCGACACGCACGACGGTGTTCTCCTTTTTCATTTCCCGGCTGACGAGTTTGTACGGTTTCGAAACCGCGATCGCCTCGGCCACACCTGCCAGATTGAGGAAGACACCCGGGTCGAGCTTGGAGCGATTTCCGGTGATTCCGATGGCGACCCGGCGTTCGCCCGGTATTTCGTGGGGAACGTAGCCGAGGGAACGCACCTTCCCGGAGACGCGGTCCACCTCGGCCCTGGTGGCGTCGATCTTCATGATGATCAGCATCTGTTTAATCCATCCTCTCTTTGTTATGTTGACTGACTTTCCTGCAGAAATGCCTGACCCGGACGGGGTCTTTGACGCCGGGTCTGATTTCGACACCCGAGCTGACGTCCACGGCGAAGGGTGAGACCCGTGACAGGACACCGAGAACGTTATCCCCGGTCAGTCCCCCCGCCAGGAAGCACCTGGATGACGCCGCCGTGGCGGCCGCGAAATCGGGGTCCGCGAGAACGCCCGTGCCGCCGTATCTGCCCGCCGAACTGCCATCCACCATAGTGGCGAAAACGTCGAAATCCCCCGGGCCTGGTTGATCCTTCAGGGGGGTTCCCTTCCGCACGACCTTGATGACCGGAAGGGGGACCTCAGCGCAAAATTCCGGCGTCTCGTCACCGGAAAGCTGGACGACCCTGATTCCCGATTGAAGGGCGGAACGTTCGACCTCCGCCCGTGTCGGGTTTACGAAGACGCCGACCGGCGTGACATCCTCCGGGAGTGACCTGATGATCTCCCCGGCCGATTCCGGGGGGATCGCCCTGGGACTTTTTATGTAAAAAATAAACCCCAGATACGAAGCCCCCGCACGGTGGCAGAGAAGGGCGTCGTCAGCCGTGGTGATCCCGCAGATTTTAATCCTGACGGAGCTCAATGAGGATACCCTTTAATGCAGATGCGGGATCGGCGTTTCTCATGAAATATTCCCCCATCAGGACCGAGACGGCGCCCGTCGCAAGCGCGGTCCGCACGTCCGCGGCGCTGTGGAGACCGCTTTCACTGACGAAAGGTATCCCCGTCGGAAGGAGTTTCGAGATCCTCGCTGTCGTTCCCGTATCGACGGTCATTGTCGAGAGATTCCTGTTGTTGATCCCGATGAGGGATGCCCTTCGAAGGTCGACCTTTTCCAGTTCCGATTCATGGTGCACTTCCACAAGGACGTCCATCCCCAGGTCGAGTGCCTGTGCCTGCAGGTCGTCCAGGGCGCCCCTCTCCAGGATCGAGGCGATGAGCAGGACCGCGTCCGCGCCGACAGACCGGGATTCCAGGACCTGGAACTCATCGATGACGAAATCCTTCCTGAGCAAAGGGAGGCCGACTCTTCCCCTGACCGCCGCGAGATCGGCCCCGCTTCCCCCGAAAAACCGTGAGTCCGTCAGGACGGAGAGGGCGGCGGCGCCGTTCGACTCGTAAGCGCGGGCGAATTCACCCGGATCCGTGATGGTCCTGAGCGTTCCCGCGGAAGGAGATGACCGCTTGATTTCCGCGATGATCGCGGGCGGCGACTGTTGCCGGACTTTCTCCAGCGTCTCCCTGAATTTCCTGGTGGGAGCGTGGAACATGCCATAATCCCCGAATGAAGACCTGCTGTACTTCCGCCGCAACCCGGCCACCTCATCCTTCTTCGCACCGACGATATCGTCAAGGATACTCATGCGTTCGTGTACTCCACAAGGGACCGGAGTTTGTGCAATGCCCGTCCGGAGTCCACCGATTCCGCGCAGAGGGCGTAGGCTTCCACGCACCCGAGGCCCTCGGTGGAGACCTGAAGACCCAGCGCGGAATTCAGCAGGATGAAGTCACGGTAGGGGCCCTTTTCCCCCCCGAGCACCGAGAGGCCGATGGACGCGTTCTCCGCCGGGCTGCCGCCGCGCACGGAATCGAGTGAATGGGTGTTCCTCAGGCCGAATGACTCCGGAGAGAGGGATACCGTCCGGACTCCCTTGTCGCCGCGAATTTCGGCGGCGTTCGTCGGGCTGCCGGGAGAGACTTCGTCCAGACCGTCTTCGGAATGGACGACGACGGCCGCCAGGGGTTTCAGGTCCAGTAAAGTCTCGGTGATGAGCGCCGCGGACCTGGCGTCGAAGGTCCCGACCACCTGGCGCCGTACACCGGCCGGGTTACAGAGTGGTCCGAGCAGGTTAAAACAGGTTCTGAGGCCCAGGTCTTTCCTCGCCCTTGCGGCAAATTTCATCGCGGGGTGGTATGCCGGAGCGAACAGAAAGCCTATACCGGTTTCATTGATACAGGCCTGCATCCTCCCGGCGGGGAGTTCGATGTTTACCCCGAGTTCCCTCAGGACGTCGGCGCTCCCCGAATTACCGGAAACCGATCGGTTGCCATGTTTCGCAACCGTGACCCCGGTCCCCGCGACGACAAACGCCGAAAATGTGGAGACGTTGATGGTCCCCACACCGTCTCCGCCGGTCCCGCAGAGGTCGACCGCGTCGGGGTCGGTGATCTGAAGGGCGACGGAGCGTTCACGCATTGCGTCCAGAAACCCGAGAAGTTCGACGGAGGTCTCACCCCTGAGCCGCAACGCAGCCAGGAAGGCCGCGATCTGTGCGTCGGTGGCGGCGCCCTCCATGATCAGGCCCATCGCCGCAGCTGCCCCGCTTCTTTCCAGTTTTCCCCCGGAGAGGATTTCTCCCAGTATTGAGGTAAACGGGGAACTCATAAAGTGCCTATCCAGTTGGCCATGAGCCGTCCGCCCGATGGTGTGAGAATGGATTCGGGATGAAACTGGACACCGCGTACCGGGTGCACCGAGTGACGGATGGCCATGACCGTCCCGTCGTCGGTTTCGGCGGTGATACGGACGGCGGGGGGAAGGGTCCCCCTGACGATTTCAAGAGAGTGGTACCTTCCCGCCGGGAAGGGGTTATCAATTCCCTTGAAAAGATCCGTTCCGTCATGTTGCACAATGCTCGATTTACCATGTACGCATTCCCGATGCCTCGCCACAGCGGCCCCGTACGCCACGCCGATGGCCTGGTGGCCGAGACATACACCGAGTATGGGAATACGGGATCCGAGTTCCCGGACAACGTCGAGCGTGACCCCGGCGGAGTCAGGTTCCCCGGGACCGGGGGAGAGGACGATCCCGTCCGGCCGCATTTCTGCGATCTCGCTCACGCCTGCGGAGTCATTTCTGATGACCCGCACGGAGACCCCGCAACCCTCCACGAGGTGGACGAGATTGTACGTGAAGGAGTCGTAGTTGTCGATCAGGAGAATCACCGGTCGATCTCTCCCGCTGCATGGACGGCATCGTAGAGGACGCGCATCTTGCCGGCGACCTCCTCCCGTTCCGATTCCGGCACCGACCCGGAGACGATCCCCGCCCCGGCCTGCAGGTGGAGTTTTCCCGCGAATGCCAGGATTGTCCGGATGGCGATGCAGAAGTCCACGTTCCCCGACCTGTCGAAATACCCCACAGCCCCGGCGTAGAACCCGCGCCGGACCTCCTCGAGACTGTCAATGATTTCCATCGCGCGGATTTTCGGCGCGCCGGAGACCGTGCCGGCGGGGAATACGGCGCGGAGGGCGTCAACTCCGTCGGTTCCCGGACGGCATGTTCCCGACACGCGGGAAACCAGGTGCATCACGTGGGAGAACCGTTCGATGTCCATGAACCTCTCGGTGTGCACCGACCCGGCCTTGCAGATTTTTGAAAGGTCATTCCTCCCGAGGTCTACCAGCATCGTATGTTCGCCACGCTCCTTTTCATCGGCCGCCAGGCCGGCCGCGGCCGCGGCGTCTTCACCGGGTGTCCGTCCCCTCGGCCGGGTGCCGGCGATCGGGACGTGCTCGACCCGGGACCCTTTTTTCCGGACGAGCATTTCAGGGGAAGAGCCGATCAACCGGACCTTGCCGAAATCGAGATAATAATGGTAGGGGGAGGGGTTGATCATCCGGAGGCTCCGGTAGACCGAAAAGGGGTCGCCTTCGAAGGGAATCGCATTACGAGCGGAGAGGACCACCTGGAAGATGTCTCCCGCGCGAACATGTTCGAGGGCGGCGGCGACCGCGCCGGAGAAACCTTCCGGGACAGAGGGCACTTTCCCCGCACCGGGATCGGGAATAAAGGGCGACCCGGCGGTTACCGGACGTCGCAGGATTTCCCTGACGTCCGCCGGGCCGAGGCCGCTCCTTCCCGCGTCTGGTACAGTTCCGGAAATTCCGGGGGTCGGGGGATTGGTGACGATCGTGACCGTGTGGTCGCGGTGATCGAAGACCACCGTCGTCCTGAACATCCCAAGCATGCTGTCGGGTGCGCCCGTCGGATCGTGGACAGTGCAGGGGATCCGTTCGATCGCGCGGACCTCGTCATATCCGACGTATCCGACCAGACCGCCCGAAAAAGGGGTCGGGGCGGGACCGTCGTACGGGCGGGTACGGGAGAGGACGTCGCGAACCGTCGAGAAAATGTCCCCGGCCGCGGGGACACTCCGGCCACCGTCGATCAGGGAGACGACTCCGCGTTCGGATTCCACCGTCAGTTCGGGATCGATCCCGATAAGGGAAAAACGTGCGATCTGCTCGTTCCCTTCGACACTTTCAAAGAGAAAAGAAGCCGGGGTATGACGTCTCAGAGAAAGATATGCCGAGACCGGGGTCAGGACGTCCGCCGGCATGGTGACAGATGATCCGACGCCGTCGGCCGGTCCCCCCGATGGTGGACGATGTTGCAGGGATGATATGTCGTCTCTCGATATCATAAAAAAAAAGCCCTTTCCATCTGTTCCGGAAAGGGCCTGGAAAAACTGGTTGTCAGAAGTTCAGCAGGAAAGCACCATGCATCCGGAACGTGCGTAGGAGGACGCGCGCCACCATGCACCCGGGTACGAGTACGGTGTGTCCGGGCATGCCCGGCCCTGGATCGACGATATGCAGGATGCTGAAATCATGTATGGGGTAATTATGGGAAAATCCATGACAATGTCAAGAGCGAAAAAGGGGCCGGGGAGGATTTCAGGGACGGTAGACCTGATAGAGGAGCAGGTAGATCAACACACCGGTTACCGAGACGTAGACCCATACGGGGTAGGCCCAGCGGGCGATCCGCTTGTGGGTGGGAAACCGCTCTCCGAGGGCGTGGTAGAGTGCAATAGCCACCAGGGGGACGTTCGCCGCGGCGAGGATCGTATGGGAGGTCAGCATGGCGAAATAGAGGGGTCGGATGATCCCCTCACCCGGAAATTTGGTGGAGCCGTGGAGGTAATGGTACACGAGGTAGGAGGTGAGGAAACCCACGGAAACCCAGACGGCCGCGAGCATGAACTTCCGGTGCCCCGTGCGGTCCCCGGCGCGGATCCTCGACCTTCCCTTCAGGAGCAGGACCGCGGAAGTGAGGTTCAGACACGCGTTAAGGGCGGGGAGCCATTCGGTCATTTACGGGCGAGCATGATCGCGTCGTCACGCAGGTTGTCCATCGCGTCGGTACTGTCACTGTCATAATAGCCCCTTATGGCGCCACGGGCGTCCACCAGGACGAATTTCTGGCTGTGAATGATGGCGTTTTCACCCTCGGTGTCGAGCCCGAGGTGAAAGCCCTGCCTGGTGATGTCGTAGATGAGGGGTTTGGGTCCGGTGAGAAACGTCCACCTTCCCGGGCGTGCACCGTAGCGTTTCCCGTACTCCCTCAACACCTCCGGTGTATCGGTTTCCGGATCGACGGAGATGGACACGAGCTGGATCGACGGTTGGTCGTCAAATTCTTCCTGCATCCAGGCCATCCTGCCACTCATCATGGGGCAGATTCCGGCGCATGAGGTGAAGACGAAATCCACCACCGAGATTTTGCCGTCAAAGAGGGACTGATCCACGGTGTCGCTCGTTTCTGCGATGAGGGTGAAGGGAGGGACACTGCCGAGTTCAGGAAGAGAAGGGCGGTTACGACCGATGTCCGCGAGAATAAGGGCGACGGTCACCACGAGTCCTCCGGCAAGGATTGCCCCGAGGTACCATCGAAAGGTGGGTTGTTTTCGGTCTGTCATATGCGTCGTGTTTTTGCTGACCATGCGGAGAGAGAAAGCATGATGACTGAAAATATGGAAAAAATCAGAAAATTCCATGGGAGGGAGAGGAATTCCTGCGGTTCCGGGACCGTGCCGAGATAGAGGGATTGCCGGAACGCAGACATCCCGTAGTAGAGCGGGTTGCAGAGCATGATTTTCTCCATCCAGCCGGCGGCCCCGTGCACGGGGAAGAGCGCACCGGAGAGGAGCCAGAGGGGGATCAGGACGAGATTCATCACCGCGTGGAACCCCTGAGTCGAATCCATCCTCCAGGCGATCACGAACCCCAGCCCCGCCAGGCCGACCGCGAGAACCGTCAGGGAGAGAAGCGTGGCCACTATACTTTCCGCGGTCATGTCGATCCCCAGGACGGGCACGAGAAAAAGCAGCAACACCGCCTGGATGAGGGCAAGGGTTGCTCCTCCCATGATCTTCCCGGAGGCGATGCTGATCCTGGGTACGGGAGCCACGAGGACGCCCTGGAGAAATCCGGAGTGACGATCTTCGATGATCGAAATGGAGGCGAAGATCGCGGTGAAAAGCATCGTCAGGACGATGGTCCCGGGGAAATAGAATTCGAGGTATGAAATGTCGGGCCTGGCTCCGATGTAGGAAAAGGAGCGGTTGAAACCCGACCCGATAACGAGCCAGAAGATGACCGGGGAACCGATGAACCCGACGAGCCTTGACCGTTGGCGCAGGAAATGCAGAAGTTCACGTTTCCACAGGACGGCCGCGCCCGGGATGAAGCCGGACCGGACAGTGGGTCTCCCGCCTTCGGGTGCCGGCGGTCTCGCGCCCGCGTTCACGCCGGCCCGCCGTTATTCGTCACGAACCGGCGCCCGGTCTTCTTGATGTAGACGTCGCCGATGGAAGGTCGTGAGAAGGAGACCATGTCCACCGTTCCCTCGTACGCCCTGAGGAGTTCGCCGATGAGGGCCGACGCGTTGTCGCACTCCACGCGGACCGTATCGTCGACCCTGTAAACTGGAAGCCCATATTGTTGTTTCACCGATTCGAGCAGTTTCGACGGTTCGGATGATTGCATGATGATGAGTTCTTTGCCGATTTCCGAGCGGAGTTCGGTCGGGGAACCCGACGCGACGATGGCGCCGTCGTCGAGGATCAGGATTCCGTCACACTCTTCGGACTCCTCGAGGATGTGCGTCGTGTAGACGATCGTGGTTCCCGCTCCGGTCCGGATCTCCCGCAACAGCCGGAGGAATTCGAACCGTGCGGTGGGGTCCAGACCGGTGGTCGGTTCGTCGAGGAGCAGAAGGCGGGGTGAGTGCAGGAGCGCTTTCGCGAGTTCCACCCGACGGGCGAGGCCCCCGGAGAGGGTTTCCACCGGTTCCCCGCGTCGCCCGGCGATCCCGAGCAGTGAGAGGATTTCATCGGAACGTGATGCAATCGATTCCGCGGACATGGCGTACAATTTTCCGTGGCAGGAGAGGTTTTCATCGACAGTCAGCTTCTTGTCGAGGGCCGGGTTCTGGAAAACAACGCCGAGAGACCTCCTGATTTCACGCAGCCGGCCATCGGGTTCGTTGCCGAAAAAACTTACGGCTCCGGATGGTGGAAGCGTGGCTGTGGTCAGGACCCTGAAGAGGGTACTCTTACCGCTCCCGTTCGGTCCGAGGATGCAAAAAAAATCCCCTTCCGGGATCCCGAAGGAGACGTCTTTGAGGGCGGTCCGTGGTCGGGCGTTCCGTGAGGGCGGGGGGTAGGTAAAGGTGAGGTTCCGTACACGTAATGCGAGGGGCCCGTCCTCCCCTTCCGGATTCCGGGCTTGTTCAGGATCGGGCATCGGATCGGGGGAAGGGACGGGAGTATCGTGGATTCGGCGCGGGGTGGATCACAATCTGCCCGCCGAGATGACCAGGATGAGGACCGGAATGTAGACCAGGGAGGCGAAAAAAAGGCGTCGTGCGATGACGTTCATGGATTTGACACCAGCCTCGGATTCCGCGCGGCCGCAGTTCCGCAGGAACATCCACGAAAGGGCAAGCATCCCGGCACCGAGCAGGAGGGTGACGGCGAACGAGAGAGGGGTGGTCATCCCCGCTGCGAGGGACGCCGGCATGAGGGCGAGGAGCAGCGCCGAATAGAAAAACATCCTTCGCGCGGTCCGCCGTCCGGTGGAATCACCGACGGTGAGGATCGAAAACCCGGCACGCTCGTAATCCTTCCGGTACAGCCACGCAAGTGAGTAAAAATGCGGCATCTGCCACGCGAACAGGATCAGGAACAACAGGACCGGTTCGATCGTAATGTCGGCCCGCACCACCGTCCACCCGATGACGGGTGGAAGGGCGCCGGGAATTCCCCCGACGAATGTGGCCGCGGGGGTGTATTTCTTGAGCGGCGTGTAGAGGAACAGGTACGAAGCGGAGGTCAGGAACGCGACCGTTCCCGCGAGAAAAGATCCCGCAACCGTGAGGAGGACGACGCCCGCGACCGACAGGAGCGAGCCGAACAGCAGGGCCTCGACCGGACGGACCCGCGCGGAAGGGAGTGGCCGCCGTTCGGTCCTTTTCATGAGCGCGTCTTCGCGCCGTTCAATAAACTGGTTCAGCGCCCCGGCACCCCCGCCGACCATCATCGTACCTGCGAGAACCACGAGGAAGGGCCGGAGTTCGAACCCGGCAGACTGGGCCAGAAACGTTCCGAAGAGTGCCGTCAGAACGGACAGGCCTGTCAACTCCGGTTTCAGCAGCGTAACGTAATCGACAGCGCGGACACCGATTCGCGCGAGGGGACGTTCGATGATCTTGACGCCGGTATTCATGACACCCCCTCGCGTGCGAGCGTGGCCGGGACAAACCCCCGGTGACCGGACAACCGGTACGCGTGGAGTGCGGTGAGGACGCTGACGACGAGCAGGAAGGCCCCGAGGGCGACGTGGGCCGTGGCCACTTCAACCGGTTTTCTCAGGAGGACCGTCGCGGCGCCGAGCGAGACCTGGAGGAGGGTCAGGACTGCCATGATGCTCCCGAGGCCGCCGAGGCGGGGAACCCGCCCCGGGGAGCGCATGGACCTGACGGCCGTCCAGCAGAGAACCGCACCCGTAAAGATTCCCCAGTACCGGTGGAGGAGGTGAATGAAGATCTGGCCCGCCGCCACGGGTCCGTCCGCGGCGATCCGGATATCGTCGCGGATGAGCGTTTCAGTGTAGTGCTGCAGGGCCTGCGGGGAGAGGGAGGGGAACAGCGAACCGTACGCCAGAGGAAAATCAGGAACGGCGAGCCCCGAGGCCGTATGTCGCATGACCGCGCCGAGTACGAGTTGCACCCAGACCATGAGGGATGCGCCCGCGGCGAGAGTGGTCAGGGAGGCCTGACCGGGGGATGCCGTGCCGGGGGCGGGTGACGGCCGTTCGATCCACCAGCGCGACGTCACGAGGGCGATCGAGGAGACGAGAACGAAAAAAGTCTGGGCGAGTGTCGCGTGGGCGACGGATACCGCCGTCGGGAGGAGGTAGAGTACCGTGATCCCTCCGAGGACTCCCTGGAGTATGACGGAGAGGAGCGCGAGGAGTGTGAGGTTTTTTACCCACCGTCGTTGTTCCCTCCTCCAGACCCAGATTGTCAGGATCACGGTCAGGAACCCCACCACGCTGGCGATCATGCGGTGTGAGTGTTCGTAAAAAATCCCGCCGACCATGTCATCGATGGGATACGCGAACATGAACCGGCCGTAGGTGTTCGGCCAGTCGGGGACGGAAAGCCCGGAACCGGTGGAGGTGACCAGACCACCCGCGATAATCAGCAGAAACGTGGAGAACGCCGTCAGGACGGCGAAACGATGGAGGCCCCGGTGAAACGTCAATTCTCCTGCTCCTCCGGGCCGTCGCCGGTGCTGAGCTGACCGGGTTCGCTTCCGGCGGGGCCGCCGTACATCGCGCGGACCATCGAAACCTGTTCATCCATCCAGGTCCTGAATTCATCGGCGGTCAGGACATCCATGTATCCGCGCATGCGGTAATGACCCAGCCCGCAGAGCTGGGCGCAGGCGATCTCGGTCGGCGTGAACGGGGCGACGAGGATGGTCTTCCCACCCATCGCGGCGACGGCGGTGATCTGTTCCTCCGAGAGGTAGTCTCCCTTCGTGACGATGGGGGACCCGTCGGAGCCGTTCAGCGTTTCCATGACCATCCACGGATCGAGGGTCGAGCGCCTGCGCGCCGCGACCTCGGTGATCCCGGCCCGCAGCAATTCCGTCACCGCGTCCGGACCGAACGATTCATGTTTCGCGATGATGGAGTTGCCCTCACCGTCGGAATAGTCGGCCAGCGAGATGTACCGGTCGAAGTTGGTTTTCAGCCTCGCATGAACCTCGCCGATGCCGGATTCGATCATCAGCTCCACGTTGTCCGCGGAAAGTTCATCGCCGGCGTACATGACGGTGGACTCCTCGCGGTCTTCGACGTCCGACGTCAGGATCATCCCGTCGTGTGCGACGCCTTTCTCCAGCCTGACGGTCTCGACGGCGGGCAGCCGCAGCGTGGTCTCGCCGGCCACAGCGCCCGAGACGTCGAACGTGGTCGTCATCTCCTCGCGTATGGCCTGGGTGGTTTTCGTGGGGGTGAACCAGACGGGGATGTTCAGACCGGGGACCGCGTCCTGCTTCACGCGGAATGCCGGGAGGTTCAGGCTGTGAATGACATCCTTGGAGGAAAGGTGGATGACCACCGGTTTTCCCACGGGGACGTTGAACTGATTGATGGTGGCGATATCATCCTTGGCCGCCGGGTCGGAACGGTCGAGGCCGAGGGGATTATCGGTCCCCACGAGTTCAAGGGCGGTCCTGCCGAAGATCCCGTCCGGGCCCGGATAGTGGACGTTCCAGGCGAACTGTTCGGCGACGATGCGCACGACGGTCGATTTCTCCTCCGCGGGAAACGCGTCAACGCGTTTTGCCCAGATGGGAATCGAGAAGGCAACCAGAAGAACGGCCTCCACCACGATGACGGCGACTTCCACGTAGGTGGAGTAGTGGCCCTTTACGCCGTGATAGCTCGCGGTGGTGTTTTTCGAGGACCTGAAGCGGATGAGGGCGAACACGAAGTAGATCCCCCAGCCGGCGAACAGGGCGAACATCAACCAGTGCACGAGGCCGATGAGAAAATCGATCTCACCGCCGTGTGCGGCCGCGTCGGGCGGCAGACCCAGAAACTTTTCCATTACGACACTCCTTTATCGTTGATTGCCGGCCCGATGGCGGGCGGTTGATTCATCTGACGTGTCCGTTTGCCGATGGCGATAAACATGACGACGAAACCGGAGAGGACGAATCCGACGATCCCGATCATGGCGCCGATCGCGGAATTCATCCCGTCGATGACCGGGCCTTCCGCCTGTCCGTAACAACTGGGGCAGGCCGATGCCGGCACCGTGAGAACAAGCGTGCAGAGCATCAGCAGGGCAGTAACGGCGGTTCGCCTCTTCATAACGAGCCCTCCGGGACCATGTTCCGGGTTTTCCTGTAGAACCTCACGGCGTAGAACACCATTGCCGCGGCGGCGAGGACGCAGCACGCGGCGGCGATGTACCAGAGGGGATTGCCGTCGTCGACGGCGAGACCGGCGAGCCAGACGGAGAAACCGAGGGCAAACAGCGTTGAAACCGCTATGAAGAGCAGGTGGAAGATTCTAAGGGACATGATTCATCATAATGGGGTCGGAATGGGCGAACAACGGCAGCCACATCAGGGCGGCGAAAAAAACCGCCGTCAGGACGAGAGCCATGTAGACAGCCTTTTTTTCGGAGATCAGGTGCATGAAGAACGAGGCCACGAGCCCGCCTTTCACCGTCGCAACGATGAGTGCGATGACGATCGCCTCGTGGACCTCGAGATGGAGGTACGAAACCGCCACCGTGACCATCGTCAGCGCCAGGAGGGCGATGAAGACGGCGATGTAGGTGCGGACGTGTTTTTTAATGTCGTGCGATTGGTCCATCGGTCATTCCTAGAGTAGATAGAGGACGGGGAAAAGGAAAATCCAGACGAGATCGACGAAATGCCAGTAGAGGCCGGCGACCTCGACCCGGTTCGTGAAGCGTTCCGGTGCACTCTTCCACATGCGGCTCCCGGGGCCCCAGAGATACCCGTTGACGATCATCCCGCCGATGACGTGGAGCCCGTGCAGACCGGTCAGGGTGTAATAGATCGCAAAGAAGGTGGAGTTGGAGGGGAAGAGGTGGTGTTCGAACTTCGATCCGTATTCAATGCTCTTGATGATCAGGAATCCCACTCCCATGAGGAACGTCAGGCCCATGAACATCCTGTACCGTGAAAAATTGTTCATCTTCAGGGAGGCCCAGGCCATCACCATCGTGATGCTCGACGTGATGAGCACCACGGTATTGAGAGTCGCAAGGGGGACGTTCAGGATGGCGCTGCCGTGGGGCCATTCGGGTGCGCTGACCCGCAGGAGGATGTACGAGGTGAAAAGCGCCCCGAACAGCATGACCTCGGAAGCGAGGAAGAGCCAGATGCCGAGCTTGGCGTTGAAGAGCCCGGTGTCCGGCCTGTTCTCGATGGTATAGGGTATCTCCATGTCGGTCCGTCAGGATTGTGTGTTTTGCGGTGTGAAATCGGTCGGGTCACCCGGGACGCTGTACTCGTAGGGCCCGCGATGGACGACCGGTACGGTCGCGAAATTTCCGTGGGCCACGGGAGGTGTGGGCGCCGCCGACCATTCGAGCGTGGTGGCCTGCCAGTGGTTTTCCGACACCGTGCGTCCCTTCCGGAGGCTCACGAACAGGTTGACGATGAAGACGACCTGGAAGATCGCCATGGCCCACGCCCCCACCGACATCCACTCGTTCAGGTAGAGCACGTTCTGCGCATGGGCGTACTGCGACCCGCCGTCGTAGAGCCTGCGCGACACGCCGGCCAGTCCCTGAATCAGCATGGGGAAGAAAATCAGGTTCATGCACACGAACGAACCCCAGAAGTGGATCTTGCCCGCCCTCTCGTTCAGCGCCCTGCCGGTGATTTTCGGGAACCAGTAGTAGATTCCCGCGAAGAGCGCGAAAATCGTCCCGGGGGCGACGACGTAATGAAAATGTCCGATCACGTAATAGGTGTCGTGCAGCGGGATGTCCGAAGACGAGAGGCCCAGGGGCAGGCCGGTCAGGCCGCCGATCCCGAACATGGGAAGAAAGGCGAGCGCGAAGAGCATGGGGGTGTTGAACCGTATCGATCCTCCCCACAGGCTCATCAGGAGCACGGAGAGGATGACGACGGAGGGAATGGAGATGATCATCGTCGTCGTCTGGAAAAACGAACTGATCGCTGTTCCCATCCCGGTGAGAAACATGTGGTGCGCCCAGACGATAAACGACGTGAAACCGAGGAAGCCCGCCGCGTACACCAGGGATTTATAGCCCCAGAGCGGTTTGCGGGTGTTGTTTGCGATGACCTCCGCGATGATCCCCATCGCGGGAAGGATCAGGACGTAGACCTCGGGGTGAGCGAGAAACCAGAAAAGGTGCTGCCAGAGGAGCGGGCTCCCCCCGCCG
>QJVY01000170.1 GCA_003235555.1 Ignavibacteria bacterium | reverse complement strand
ATCAAAGAGAAGCGGGGTGTTGAATGTTGAATATTTCAACACATTGGTGCTTTCAAAGATATCAATTGCAACTTTTCTGGGAACTCGCATGAATGAATTCCCTCACCATTTAATGCAGGAAGGTGTGGTTATGAGTTTCCCTTGACATTGGACGGAATTTCTCTTTATATATAATGCTTCAATCTGGATGGATTTCTACCAGGCTGGATTCAGACTGTCACCCGCTCCTTCACATGATTTTCAGTTGCGTGCCGTAGGAAAACGGTCATCAAGGGTTACCGCCATTTCCTCCTGAACCTCAGGAGGGAATGAAATGACCCTTTTTGTCATTTGCGCGGAGCACCATCATGAAATCGTTCTTCTTCTTACTACTTCTCCCGACCACCCTCCTCATCGCACACCAGAAAATTTCTTCACCCTCTCAATACGAAAACACCGCAGCAGCACAGCTGGTCGGGCAGGGAAATCTCCCCGGTCACCAATCTGGAGTCGATTCTACCCCACTCCCAAGGCGTAGTGCTGAATCGATCGGCCGGTATCTCAATCCTGACGGCACACTCAACACTCCCCCCGGTTTTCGTGGAACCCTCGATCCGGCCGGTTTCACGATGCAGACCGGAGCTGACGGGAAGCCGGTCTTTGTCCGGGCCGCTTCGGCGACATCTTCAGTACCGGAGGATGAGCGCTGGGACGAACGATTTTCATACCCCGGATTGTCACCGCAGGGCAGTGCCTACGTCGTGGCAGTCCAGGGTGCGAACGTGTACGTCGGAGGAAACATACACTTGGCCGGAGCGACCCCCGTCAACTATATCGCGAAATGGGATGGAGTGAAGTGGGACTCCCTGGGCGGCGGGACGAACGGGACGGTCTATGCCATCCTGATAAAGGGATCCGACCTGTATGTCGGAGGGTATTTCACGACGGCGGGAGGGATGGCTGCGAACAATATCGCGATGTGGGACGGGGCGACCTGGTCTGCGCTCGGTGACGGCCTCAACAACAGCGTCGCTATCCTGGCCACCATGGACACGCTGATCTTTGCCGGCGGAGGTTTCACGATGTCGGGAGATTCGGTCGTCCCGCACATTGCCCGGTGGGACGGGAGTGTCTGGTCGCCCCTCGGGTCGGGTACCGACGGATGGGTAAACGCCATCGTCCCCTGGGATTCCGGACTCTATATCGGCGGGACGTTCGACACGGCGGACGGGTCGCCAGCGCGAAACATCGTCACATGGGATGGAGTGAACTTCTCCACCCTGGGATCAGGGGTAAACAGCGACGTATACACCCTGGCGATCAGGGGGACCGACCTGTACGCAGGGGGGTATTTTGACAGTGCCGGGAGCGTACTGGCGAATAAAATCGCGCTATGGAACGGCTCAACCTGGTCGGCCCTGGGTACCGGTTTTCCGCCGAGCACCGATTATGTCCAGTCGCTGGCCGTGATAGACACGGACCTGTACGCCGGGGGCGAGTTCACCTCCGCTGGTGGAGTGCCCGCCAACAACATCGCGAGGTGGAACGGGACGTCCTGGTCGGCGGTCGACGCGGGAGTTAACAATTACATCAATTTTTTCACCGTGGATGGGTCGACGCTTTACGCCGTCGGCGGCTTCAACCGGGCGGGGAACGAGGCTGCGGGTGGGATAGCATCGTGGGACGGTTCGAGTTGGTCCACGATATTCGCTCCGGGTGCCCGATACGGCGTCAACGGTGGTTGGATCACCAGTATGGCCGTGATGGGGTCGGATCTGTATGTCGGCGGAGTGTTCACGATCGCCGGTGTGACGGGGACGAATTATATCGCCCGGTGGGACGGTTCGGCCTGGTCACCCCTCGGGGACGGGCTGAACTGGTACCCGAACGCCCTTGCCGTGAGCGGTTCGGATCTGTATGTCGGGGGTTTTTTCTCGATGGCGGGGGGGGACTCGGCCAGTAACATCGCCCGGTGGGATGGAGCGAACTGGCACCCCCTGGGGAGCGGGGTGGACTATGTCGTAGCCGCTATCGCGGTAATCGACACGGATATCTATGTGGGTGGTCAATTCAACAATGCGGGCGGGGCTCCTGCAAGTAAGGTCGCCAGATGGGACGGCTCGACATGGTCGCCGCTGGGTCTGGGAGTGAGCAGCACGGTACTGGCGCTGGCCGCACGCGATTCGATCCTGTATGTGGGCGGGGGGTTCACCACTGCCGGTGGGGCCCCCGCAAATCGGATCGCCCAATGGGACGGATCGAACTGGACTGCCCTCGCGACGACAATGACGAAAACGGGGAATCAACCCAGCGTCTGGAGCCTCGCGGTGACAGACTCGTTCCTCTACATGGGCGGGGTTTTCGAAACCGTGGACGGAGACAGCGCAGTGAACATCGCCCGGTGGAACGGGTCCACCTGGTCGGCGCTTGGTTCGGGGCTCGACGGTAATGCGGTGCATTCCATGGCCATCGTGGACGACACCCTTTATGCGGGCGGGTATTTCGCCGTTTCGGGGGTCAACAGGAATATCGCGAAGTGGGACGGCTCCGCCTGGTTGGCGCTCGGATCGGGAACGAACCAGACGGTTGAGGCGATTCAGGATTTCGACGGAGATCTCTTTGTCGGCGGCTATTTCACCATGGCGGGAGGAAAGAGTTCAAACTATATCGCCGCCTGGAAAGGCTTGGGAAGCTCGGTCGAGGTGGGTCTCGATCCCCGCTGGAACCTCGTCTCCCTCCCTGTCGTCCCCGCCGATTCGACGGTGACCGTACTTTATCCCGATGCGGAGAGTCAGGCATTCGGATACTCCGGGGGATACAATTCGAGCCTGACCATGGGGCGGGGGACCGGGTACTGGTTGAAATATCCGCCGGCGGGGGGGACGGTGAATCTACAGGGGTTCCGTCTCTCCACGCTGGACGTCCCGGTGGAAGCCGGGTGGAACCTGGTCGGCTCCGTTGCCGATCCGGTGAACGTGGCATGGATTACCAGCGAACCTCCGGGGATGATCACGAGCAATTTCTTCGCCTATCACGGCAGCTATTCCTCGGTTGATTCCCTCCGGCCGGGGGAGGCCTACTGGGTAAAAGTGGACTCGAACGGTACGCTTAAAATTTCGTCAGTGGGGCCAGCCATCGAGCCGGCGGCCGCGATCAGAATCAGGCCCACATCGGAACTTCCCCCCGCGCCGCCGCAAGAAACCACCGAGGGAAGCTCAGCATCCGACCTCCCCGTCTCGTATTCCCTGGCTCAGAACTACCCCAATCCCTTCAACCCTGTCACGACGATCCGGTACGCTCTTCCCGAGGCGAACCGCGTAACATTGACGATCTACAACCTGCTCGGACAAAAGGTGGCAGTGCTTGTGGACGGGGAACAGGAAGCCGGATTTAAGGCCATCTCGTTCGATGCCGGCAGTATTCCCAGCGGTATTTACGTCTACAGAATTACTGCGGGGGCGTACACTGACGTGAAGAAGATGATGTTGCTGAAGTAAATCGCGATCGTTTGCATAACTCTCCTGCTAACAGTCGGCTAACACCTCGACCTCTTCGGCGGTGAAAATATTGTGAACACAGGACCAAACCAAAGAAATATTTTTGCGGGCCCGGCCTGAAAAGCCGTGTGTCGCCGGTTCAATTCCGGCCCTGTCCACTTGTTTTCGCCACTTTTGGCCTCGGGTGTTAGCAGCTGCTAAGTGAATTGCTAATACTTTTTTTGAGGAGGCCTCCATCGCGACTCTCTCCCGCCGGATAAAATGTAAATTCTACCTCGTTTCAACACCTCCCACTGGAATGTGCACCTAGATTTCCACAGGGAATGCTAACAGATACGATGCTTTGAGATGCTTGTCGCAGCCTGAAGATTCGCAAGATACCCCCCAAAAAACGTTCAACTCCTATCAGGCCAACGGCCCACAGCGCCGTTGGGAATCTATACAACGGTGAAAAGTCGTGTGTCGCCAATTCAATTCTGGCCTTATTCGTCTCCACCAAACCCCGGCTGAAAGGTCGGGGTTTGGTGTTTTCGCCACCTTTGGCTCCCGGGTCAGGTGCCGCTGACCGCGAGGCTACCGCAAGTCCTCTTAGGTTGCCAAAATATCACACCTCTTCTGCCGCTACAAGACCAAAAAACCTGACTCATTCATTGGCTTCCAAACTGACGTTTACTTGTCAATTGTTGAAGTTTTAGAATCTTCATGTTACATTGGCAGTTGGACTCATCTGCCGCCGGGGGGGGTACGCGAGTAAAACCATTCCATCCACGGAAACATACTACACTGTGTATTACACCATCCGATTGTAGCACCGATCGATGACGATCACTGATCAATCCCCAGAACTCGACGGTCTCCACGATCTGTCCAGGTCCCTGACCGGGGTTTTCCGCGTCGACGTGATACTGAACATCGTCCTCGATTCATGTCTGAAAATCTGTGGAGCGCAGCGGGGAGCGATTCTCCTGTTTGACGAGAGATCGGCCGATGTGGTCCGGACCATTCTCCGCTCGAGGGATCCGAAGAATAAAGGGATCGACCACCAGTTGAACCTCCTTGTCGCCGGCTGGGTACTCCGGAATAAAAAAACCTATATCACCGATGATATTTTAAGGGATCATGAGTTATCCGATCCTACTTCCTCCGGCCGAAACCTTGGACCATCCATCGGCTTGCCACTCCAGATCGCCGGAAGGCTCATAGGAATAATACACCTCGCGAATATGCGTGGTGGAGACAGATTTACAAATCAACAGGTTCAGCTCGGGACGATTGTCGCATCACTTGCGGCCCAGTTCATCGACAGAGCGAAACTGCATGAAACGCTGTTCGAAAATAATGAGCGCTTGATGAATACTCTTCGGGATCAGTGGAGTATCGATCATATTCAGGGCGAGAGTCGTGTTATTCGGGAGATCAAAGAAAAGATCCCACTTCTTGCGTCCTCAACATCAACGATCCTTGTTACGGGCGAGACGGGAACAGGGAAGGAACTGTTCTCCAGAGTCGTACATTACACCGGACCGCGATCCAGTCAGCCGTTCGTTGCAGTCAACTGCGCGGCAATACCTGCAACGCTTTTCGAATCGGAATTATTTGGTCATGAAAAAGGCGCATTCACAGGAGCCATACAGGCACAACGGGGAAAATTCGAACTCGCCGATGGCGGGACGCTGTTCCTTGACGAGATATCGGAAATGCCACTCGAGCTCCAGCCTAAACTTCTGCGGGCAATCGAGGATCGGCGGTACTTCAGGCTTGGATCGGTGAGGGAAGTCACACTCGATGTGCGGATCATTGCAGCGAGCAGTAAAAACATTGAGGATGAGGTTCATTCTGAAAGATTTCTTAGGCCACTATATCACAGGTTGAACGTTCTTCCCGTGAATATTCCTCCTCTGCGGGATCGTAAAGACGACATTCCCCTGCTCGCGAATTCGTTTTTAATGGAATTATCGTCCGGAAAGGTCTCCTTCGACAAGGCAGCTTTGAATTATCTGAGCAATCGGAAGTGGATCGGAAATATCCGGGAATTACGAAATGTCGTTGAGCGCGCATCGATTATCATCCGCAAATCCTCTATCAACAGAGATGATCTTGCGGCGATTCTCGTGGGGGAGGAACGCGATGAATACAACATCACCGATTCCCTCGCAAATAGAAAGATGCGAGTGGGGGGGGGAACCGGAAATATTCTCGAGAAATACGAAAAACAGCTCATTGAAATGGCGATTCAACAGTCTGATGGTAATGTTGCTGAAGCTGCCAGGCTTCTCGGTATCGGCCGTCTCGCAATGCGTCGGCGAATGGACAAATATCACATGTAGTCTCCTAACGCTCGTGTCATCCATCCGAGTCTGGGTGTCCGATTCCGGACTAACAAAGTCCGCTTGCGGACATCCCACCCTGCCCATCCCTCCTAAATCACACTCCATTCACGCTTTAAATTCCGGCACGGGTATTGTACTCCCTTTGTCGTCCTATCGTGAGTGCGAAGATCCTGACGAATTGATGTAAAGGAGGAAGGGGAAATATGAAAAAAAGTATATCACTCGTGATCATTTTCCTGTCCGTTGGCGTGATTCCGGTGACGTTCGGCCAGGAGAAAGGCCGTGTCGAACGGCCCACCTCCATTCTGAATGAATATTCCTCCATTCCGCCCGGACGTCCCGAACCGGTCACGACGTGGCCATATGCAGGGCAACCGACGACAGGCGGTTCGTTCAGGATAACACCCGATGCCGGGGCGCAGTTCGACTCCTCGCTCGCGGTCGAGCTTCTTCGCGCACTCGACAGCGTCAGGACGATCCTCGGTATGCGTGGCAGCGTGGGAGCAGTGTATATCCCCGGGCAGGGAGTCTGGGAGGGGGCGAGCGGGATGTCCACGGTTTCTCCGCCCGAAACACTGAAAACCGATATGCTTTTCTCCATTGCAAGCAACACCAAAACGTTCATCAGCGCCCTGACCCTCACACTGGTCGAGGACGGCCTCCTCAGCCTTGAAGATACCGTCGGTCACTGGGTGACTTCCTATCCGAACATACTGGGAAATATCACGATTAGGCAGCTGTTGAACATGACCAGCGGTATCTTCGATTTCCTGAACGACAATCCCGGCTCCCCATGGGCGGATTCGTTGTTTGACAATCCCACGAGATTCTGGACCCCCGAGGATATCGTCACAACCTTTGTCGATGGTCCGCATTTTTTACCCGGAACGGACTGGAAATACTCGAACACGAATTATCTTCTTTTGGGAATGATCATCCACGCGGTGACAGGGTCGACCGTCTCGACGGAACTGCACAATCGTCTGTTCACACCCCTCGGCCTGAACGAGACCTTCTATCCCCCTGAAGACTCCCTTGCGTCGACCGTGGCACAACCCAAAACGACCATCCCGTATGACACGGGGATGTATACACTGGTGGGACCCGCCGGTGCGATATTTTCGAGGGCCGAGAATCTGGTTCGCTGGGCGAAATCCCTCTATGGGGGAGAAATTCTCGCTCCCTCCTCTCTCGAGGAAATGCAAACACTGGCCCCGTTTTCCAAGGAAAATTTTTTTGAAATTCTAAATCCTTTTGTAGCTCTTGGGTATGGTCTCGGTACGGCCAAAATGTCCTATTTCGGTAAAACAGGCTGGGTCCATAACGGGATTCTCCCGGGGTATCTCAGCCAGGTCGACTATTTACCGAGGTTCGGAGTAAGTGTGGCAGTCTTGATAAATCAGTCGAGTAACCTGAATTCCCCTTTCTATATTCATGACGCCCTGTTGAGGGCGTATTTGAAAACCCTGACGCTCCCCCCCGCAAGTCACGGTGTTTTATATGCCACCACGGCCGGACCGGGCGAACAACAGCTCCTGAGTATCGATACCTCCACCGCGTCGATCGACACCATCGGCTCATCAGGTTACTCAATGCTCGTCAGCGCACGCGTGCGCCCCGGGACCCACACCCTGTACGGTCTCCTGGACATCGGACAGTTCCTCCTGGTCCGCATCGATCCCGACAGCGGGGATCCGTACCCCGTCGGGCCCCTGCCGTTGACCGGCTGGAAGGGGATGGCTTTTCGCGGGGATACGCTATATGCGGCACGAGCGGGCCTCATTTATAAAGTCGATGTCGCCACAGGGGCGGCAACTTTTGTGGCATCCGCCGGCATCCCGATCTCGGGAATGGATTTCGATCCCGTGACGGGGGTTCTGTGGGCTTCCACGGGGTTATTGGCTCACCCCGACAGCATCTATACAATCGACCTGCCCTCCGGGACGAGGCACGCGGTGGGGGCCACGGGCCAGGGTATCGCGACGAGTGATATTCTTTTCGATGGGAGGGGGAATCTCCTGGGGCTCACCGGATACGATAGCGAAGAAAACGGCCTCATCCGCATCAATCCCGTAACGGGTGCCGGAACGGTGGTCGGATCGCTCGGCCGTTCCGATGTTCGCGGCATCGCCATGATCCCGGAGACGACCATTGTCGCGTCGTCCGGCATTCAGTTCGGCAACGTCTACGTCGATTCCAGCCGGACCGACAGCGTCACCGTTGTGAACCCCTTCCCGACGTCACTGACCATTTCCTCGGTTGTGTCCGATCACCCGGGGGTGTTCACTGCCGTCCCGACCAGTGGATCGATAGCCCCGGGGGAGAGCCTGACGGTCTACATCACCTTTAGCCCAAAAAACCTCGGAAAACGTTACGGCACATTCTCGTTCACTCACGACCACACCGGTTCGCCGGTAACCCTCTTTGTCGCCGGGGCCGGGATCGGGACCGTGTCGAGCCTCAGTATTGCCGTGGACAAACGGTGGAACATGGTCTCGGTCCCGTTGGAGGTGGAGGATTTTTCGAAGGACGTCCTCTTCCCGGGCTCCTCCTCCGGAACATACTCCTATCACGGGGGATACCAACCGGAGGATCGGCTCTTTCCCGGCTCAGGCTATTGGATCAAGTATGACTCCGCCATGACGCTGGAACTCTTTGGAGCTGTCGCAGACCAGGAGACTCTCACCGTCGAGACAGGATGGAACATCGTCGGGTCGATCACCTCTCCGCTTCCGGTCAGCTCGATCGGGAGCATTCCTCCCGGGATTACGACGACGGCATTCTATGATTACATCGGCGATCCCGATTACCTGGTCGCCGATTCGATCAGACCGGGGTATGGGTACTGGGTGAAGGTGTCTCAGTCCGGGAAGTTGGTGTTGTCGACCCCTTCCGCGGCAACGCCTTCGAATCGCATCCGTATCGTGGACACCGGGGAACTTCCACCATCTCCGCCGGAAGTGGTGAGTGGGGTAATCCCCAAGGCTTACGCACTGGATCAAAACTATCCCAATCCCTTCAATCCTTCGACAGAAATCAGCTACTCGATACCAACGCCCGGCTTGGTGACCCTCAGGATATTCAACCTGCTGGGTCAAGAAGTGGTCACACTTGTCAGTGAACGGAAGGAAGCCGGATTCTACCGGGTCCAGTGGAATGGACAGGACAGTCCAAGCGGCATCTACTTTTGCCGTCTACAGACGGTGGAGTTCACCGAAACCAAAAAGATGGTGTTGATGAAATAGAAATATGAACCATGGATGGAATGTGAATGCTTCATCGATTCCATCGTGGTGAAATGCCGGTAAGCTCGCTACGGTGATCGTCGGACCAGAGTGTTGGGAGGGTATGTTGACGGGCCTTGCCCGTAGAATAATCTTTTCAGGAGAGGAGATATGTCCATGAGCCGAATTGGTTCGACCTTTGTTGTACTTGCCCTGCTTTGTGTATATCCATCTGGGGTGAACGCCCAGTGGGTACAGACCAATGGGCCCGGCGGTGGGTACACTAACTGCTTTGCAACGGGTAGCACGGATCTCTTTGCGGGGATATACGGCGGCGGCGTCTGGGGGCGGCCGCTGTCAGAAATGATTACATCTGTCGAGCAGATACCCGATCAACTGCCAGAGGCGTATGTCCTTAACCAGAATTCCCGAATCCGTTTAACCCCCGCACCACAATCGCCTTCTCGCTTCCACACACGGGTTACGTCACACTTAATATCTTCAACACACTCGGCCAGGAAATTTCGACGCTGGTCTCGCATGATCTTGTTGCCGGTAACTATCAGACAACGTGGGATGCGTCAGGTCTCGGAAGCGGCATCTATTTTTATCGCCTTACCACAGGGGAGTTTGAAGATACGAAGCAAATGGTATTGATAAAATAGGCGAAGGCGTCTTAAAATGGATGTGGATGGCCGATTTGACAATTCCACCTGACATGTTGGTCAGACTTCCCCTGTGATCGTCGGACTGACCTACCCCCCCAAGCAGTCCATTTCGCCCAAAGTGCGCGGGAATGGGTTGCTAATCTTATGGAGATGGTCTATATTTCCCGTATCAAACTATCGGGGATGAGATAGGAGTCTCCACAGTTTTCTTGCCGGATATCAACTTTACCACAAAGTTGATCCAGATATCAATCCTCTTCTAAAGCACCCCGTGGTAGTTGGTATTATTTCCCCTCGGATGTAGATATGTGGAGGAATATTGGTCGGCACTACCATATCCCATTATAAAATTCTCGAGAAGCTTGGCGAAGGCGGGATGGGTGTGGTGTACAAGGCCCGCGACATCAGGCTCGACCGGGAGGTGGCCCTCAAGTTCCTTCCGCACGACTTTACCATCTCCGACGAGGAACGTACCCGCTTCATCCGCGAGGCCAAGAGTGCCTCCGCCCTGGATCATCCCAACATCTGCACCATCTACGAAATCGATGAAACTTCCGAGGGCAGGATGTTCATCGCCATGGCATATTACGAGGGGACTTCCTTGAGCAGAAAACTCGAGAAGGGACCCTTGGAGATGCGGGAAGCCGTCTCGATCGCCATCCAGATCGCCGAGGGTCTTCAGGCAGCCCACGAAAAGGGGATTGTTCATCGCGATATCAAGAGCAGCAATATCAGCATCACAGAGAAGGGACAGGCGAAGATCCTTGATTTCGGTCTGGCGCAGAAGAGTGGATTGACGAAGCTGACACGGACCGGATCGACAATGGGAACGGCGGCATACATGTCCCCGGAGCAGGTCAAGGGAGAGAACGTTGACGAACGAAGCGATCTGTGGTCGCTGGGTGTCGTCATGTACGAGATGGTAACGGGAAAGCTGCCCTTCGTTGGAGAACACGAGGCGGCGATCCTCTATTCGGTGGTACACGACGAGCCCCGGCCGATTGAGTTCTCGCTGCCGGACGAGCGGATCATCGCTAAAGCCATGGAGAAGGAGGTTGCCAAACGTTACCAGACGGCTGAAGAGATGCTTACCGATCTGCGTGCGCTGAATCGTATGGTGGAGGCAGGTGCGGTATCAGGAGTGAGGAGGAGGCGTATCCGAATTTCCAGGCAGGGGAGGATGATCCTCTTCACGGGTGTATGCGCGGTCCTGGCGTTGATCGGCTACTTCCTGATTCCGCCGCGGTGGATGGGAGAGCCATCGGAGGTGCCGTCAATCGCGATTCTCTACCTCAAAAATCTGGGATCGGCGGAGGACGAGCCGTACAGCTACGGAATCACCCAGGATGTGATCATCGACGTGGCAAGGATGGGCTTGGTGAGGGTGGCCCCGATGACAGACATCCTGAGTGTCCAGGATTCGAAGCTGCCCGCGGATCAGCTTGCAAAAACGCTGAAGGTGCGATATTTGCTCGATGGCACACTCAAGCGAGAAGGGAATCTGCTCCGATTGAGTATCCAACTCATAGAAGCAGGCACGGGAACCACCCTCTGGGCGGATCAGCTCAAAGCATCCGCAGGGGAGGCCTCAACTCTGCAGGGCAGGGTCACCGGGGCAATCGTCGGAGCCCTTCACCTGAGCCCATCCCCTTTACTGTACAGGGAGCTCTCGAGCAAAAGGACCCCGATGCCCGATTCGTATGAGTATTATCTCCGGGCAGCATATCTGTTTGCCCATAAAAAGGATCAGGTGGATATCCGCGTAGCGCGTGAGATGTATCAGAAGGCGATATCGCTCGACTCTCTCTTCATTGAAGCCCGTGTTGGTTATGGCTTAACATACGAGATTGCGGAAGATTTCAAGACAGCGGACAGTATCTATTCCCGGGCGCTCGCACTGGCAGTAATAAATCGTGACATTGTGCAACAGGCATCTTGTCTGAACAGGCGTGGGGTGGTTCATTGGAGCCTTCATGAATTTGATACGGCCCGTCAATTTTATAGCCAGAGTCTGGCTTTATATGACTCGCTCGGCGACCAGTCAGGTAGAGGAATTCTCCTGGACAACATTGGTGTCTTATTTTCTGATGAGGGGAAGCTAGATTCCGCACTCGTGAATT
>QJVY01000185.1 GCA_003235555.1 Ignavibacteria bacterium | reverse complement strand
GGACGAAGTCCACGGTGCGTCATGAAATCGACGAGACCCTCACGCGACCCTGGCTCAGGCACTACTTCCTGAACCACCTGGTCCATCTCTCGGGTGAGGGGGACGACCAGGTCGCCCTGAGCCAGAACCTGATCGCGATTTTCAAGACGACGATTCCGCTCCCGGGCAACTCGTTCATCGAGAGCCCGATGAGCGCGTGGAGGATGTTCCTGGACAGCGCCTACCGCGACGCCGATACGCCGTGGTACAGCGGGACCCGGAAGGTCCTCGTGAAGGACCGGTTCTATACCGCGATCGAACAACTGGAACTCGAGGTCCCGGAATCGAACCCGCAGAGACAGCTCCAGTTCCACGACCACCACGACACGCTCCGCAAGCCCCCGCGGGTCCCGATCAAACTGCTCTTCTCACTCCCGGGAAACGAGAGGGAGACCGTGTGCGGCATTCTGCGCGAGGCGCTCGTCTCCAACCCGCACAACATCGACGCCGCCCTTCTCACCTTCGCGTTTTTCGTCGCGTGGGAAAGGCCGACCGATTTTCTCCAGATCGCACAGCAGGAAGACCGCGACGACCTGAAGGAATGGTACCACTGGGTCAACGACGACATGAAGAGCATCGGTGCGATGAAACGGTCCGCCGGGGACTACCTGTCATTGTTTTATCTCTACGACAGGGCCTCCTTCGCGGCCGCCGAATACCGCGACATCGCGGACTGGTTCCTGAAGGAATCGGAGTTCAAACTCTCATACCACTTCTATTATAAGGCGAAGGAATTCGAAACGGCCCTCGAGATCCTCCAGAACATCAGCCCGCGGGAGTTCTCCGAACTGACGAACCTCCGGCGGCTCTCCGCCGGGGAGAAGTCCTTCGACCTGAGTTCGGACTCCGCCCGGCTGGAAATGCTCTACCACGAGGAGATCGAAACGCTCCGGGGCTTCGCGCGCATCAGGGCGGCGGAAACGTACAAGCAGGTGGCGGTCAAGGCGCGCCAGCACTTCGACCGGGAGACCATCGAGACGAAGTACGCGTTCGGCGAACTCACCGAGGACGAATACCAGCGCCTGATCCGGCAACTTCAGGAAAGGGTCCAGTGACCGAAACATTTTCAACGAAGCTGGGGATGGAGCGGTGCCTCAGCTGCGATCACCGCTGGATCGACTACGAAAAGGCCCGCACCTCCTGCTACATGTGCGGCGGGACCAGGATCTCCGAATGCGTCTCGCTCCGGGACATCCGCGACGCGATCGCCGCGCTGCGCAAGGAAGACAGGAAATACCTCGACAAGCAGGCCCGGCGGACGCTGATCCTGAAACAGCGTTACCGCGAAATCGCCGAGCTTTCCCTCCGGCGGGCGCAGGACATCTTCGCCAAGGTGAAAACGCACTACGAGACGGGAAATCTCACGGACAAGGTCCTCGACCTGCTGATCATCGCGTTCCGCCTCTTCTCGGACCTCGGCGTGCACAAATCCGCCTCGGCGATCGCGTACATGGCGGCGATGGGATACGCGCAGCGGGGCGTGACCAAAGAGGTCCGGTCCCCCGACGACCTGAACGACCTGGTCGCGGCGCGGCAGTGGTTCATGCGGCTCGGCTCGAAGGAGTGGGAGGCGGCGATGAACCTCCACATCGGGCAGAAGGCGATGTCCACGGTGGGGACGGACCCGAGTCTCCTGCAGCTGATGACGCAGGTCTCCCTGTGGCACTACTACAGGGCCCGCGACTACTACTACGAAAAACGCGATACGCAGATGGTCGACCGGCTGCAGTTCGACATCGACCGATCGACGCAGCTGCTGGTCGCCTACAACAAGGGCTACTCGCAGATCGAGTCGGCGCGCATCCAGGCCCAGTCGACCCTCCGGCACAGCGAGAACGTCCGCAAGGGACTCGAAACGCTCGGCCGTTCGGTCCAGTACGGCCTCACGGCCCTGGGGGAGAACATCGAGAACGCCGGCGGAAGCCTCAGCCGCGCGCTCCAGTCCTCCTCGGCCGCCCTGACGTCGAACATCACCAACACGATGTACACACTCGCCTCGTCCTCGAAACTGAAGGGCCGCTCGCTCGACCGCCGCATGTCCGACGTCGGCCAGCTGATCTCCACGAGCGTGCGGGAGGTGCCCGAGGAATTTTTCCGGCCGATCGGCGAGTTGGGCGCCCGGTTCGCGCTGGGGGCGGTCGGTTCGGCGGCGTCCGCCGACATCACGAGCGACCCCTCCGTGATCAAGCTGGCGGAAACGGTCGAACCGGAGGCGAAGCAGTCGGAGGAATCCTTCAAACACATGGACGAACCGACGGTGCGGATCAGCGGGACCCTCCTCGATACGCTGGTATCGAAGGGACTGACGAAAGTGATCGAACAGCTCGAATCGAACGAACCGGAAAAAAAGGAAGCATCTCCCCCGGCAGCCTGATGCGTCCGCCGACGCGGAGGGACGAACGATCCTGACCGCAGGCCCGCCCCCACCCGAAACCGGCCTGTGCCGCTCCTGCACATGGGCCGCGGTCACGGGGAACGCCAGGGGCTCCGGTTTTCTTCTCTGCGGCCGCTCCCGGACCGACACACGCTTCCCCAGGTATCCACCGCTCCCCGTCATCGCGTGCGAGGGCTTCGAGGAGCGTGGCCCGGGGGACGACGACCCCGCGGTCCCGCAGGCCGGCGATGGCACTCCACCGGATCCCGATCCCGCTGAACCAAAATTATGAAGAAACCCCGCACGATCATCAGGAAGGTGACGAAACGCAACGGGCGGACGCTTCTCGCGCTCGTGGACGCGCTCGCGGCGTACGAAAAACTGCACCCTCCCACGCCGGCGGCGAAACGCCGCCTCCTGGCCGGCTGTTCCGGTCCGGGGAAACGGTTCGACGCCTGGCTGGCGGTGACCGACGGGAAGGCGACGGGCTACGCGCTGACGTTCGAAACCTACTCGTCTTTCCGGGCCCTTCCCGTTCTCTTCCTCGAAGACCTCTTCGTACTGCCTTCCAGCAGGGGCGCCGGGATCGGGAAGGCGCTTTTCCTGTTTTGCGTGGCCGAAGCGAAACGGAGGGGGTGCGGCCGGATGGAATGGATCGTGCTCGACTGGAACAGGGGCGCGAAACGGTTCTACCGGAAACTCGGCGCGAAGCCGCTCGATTCGTGGGAGCATTTCAGGCTCGAAATCCGGCGCTGACGGTCCCGGGACGCCCCCGCCGGGGACGGACCGCCGGTCCGCCGCACGCGACCTTCCTTGTAATACCTTTTCAATTTCCTTATCTTAGGGCACTTTTCAACTCCGGACCGGATTGAATCTCGCGCTCATCAATATCACCCAGCTCGTCACCGTCCCCTCGCACGGCAGGCGCCTCAAGCGCGGTGCCGAAATGTCGGACATCGGCGTCATCCCGAACGCGGCCGTCATCATCGAGAACGATACGATCAAATGGTGCGGCCGGATGGAAGATCTGTCGATGGGCACCATCAAGGAAGCCACCGTCCTCGACTGCCTGGGCAGGCTGGTGATGCCGGGTTTCGTGGATTCCCACACGCACCTCCTCTTCTCGGGCAGCCGCGAGGAGGAGTTCGCCATGCGGGCGCGCGGAGCGTCCTACCAGGAGATCGCCGACAAGGGGGGCGGGATCATCACCACCGTGAGGGAGGTGAGGACCGCGACGAAGAAGGACCTTA
>QJVY01000199.1 GCA_003235555.1 Ignavibacteria bacterium | reverse complement strand
CAGCGAATGACGGCATCTACCGGGAGGGCCGGACCCCCGGCAGGACCCTTTTTCCGCCGCATCCCGTCCGACCGGGCCCCGGGAGGGACCGAATCCGCCCGTTTCGGGCGTATTTGTTTGAAAATTATTTTTTCCGAAGTTTTCCGGATGAACTTATTGAAAAAATCGTATGTTAAGAGTAGTACCGCCACGCCTGCGTCCCGGGGATTCTTCCCAGGGTAGACTTACCGTTCCAGGATTTCTCGCTACCGGCCCGCCGGCCTTGGCACATTAAGCCACACTCACAATCACATACAGGAGCCCCACATGATGAAACAATTGCTTACGGCGCTGTTCGCCGTCACGCTGATTGTCGCCTTTTCCACCGTCACCTTCTCCCAGGACAAGGACGCGGCAAAGTCCGAGATGAAAATGGAGACGAAGAAGGGCGACATGAAGAAGGACGAGATGATGAAGATGAAGGAGAGGGAAGGCCTCATGTCCCTCGCCTGCGATCCCGCATGCGGTTTCAAGGTCGTCAGCCACGACAAGGCGGAAATCATTTCGATGACGAAGGAACACGCGAAGGTCCATCATCCGGACATGACCATGACCGATGCGCAGATCACGGAGATGATCAAGCCCGCCGGCATGATGAAGAAGGAGATGAAGGAGAAGATGGACAAGAAAATGGAAAAAGAGAAACCCGACGGGATATGAGCCGTCACCGTTCCCCGTAATTCCGATCCCGTCCCCCCAGGACGGGATTTTTTTTGTCCTTTCCGCGTCCCGCCGCACCGCGGCAACGGGTGGTCGCGCGGAGATTGAATCGGTGGAAGGTTATCCGTACATTGCGAAATGACAGGCCGTTCCGGGAGAATCGATTGGAACAAGTGGCGCGTGGTGTCGGGGTTTTACCTCGTCACAAACCTCGCGTTCGTCGTCCAGCGCGTCATCTTCGACCTGCAGAGGGGAATGCCGCTGGAGATCATCAGTTCCCTGATCGACCTCGCGGGATTCGCGGGAATCTGGGTCGCCTTCGCGGTTCCCATCGTGGCGCTCACCTCCGGACGGCGACTCACAACGCGCACGATCATCCTCTATTTCGCCGTGGGCATCATCTTCTCGGTCGCCCACGGGGCGCTCTACATCCTCTTCGCGACGTCCGTCCCGGGCCTGATCACCGTCGCCAGTGTCGGATCGGTCGAAGAGTTCCTCTCGATGTTCGTCGGCCTCGCGCACGCATGGAGGTTTCTGAGCTTCGGTTTCCTGGTGGTTGCCTGCCACGCGTACGATTACTACCGCCTCTCCATCGAGCGGGAGAAGCGCGCGGTGCAGCTCCAGGTCCAGCTGACCGAGGCGAAACTGGACGCGCTCAAGATGCAGATGCACCCGCACTTCCTCTTCAATACGCTCAACGCGATCACGGTGCTCGTCGATGAGAATCCGGGGGCGGCGAAAACCACACTTTCGTATTTAAGCGACCTTCTCCGGTTGTCCCTCGAAAACGTCGGTACACAGGAGGTGCCCCTCAGCAGGGAAATGGAATTCCTCGACTATTACCTGCGGATACAGAAAATCCGCTACGGCGACAGGCTGAGCGTCCGCAGGGACATTCCCCCGGACACCCTCGAGGCGGCCGTACCCTACCTCATCCTTCAACCCCTCGTCGAAAACGCGTTGAAGCACGGGATCGACATGCTCCCGGGACCGGGGACGATCACCATCTCGTCGGAGCGGGAAAACGGGAGGCTCGTCCTGCGGGTGAGCGATGCCGGGCCCGGACGGCGGGACACGCACGCCCCGGCGCCGGGGGCGGGGCTCGGCCTGGCAAACACCCGGTCGCGTCTCGCTCAGCTCTACGGGGATGATCAGTCGGTGGAAATGGCCCCCGGGGCAGGCGGGGTTGGCACGAACGTTACGATATCGATTCCGTACCGCGGGGTTGACCACCGGCCCCCACGGGGAGGTACGCCCTGAACGCGAGGAGAGTACGCGTCCTCATCGCCGACGACGAACCGCTCGCGCGAAAGGGGCTGAGGAAACTGCTCGGCGGTCACCCGGAGCTGGATATCGTCGCCGAATGCGAGGACGGGATCGGGGCTGTCGGGAAGATCCTCGAACTCCGGCCCGATCTCGCGTTCCTCGACATTCAGATGCCCGGCCTTGACGGATTCGGCGTGATCGAAGCGGTGGGTGTGGGCAGGATGCCCGTAACGGTATTCGTCACCGCCTACGACCTTCACGCGCTGCGCGCCTTCGAAGTCCACGCCGTGGACTACCTCCTCAAACCGGTGACAGCCGAACGCCTGGAAGTCGCGGTCGTCAGGGCCAGGGCCCTGCTGGAAGGGGCGGAGCGGGGCGCGCTCGAAAAGAAAATCGAGGCCCTCATCGGCGCGATGCGTCCCCCCGGGGAAAAACTCTCCAGGTTCGTCATCAGGTCGGTGGGGCGCGTCACCATCGTCCCGGTGGACGATGTCGACTGGATCGAGGCCGACGGGGACTACGTCAAACTACACACCCCCCAAAAGGTCCACCTCCACCGGGAACGGATGTCGGTCCTGGAGCAAAACCTCGACGAGTCGACGTTCGTTCGGATACACCGTTCGACGATCGTGCGGATTTCCCGCATCCGGGAACTCCGGCCTATGGTCAACGGCGATCACCTCGTCGTGCTCCACACCGGTGAGCAGCTCTCACTCAGCAGGACGCTGAGGGAGCAGGTGTTCGCCGCCCTTCGATCGGCCGGTTGAACGCCCGTCGGGTGCCGCACGGCCCCGACCTACCGTCTCACACCCGCAACACCCCGCCGCACGGGTATTGATGGTATTGCCCGAATTGGGTATGGTTGATCAGAATTCAACCGTACCAATCCCGAGGCCATGACCATGCAGACAACCCGGACATCTGTTTCCCTGATCGCCGCGACCGGTATCCTCCTCCTCGCCCCGGCGGGAAGTTCATTTTCCCAGACGTTCACGAAAATCACCACGGGGAGCCCGGTCACCGAAGCGGGCGCGTGGAGAAGCGTGAACTGGGTCGACTACGACCGGGATGGAGACCTCGACCTTTTCGTGACCCGCGGCCTCTCGGGAGGGCAGAACAACGTCCTCTTCAGGAACGAGGGCGGGCCCGGCTTTTCGTTCACGCGGATGAGCGCCCTCCAGATCTCGCTGGACCAGCGTTCCTCGGACGGGAGCACGTGGGGGGATTACGATAACGACGGCTACCCCGACGCGTTTGCGGTCAACTGGTACAACCAGAACAACCTCCTCTACCACAACGACCGCAACGGGACCTTCACGCGGATCCTCACCGGACCGACGGTGAACGACGGGGGATATTCGGAAACGGCGAGCTGGGGAGACTACAACAACGACGGGCTCGTGGACCTGTACGTGGCGAACAGCTCCGGTCCACGGCTCAACTTCCTCTACCGGAACACCGGCAACGGTCAGTTCGTGAAGATCACGGATGGTGCCCAGTCCCAGGACGCCTGGTCCTCCCGCGGGGTCAACTGGGTTGACTACGACAACGACGGGGACCAGGACCTGTTCGTCGCGAACGAAGTAAACGGCAACGAAAACCTCTACAGGAACATGCTGATGGAGACCGGCGCCGACACATTCCAGCGCGTGACGACCGGACCGCTCGTCAATTCCGGGGGTTCGAGCTGGAGCGGTTCCTGGGGGGACTACGACAACGACGGCGACCAGGACGTCTTCGTCGTGAACTGGACGAGCCAGGCCAGCAGGTTGTACGTCAACAACGGGGACGGGACGTTCGGCGCGGACTCCGCCGGTCCCCTCGCCACGGACATCGGGTACGGAGCGTCGGCCGGGTGGGGCGACATGGACAACGACGGCGACCTCGACCTGATCGTGACGCACGCATACTCGGGGGGGGCCGCGGTGAACTACCTCTACCGCAATCTCCTCGCCGAAACGGACACCGCGCGGTTCGAACGGATCCTCGCCGGTCCGGTCGTTACGGATCCCGGTTTCATGTACGGCAACGCGTGGGGGGATTTCGACGGGGACGGCGACCTGGACCTCTTCGTGGCGCGCACGCAGGGCGAAAACCAGGTCAATGCCTTCTACTCCAACGACGGAAATTCCAACCACTGGCTCACACTTGACCTGCGGGGGACGGCGTCGAACGCCGCGGCCCTCGGCGCGAAAGTCCGCGTCAAAGCGGTCATGGGAGGTTCCCCCGCCTGGCTCACCAGGGTCGTGGAGGGGCAGTCGGGATACTGCGGCCAGAACCTGCAGCTCCACTTCGGACTGCGCGATGCGGCGACGGTGGACAGCCTGGTAATACGGTGGCCCTCCGGGTCCGAGGAAATCTTCACCGGAGTCGCCGCCGACCGGCACCTGGTCGCCGCCGAAAACGACTCCACCCCGGTCGTGGCGCTCTCGCCGGTCCAGGGGTACCTCAATGATGCGCCGGAGATCACCCTTCGGTGGCAGCGGCCGCTGTATTACCCTCCCTACAGGGTCCAGGTCGCCACCGACTCCACGTTTTCCGGGGGCGTCATCGCTGACACGATCGTGGGTGGTGACACGACCGCGCTCATCAAAATCCTATCGAACTTTTCACGGTACTACTGGCGGGTCCGGCCGGCCAGGTCGATCCATGACGCGATGTGGTCGGATATCCGGAATTTCGACAACGCGGTACAGGTCCCGGGCTCATCGGCCCCTCTGCACCCGGCCGACAGCTCAACCGACGTGCCGACATCGACCAACCTCCGCTGGTCGGCCGGCGCCCGGGCCACCGGATACAGGCTCCGGCTCGGAACGGATTCACTCTTCGGGACGACGATGTTCGATACGACGATCGCGGACACGGCGTTCTCCCCCGGCATCCTCCCCTTCCTGACCCGCTACTACTGGGACGTTCAGGGGGTGAATTTTGTCGGCGCCGGACCCGTCTCACAGCGATCGGAATTTACGACCGTCATACAGGCGCCGGTGACGCCTGTCCTCCATGCGCCCGGCGAGGGGGAGAACGACGTCGGCGTGCCAGCGACGCTCACCTGGCTGGCTGCAGCCCGGGCCGCGACGTACGAAATACAGGTGTCTCCCGAAAGTCTCTTCGTGCCGCCGTGGGTCCGCGACACCGTGGTCACGGACACCTCGCTCACCGCGGAAGGGCTCGGGTCCTTCACGACGTACTACTGGCGCACGAGAAGCCTGAACGCGGGGGGGGTGAGCATCTACAGTGCGTTCAACAGGTTCCGGACGATCCTGGCGGCACCTGAACCGAAGGCGCCCGTCCAGGGATCGTCACAGTTTTCCAACGTCGATTTCGCCTGGAAGGGGTCGCCACCGGCGACGTTCTACCATCTGCAGTGCGGTCCGGATTCCGGATTTACGTCGGTCGCATTCGAAGATTCGATGATCGCCGGAACGAGTCTCGCGGTATTCTCCCTCCAGACGGATACCACGCTCTACTGGAGGGTACGGGCCCGGCACCCGGAGAGCACGAGCCCGTGGTCTCCGGTCGGTTTTTTTGTGACGACGCCCGACACGTTCAGCATCACGACAGCCAACGCGTGGAACCTGGTCTCTCTTCCCGGGTTCGTCATGGACCGGACCGGGTCCGCCGTGTTCCCCGGCGCCCTGACACCCTTCTACCGCTATGAATCGGCTTACATCGAGACCGACACACTCGAATACGGAGAGGGATACTGGGTGCGGCTGTCGCCGGGTTCGACGATCCATGTCGCGGGGACGAAACGCTTCAGCGACACCATCGACGTCCGGGCGGGATGGAACATGATCGCCGCTCTGAGCGAAGCGGTCGCGGCGTCTTCCATCGCGACGATACCCGGGGGCCTCCCCTCATCCGCCGTGTTCGGTTATGACGGGGGGTTCCACCGTGAGGACACGCTGCGACCCGGCCGCGCCTATTGGCTCAGGCTGGACGAGCCCGGGAAACTTGTCCTCGACACCTCGCCGGTGGAGAACATCGCGACGAGAATCAGGATCCGGCCGGAGGGCATCGAGCCTCCGTCCCCTCCGGGAAGCCCGGCCGCCGGATCACCGGCACTCCCCGCCGGCGCGGCTCTCTCCCGGAATTACCCGAACCCCTTCAACCCCCTGACGACGGTCCGCTTCCAGCTCCCGTCCGACGGTGACGTCCGGCTGGAAATCTTCACTGCCCTGGGGAAGAGGGCCGCCGTCCTCGTCGATGGATTTCACGAGGCGGGGTACCATTCGGTCGAGTGGAACGCCACCGCCTTTCCGAGCGGGACGTATTACTTTCGCATGATCGCGGGGGGTTTTCACGCGACGGAGAGCATGCTCCTGGTAAAATAGACCCTATCCCCTCCCTGCAATCCCCATGAAAACGGCCGAACAAAGCCGGGTTTCCCACTTCTTTTGGACATTTGGCAGGAATTTCTTAACATATACAGGCAAGGGACGTGCCGATGATTACGTGGTAACCGATGAAACTCGCCAGATTACTATCCCCTATGATTTTCACGCTGTGCCTGGTCCCGAACGGGTCCCAGGCGCAGTGGACGAAGGACACCACTGCCAACACACTCGTGGCCAGCGGATCGGGCGCACAGGTGGACACCAGGATGGTCGCGGACGGATCGGGCGGAGTGATCATCGCATGGCGCGAGTTCAGACCCGGCACCGGGTACGATGTGTATGCCCAGCGTGTCGACACACTCGGGTTCAGGAAATGGGCCACCGCGGGAGTCCCCATCTGTTCTCTCCTCAATGATTCCTATGGCATGAACCTGGTTTCCGACGGTGAAGGAGGGGCGCTGATCGCGTGGAGGGATTACCGGAGCGGCACCAGCTGGGATATTTATGCCCAGCGGATCGATTCGTCCGGAAATGTCTTCTGGGCTCCCGACGGCGCGCCGGTCTGCCTGGCATCACAGACACAGGACGTCCCCGGAATCGTGTCGGACGGCGCGGGGGGCGCGATCATCGCGTGGAGGGACTTCAGGACCGGGACCAACTTCGATATTTATGCCCAGCGGATCGACTCGACCGGTTCGGCCGTGTGGACGGCCGACGGAGTTCCCGTGTGCGCGACGGGGGAAAACCAGATGAATCCGGTGACCGTATCCGACGGGTCCGGGGGTGCGATCATCACGTGGCAGGATTTCCGGAGCAGCACGAGCTACGACATCTATGCCCAGCGGATCGGTCCGACCGGGACACCGGCATGGGTCGTCGACGGAATTCCGGTCTCGATCGCTGTAAACGACCAGGTCAACCCGAGGGCGGTGAGCGACGCAGCGGGGAGGACGGTCATCGCCTGGGAGGACGCGCGAAGCGGCCTCAGCTGGGATATCTACGCACAGAGGGTCAACACGTCGGGCGCCCTGATGTGGAACGCGGTCGCCGAGTCGGTGTGCACAGCCCCGTACAGCCAGGTGAACATCGCGTTGGCGAACGACGGGTCGGGCGGGGCGTTCATCACATGGCAGGACGACAGGAACACCCTCAGCACCGACGTCTTCGCGCAGCACCTCAACAATTTCGGCGGCGAAACGTGGACCCACAACGGGGTCGGAGTCTGTACGGACTCGGGGCACCAGGTTCTTCCGAAGACCATCTCCGACGGATCGGGCGGCGCCTATTTCACCTGGTCCGACATCAGGTTCGGTGTCAGTTACGATATTTACGCACAGCGCATTACGGCCGGCGGCGCCCCGGCGTGGGCGCTCAACGGGAGGGAAATCAGTGTGGCGCCCGGGCACCAGCTCGGTCCGGCGATCGAAACCGACGGGCAGGGCGGGGCGATCATCGCCTGGCAGGACGGAAGGTCCGGTGACGATGACGTGTACATCCAGAACCTCCTCCCCGACGGTACCCTCGGAATCCTTCCCTCGATCACCGCGAGCGCGGGCCCGCACGGATCGATCTCCCCGCCGGGAGTCACCGGAGTCCCCTGGAATGGCAGCCAGGCATACACGTTTACCCCGATCACCGGGTACCACGTGGACAGTGTTTTCGTGAACGGTTCGCATATCGGCGCCCCATCGGGGTACACGTTCAACAACGTCACCATCAACTCAACCATCCGCGTGGTCTTCGCCATCAACGTGTATTACCTCACGGCCACGGCGGGACCCCACGGTTCAATTTCACAGGCCGGAGTGACGCCGGTCGTCCACGGACAGACACAAGCGTACAATATCACGCCCGACAGCGGATACAATATCGGGATCGTGATCATCGACGATGCCGATTCGGGGACCCCCAGCTCCCACATCTTCACCAACATCAGCAGCGATCACAAAATCGGAGCATACTTCACCAACGACAGCACCAATCTCGTCTTCGTGGGGGGGAGATGGAACATCGTTTCGGTGCCCTCCGTCGTTGCCGATTATTCGAAGAACGCCCTCTTCCCGACTTCGACTACGGACGCTTTTTATTTCGACGGCGCGTACCAGACCGGGGCAACCCTGGAGAACGGTCCCGGGTACTGGCTCAAATTCGATTCCGCCGAAGTGGTTTCCCTCATCGGTGCTCTGCTGACCGCCGACACCTTCACCGTCCTCGAGGGATGGAACATGGTGGGCTCGATCGGCGAACCGGTGCCGGTCTCGAACATCACGAGCGAACCTCCGGGCATCGTCACCTCGCAGTTTTTCGGCTACACGACCGGGTACTCCGTGGTCCCGTCGATCCTGCCATGCAGGGGTTACTGGGTGAAGGCCTCGCAGAGCGGTCAACTGATTCTCTCGACAGTTCCCGCGCAGGCGCCCGGCAACAGGATCCGCATCGTACCGACGGAGGAGCGCCCGCCGTCGCCTCCGGGGGAGGCCGTCCTTGAGGCTTCACCGGCCGTTCCGACAACCTACACGCTCGATCAGAATTATCCGAACCCCTTCAACCCTTCCACGACCATTAGGTATGGACTTCCGGAGGGGGCGGAGGTCACCATTGAAATCTTCAACATCATCGGCGAACGGGTGGCCCGCTTCGATGAGGGATTCCGGGATCCGGGCCGTCATTACCTCGTGTGGGATGCCCGGGGCCTGCCTGGCGGCGTGTACTTTTACAGGCTTAAAGCGGCGTCTTTCGTCGTGTCGAAGAAGATGATCCTTTTGAAATAATAGGTCCCATCTTCTCCCCGAACCACCCATTTCCCCAATCAGGCACCGAACCCCGGCCAAAGCGGTCGGGGTTCTCTTTTTCCTCAAAATTCGGCTGTTTTAGTTGAAATAAATCCTCAATAATACACCATCCCATATTGATTATCCCTCGCAATATCAATACCTTAATATTCCCGTTATTTCTCCAATTCGGCAGATATTCCCGGTAATTCCATCATCATGATCGGTCAGTCCATATTACATTATTCCATCCTTGAGAAGCTCGGTGAGGGCGGAATGGGCGTTGTGTACAAGGCCCATGATTCGAAACTCGACCGCCCCGTGGCGTTGAAATTCCTTCCGCCCAGCTCTTCCGCCTCCGAGCAGGACAAATCGCGTTTCATCCAGGAAGCCCGCGCGGCCTCTTCCCTCAACCATCCCAACGTCTGCACGATCTATGACATCCAGGAACACGAAGGCCGGATGTTCATGGTGATGGAATACGTGGAGGGAGTGACCCTCAGGGAGAAAGTAAAGCACATTTCTGGAAGTGACGGGGCGAAAACGCTCCCTCTGAAACAGGCGGTCGAGATCGGCATCCAGGTCGCCGACGGCCTCGCCGCCGCCCACGAAAAGGGGATCGTCCACCGCGACATCAAGCCGGAAAACATCATGATCCGGAAGGACGGCATCGCGCTCATCATGGACTTCGGCCTCGCGAAGCTTCGCGGAACGGTGACGCGGCTCACCAAGGAGGGAAGCACGGTCGGGACGGCGGGCTACATGTCCCCCGAACAGATCCAGGGGAACGACATCGATCACCGGTCGGACATTTTCTCCCTCGGGACGCTCCTCTACGAACTCTTCACCGGTGAACTTCCCTTCAGGGGTGTGCACGAGACCGCCCTGGCCTACGAGATCGTCAACGTGGACGTCGCGCCCATGTCGGCAGTGAACCCGGAGCTCGAGCCGGATCTCGACGCGATCGTCCTGGAATGCCTGCCCAAAGAACCGGACGAACGCTACCAGTCGGCGAAGGAAATCTCCAAGGAACTGAAGAGGTTCAAGCGGGAATCGAGCCGACAGCGCGTGAGCAGGGTGACCTCCGCTTATCGCGCTTCCACGGGAGCACGTTCCGGTGTTACCGGGAGTGTCCGGAACGCGGCTACCCCCGTCGCGGGAGAGGAAGACCGGCCCGTACCCGCGGGAAAATCCCGGATCCCGTGGCCCGTGCTTACGGCCGTGTTACTCCTGGCGGTCGTCGCGTTGATCTGGCGGCCCTGGGTACCATCCGGTGAAATGGATTCGCGGACGATGCACCTGTCGATGAACCTTCCGGATTCGGCGGCGATGAATTTCAGCGCGTTCGGGACACAGGCGATGGCCATTTCCGACGACGGCGCCACGCTCGTGTACTCCGCAGGCGCCGGACAGGGGAGGGGCCTGATGTTGCGCCGGCTCGACGGAACCGTCAGCAAGGAAATCAGCGGAACCACGGGGGGGAGCGATCCGGCATTCTCCCCGGACGGACGATGGATCGCCTTCTTCGACGGATCGATCAGGAAAGTCTCGGTGACCGGTGGAGCGGCTGAGGAGCTCTGTCCGATCTCGGGATTCACGCGCGGCGTGGTGTGGGGGGATGACGGTTACATCTATTTCGGCAACATCAGCGACGGCATCCTCCGCGTCAACGCCTCCGGGGGTACCCCGGAGCGGGTGACGGTGCTCGATACGGCGGGCGGAGAGAGCAGCCACCGGTTCCCGTCTTTGTTACCCGACGGAAAGCACCTCCTCTACACGATCAAGATGGACAACATTTCCACTTTCGACGAGGCGTCCATCGCCGTGATGGACATCGCCACGAAGGAGAAACAGATCCTCATCCGGGGGGGGACATGCGCGCGGTACGTGCCGGGAGGGTACATCGTCTACGCGAGGGAAGGAGCGATCAACGCCGTTGCGTTCGACCCCTCCACGCTGACACTCGGCGGAGGCTCCATCCGCTTGTTCGAGGGGGGGAAGACGAACCTCGGTTCGGGCAGTTCATATTTCGCGTTCTCAAAAACCGGGGTGATGATCTACACGCCGGGAGACGCCCTTCCCTTCAACAGGTCGAACATCGTGACGATCGACCGGTCGGGACACCAGGAAAAAGTCATCGACGAATCGCGCGCCTACAACAGCGCCGCGCTCTCCCCCGACGGGAAGAAACTCGCGCTGACGATCCTCGCCGCCAACGACGACATCTGGATCTACCAGATCGAACGAAAGACACTGAGCCGCCTCACATTCGGCGGCGGCAACCACAACACCCCGGTCTGGTTCCCCGACGGGAAACGCGTGTTTTACTCCCTCGCAAAGAGAGGAGAGATCGTGATCCGTTCGAGGGTGTGGGACGGGAGCAGCCCCGAGCAGTTGCTCGGGATTCCGGAACCGGGTTACTATCAGCCGCAATCGTTCACGCCGGACGGGTCGGACCTGGTGATCAGGATTTTAGGGGGGGACGGCGACATCGGGGTTGTCCGCCCAGGGGGCAACGACCCGCCGAAGCTCATCGTGAAATCGAAATTCGATGAAGGCACCCCCCGGCTTTCTCCGGACGGCCGGTGGCTTGCGTACTCGTCCAACGAATCCGGGCGCAACGAAATTTTTGTCCGGCCCTATCCGGAAGGTGTCGGCCGCACCCAGGTGTCCGTGACCGGGGGTGCCCAACCCGTCTGGGCGCACAGCGGGAAGGAATTATTTTTCGTCAACGGGGAGGACATCATGCAGGTGACCGTCACGGCCGGAGGAACCTTCGCCGCGACCTCTCCCCGGAAGCTGTTCACCATTCCACATCTCCTCACG
>QJVY01000058.1 GCA_003235555.1 Ignavibacteria bacterium | reverse complement strand
CAGGTAGCCGCGAACCCTGTAGAACTCGAGCACCCGGAGAACCTGTACGGCAAACCGGAAGTACCGGCGCTGAAATTGCAGGCATGGTATCTATTGGCCGCCGATGTGACCGACAAGATCGAAGCTACGAGGATCGCCGCCATCATCAATCACCAGGGACCACAAATCCCTGCACGGGTGTTCCAAAAGAGCGATCGCTACCGTGTCATCGCCGGTCCGTTCGACGATGGCGACGATGCGAAAAAGGCGGCGAAACGCCTGAAAATAGATCTGGAAATTGACGGAATTGTAATCGAACCTGACAAAAATGAATAAGCGCCCTCTCTTTTTTTCATCCGGGGTAAATATTTGATGGATGCAATTCAACTTCCCGACAAGGAAAACGGGACAGAAAGGAGGTGAAGCGAGATGAAGACACGACTGCTTCTGATCACGATGCTGCTTGTTCTCCCCACCCTGTTGATCGGGTGCGCAACAACCGGTGATCTCCAGAAAGTACAGGCCGAACAGAAAATGATCGATGCGAAAGCGGACCAGGCATTGAAGGATGCCCAAGCCGCCAAGGCCGCTGCCGATGAGGCGAGAGTGAAGGCGGATGAAACATCGGCCCGCGCCGAAAGTGCCATAAAGGCGGCGGAGGAGAGGGAAAAGGCGGCGGAGGAGAGGGAAAAGGCGGCGGAAGAGAAGGAAAGGATGGCCGAGGAAAAAGCGAAAAAGGCCGAAGCCGCTTTCGAGAAGTCGATGAAGAAGTAGGTCATTGATCCGGTAGCCGTCAACGTTCCCTTCGATGCTTCTCACAAAGAAGTGGCAGGGGCTAACACCCCTGCCATATCATCATCGATCATGAGAGCCTGTTCCGAGGAATCGGCCGAGGGGTCGGGAAGGTGAGGAGGCCGGGCGTCTTTCCCGTCGGCCGCTTCACGTTCCGGATATGCCTCGTATCGGCACTGATGCTCCTGTCCGGTTGCGGTCACTTTCACGACGGGCGGCAGGCAAAAAAAACCTTCGCAGAGGCGAATGAACTGTTCCATCAGGGAAGGTACACGGCCTCCCTGGAAAAGTATTCGGAAATTCCCGAAAAATATCCGGCAGATGCGGACAGGGCCCTGTTCGAGATGGGGATTGTATACGCTCATCCGAAGAACGAGCAGAAGGATTATCGGAAGTCGCTGGAGTGTTTTCAGAAACTGATCCGGGAGTACCCGGAGAGCGGGTACCGACAGAACAGCGAGATGATGATGTTCAACATCCGGAACGTCGTTCTCAAGGATCAGACGATCACTGCGCAGCAGATGCAGATCGAAACGCTCCGGCACGAGGTCCAAGGCAAGGAGAACGAGATCGTCACTCTGCAAAAAAAGATTGAAGCATTCGAAAAAAACATCGAGGCTCTTAATAAAAATATTGAAGCTCTCGAAATAAAGTATGTCGACTACGCGATTCGGAATGGATCGGCGGACAGGATCCTGATTGAAAAAAGTGCGCGTCGATTGACGTTGATCTCACAGGGGGAAGTGCTTAAAACCTACAAGATCGCCCTTGGGGGAAACCCGATCGGGCCGAAGGAACGGCAAGGTGACAACAAGACCCCCGAGGGGCCCTACGTCATCGATGCGAGAAACCGGGACAGCCGATTTCACCTCTCCCTCCACATTTCCTATCCAAACGAGAGAGACAAAAATCGCGCAAAAGAACTCGGCGTTTCCCCGGGTGGAGACATCATGATCCACGGGGTCAAGAATGGTGTCTCGTGGGCAGGCGACGACCACGCGGCGGTCGACTGGACGAAAGGGTGTATCGCCGTAACGAACGAAGAAATCGAGGAGATTGCCAGGCTGGCGCCAAACGGGACGATCGTGGAGATTCGGCCGTAGGGGTTTCCGGCGTCCACGGGGATCCGGTCCAAGACACGAATTTCCTCCCTCCCGGATCGGCCTGCGCGGCATTCTCACGCCTTTAGACCAATCCGGGGAGGAAAGACGATACCCGACGACCGGACGCTACCGATCCGTGCCCGTCTTCGAAGGAGGTATCTGCAGACTGCTCAGTACATCCTGCATCGCGGGGGAGGTATCCGTGTGATGATGGATCATCTTCCAGGCACCGGCCTCCCGACGATAGATGTTCGTGACCCGGTGATCGATCGCGACCGGACGGCCCGCGAGCTTGACCTGTCCACGCTCGACGCCCGCTTCGCAGGCCATATCCCCCACGACATGGAGGAGTTGATCCTTCAGTTCCACCTTCCCGCCTGAGGCCAGTTCCGCCACTTTTTCGAACGACTCCCTGACCGCATCCCAGCCGACGTGCAGTCCACCGATCGGGTGCATCGCCGTCACGGCTGCGCTGTGCGACCAGATGTCCTGCAACGGCCCGGCATTCCCATTGAGCATGCGGTTCAACCCCGTGTAGAACTGTTTCGACGCCTTGCGTACCTCCCCTTCCGTCGACATGACCTGTTCTCCTCGATGTCCCTCGGGGACTTCCGGTGCGATCCGGATCGGACGCACCCACATTCGCCGGTTGCGCGACGACAGCCGATCAACGGTAAGATCACGCTTGCCGCCTGGAAGATTCCGTTTCCAGGAAACCAGCAGTGTCCCCGTCCGGCTCCCCTTCGAGGCCGGGGGCGGGCCGGGACACGGAATGCGTCGGAACACCTCGCACCAAATTTAGGGATCGGGAAACTACCCCTTTCGACGGTCATCGATTGTGGTAGGAGAGGTCGGCCGCCGGAACCTCCAGGGAGGACGGGAGTCTTGGCAAACACGGCAATATTCGTCAGGCCTTTCGTGGACGAGGGGTTGGGCAACTCGTCGTATCTGGTCGCTTCGACCGAAACGGGGCTGGCCGCCGTCGTCGACCCGCAGCGTCATGTCGAACCCTACCTCCAGGTCGCGGACGGACTGGGCCTCCGGCTGGAATACGCGCTCGATACGCACCTCCACGCCGACTTCGTGTCCGGCGCGCGCGAGCTGGCCGACCGCGCGGCCGGGACGATCCGCATCGGAGCCAGCGCCGACGCCCGGTTGGATTTCGATCACCTTCCGCTCGCCGAAGGCGATACGCTCTCCCTCGGAAATCTCTCGATCCAGGTGCTTGCGACCGCCGGCCACACGCCCGAACATATCAGTTTCGCCGTCCTGGCGGCCGGGTCCACGACGCCCGAGTCGGTCTTCACGGGCGGCGCCCTGATCGTAGGCGGCGCGGCCCGCACCGATCTGCTCGGCAACGACCTCAGCGTGCCGCTGGCGCGTCAACTCTATCGCACGCTTCACGACAAACTGCTCCGCTTCCCGGACAGGGTGCAGGTCTACCCCACGCACGGCGGCGGGTCGTTCTGCGCGGCGCCATCCTCGAAGGAGCGGACCACAACCATCGGCCGGGAGCGACGAACGAACCGGCTGGCTCAAGCGACATCCGAGGAGGAGTTCGTCCGTTCGGCGCTTGCCGACCTGCCCTCCTATCCCGCCTATTACCGCTATATGCGTGACGTCAATCGAAGGGGACCGCGCATCCTGGGCGGCCTGCCGCAGCTCGAGCCGCTTCCCCCGGAGCGGGTTCGGGAACTCCTGGAGGAAGGCGCGTTTCTCATCGACATCCGGTCGCCACGCGAATTCGCCGCAGGGCACATCCCGAACTCGTACGGGATTCCGCTGATCTCGCCCGTGAGC
>QJVY01000232.1 GCA_003235555.1 Ignavibacteria bacterium | reverse complement strand
CGATTCCGTCATTCCGGACGGGTACCCGGTGGAGATCGCCGCACCCGATTGCACCCGCGAACCCTGCATCGCCGGCCGTGCCGCTGTCACGCGGCTGACGCGCTGGCGGCTCGACTCCCGCTTGTACCGCTTCAGGTCCACGGCCACCTGCCTGACCGACTGCGCCCGTTCGTTGACGTCTTTTTCCAGGCACTCGAGGACGATGGCGTCGAGGCTCGGGTCGATCCCGGCGTTCACCGAAGACATCGGCGCCGGGTCCACGTTCACGATCTCGTAGGCGAGGGCCGTTTCGTGGACGCCCCGGAACGGGAGCTGGCCGGTGAGGAGTTCGTAGAGCAGCACGCCGAAGGAAAAAATGTCCGAACGGTGGTCGGCGTCCGTCCCCTGGATCTGTTCGGGGGACATGTAACCGGCGGTCCCCACCGTGCTCCCCTGTTTCGTGAGCCGGTTGATCTTGCTGGAGGTTTCGCGGAGTTTCGCCAGCCCGAAGTCCATGATCTGCGCGACGCCGTCTTTCCGGATCATGATGTTTTCCGGCTTGATGTCGCGGTGTACGACCCCCTTGTCGTGGGCGGCCGCCAGTCCGTCCGCCACCTGGATGGCGATGTCGATCGCCTGCTTCTGCGTCATCGCCGGAAGTTTTTCGCGGAGCGTGGTCCCCTCGACGTACGCCATGGCGATGAACATTTGAGCGTTTCCTGCGGCGGGGCCTTCGGGGGGGGTGTACTCCTCGATCCCGTAGATCGTGCAGATGTTGGCGTTGTCGAGGGACGCCGCCGCGCGCGCCTCCTGGAGGAACCTCGCCCTGTCCGCCTCCGAGGCGGCAAGCGCCTGCGGGAGGAACTTGAGCGCGATCGTCCTGTCGAGCTTCGTGTCGTGCGCCTTGTACACGACGCCCATGCCCCCCTCGCCGAGCTTCTCGAGGATTTTATAGTGCGATATGGTTTGTCCGATCATTGCGGTGTGAGCAATTCATTCCAGTTGATGACGAGCGTCAGCGGAGTCTGGTTCTGCTTGTAATAGGGAATATTCATGAGGAACTTCTTTCCGTCGGATGTAGCGATAAAATCGGTCGTCGGCGCCTGGATAATCGACGGTACCTCGAAGAGGGGCCGCACGTGACTCACCTCGATGGACCCGGCTGTTTCTGCGATATCGGCGACCGTGATCATGTTGTCGGCCGAGTAGTAATACAGTTCGCGTCCATCCTTCCTCCAGCAGGGGGCGTCGCCGCCGGCGACCGATACCTGCCACTTTCCCCCGGGGCCGTCGAACGGCCGGATGTAGACTTCGTTGCGGCCGGATTCGTCCGAGACATAGGCCACCCAGCGGCCATTGGGTGAAAAACGCGCGTTACCTTCACTGAATTCGGTTTTAAGGAACGGGACCGGCTTCCGGTCTCCGGTCATGGGCAACATCCAGAGATCGTACTGCGTTGATGGCACCCCTTCTTCGGTGTAGGTAAGGAATTTGCCGTCCCTGCTCCAGTCACTGAGAAATTTATTCTGATCGTTCTTGAATACAACTTCCTCGGCGCCCGCGCCCGTTGTCGATTTCACGTAGAGATCCAGGTGTCCGTCACGATTGGAATTGAACGCCAGCCTCTTGCCGTCGGGAGACCAGATGCCCGAAACTTCGGCGGCCGGACTGAATGTGAACCTCGTCCTCAGGCCACGGAGGATATCGAAAATCCAGATATCGGCATTGTGGGAATCGAAATCCCAGATGTACACCGCAACGCGGGAGTCGTCGGGCGACAACCGCGGATAGTAATATTCGGCAAGGGGCGTCACCACCTCCGGGAGTTTTCCCGACCGGTCACGAAACTCCAGACGCGAACCGAGCTGGGCGACTCCCGTCTGATAGACGAGCGTTCCGTTGAGCGAAGCGGTGAACGTCGCCCGGTTCGTGGAGGGATCGTAACACACGCCCTCCGCGATCGCCCTCGGCTCCCCCTTCAGTTCCAGCGACCCTTCGTCGAACTCGTGCGCCACCAGCGTGGTACCGCGCACGTAGAGGATATTCCCGGGGACGTAGACGGCGTTGGAGACCGCAGGGGCCAGGGCTTTATCCATTTTCCCGTCGACCGAGGCGATGCGGATAAAGCCGCCCTCGTCCTGTGTGCCGCCGGGGACGGTGCGCGCGAGGTAGAGAAAATGCTCGCCGTCGGGGAGGAACGATGGCCACCGGTGGGAGTTGTCCCTCCCCACGGTGTCGAAACGGGTGATCTGTGCCGGTTCCCCGCCGGCTGACGGAACGGTGACAAGCGGGGTATTCGGCGAGTTGGAAAAAACGATGTCACCTTTCGACCCCCAGCTTGCGCCCCGCGGATTGCCCCCGGCGCAGATCACCACGGGGACGCCGCCTGCGGCATCCATCTTCTTCAATTTATCCCCCGAGAAGAACGCCAACTTTTCATTGTCGGGGGACCAGAACGGGTACAGGGCTCCCTCGGTCCCGCCCAGCCGGCGGGGTACGGGATCGGAAATTGTACGGAGATACAGGTACCGTTTCCCGTTTGAGTCGGTTGCGGTGAACGCCAGTTGCGTCCCGTCGGGAGAGAGGGCGGCCGGCCCCGAATTGTTTCCGTAGAATAGGAAATTCATTCCGTCGGGGGGGAGAATGGATGCGCTGATCATCGCACTACCGGCGGGTGACCGGAAGTGGATGATCCCGAGCACCACCAGCGAAACGGCGAGGATCGAGGCCACGATCCAGGGGAGGTAGCCGGTCCTCCGGGGACCGTCATCCGCACTCTGCGCGGGCCTGGCCGGCCCTGTCGCCGACAGCGCGGGGCGTGCGGCGGTTACGCGGCTCACGCGCTGGCGGCTCGATTCCCGCTTGTACCGTTTCAGGTCGACGGCCACCTGGCTGATCGACTGCGCTCGTTCCCTGACGTCTTTTTCCAGGCACTCGAGCACGATGGCGTCGAGGGCGGGGTCGAGTTCCGGTTTGATGCTCGCCATCGGGGCCGGGTCCACGTTCACGATCTCGTAGGCGAGGGCCGTCTCGTGCACCCCCTTGAACGGAAGCTGGCCCGTGAGCATCTCGTAGGCCAGCACACCGAACGAAAAAATGTCCGACCGGTGGTCGGTTTCCTGTCCCTGCACCTGTTCCGGGGACATGTATCCTGCCGTGCCCACCGTGCTTCCCTGTTTGGTAAGCCGCGTGATCTTGCTCCCGCTCGCGCGGAGTTTCGCCAGGCCGAAGTCCATGATTTGCGCGATGCCGTCCTTCCGGACCATCACGTTTTCCGGTTTGATGTCCCGGTGGACGATCCCCTTTTCGTGCGCGGCCGAGAGGCCGTCCGCGATCTGGATCGCGAGGTCGATCGCCTGCTTCATGGAGAGCGTCTGCATCCGTTCGCGCAGCGTGCTCCCCTCCACGAACGCCATGGCGATGAAGAACTGCTTTCCCTCCGCAGCATCGACATCCTCGATGCCGTGGACCGTGCAGATGTTCGGATGGTCGAGCGAGGCGGCTGCTTTCGCCTCCTGCGTGAACCGCGCGCGGTCGGCGTCCAGGCCCGCGAGCTGCGCCGGGAGGAACTTCAGCGCCACGTCGCGGTCGAGCTTTGTGTCGTGCGCCTTGTACACCACGCCCATCCCGCCCTCGCCGAGTTTCTCGAGGATCTTGTAATGCGATATGGTCTGGCCGATCATTGCTTCCCCGCGCTGA
>QJVY01000067.1 GCA_003235555.1 Ignavibacteria bacterium | reverse complement strand
CTTCTTTTATGGTTTTCACCAAAACGTCCAAATCTAATGAATTAGAAGACAAATGTCAACGAAACGGTCCGATTTTCTAAGATTCGAGGTCGGTGTAGGTTACCCGAGGTGGAATCAGGCTGAGCTGCTGCCAGGCATTCATCTATACCCGGATCAGGGGTGAAATTGGGACCACCGATATTTCCTTCGTTCCCATCCTGCCTAAATGACAACAAAATCGATTGAAAAGTATTATAATATACTAATATTTTGACTTTCTGTCATAATTTTGATAGATTTTGAACCAGGCTACCAGGGGCGGCATCTGAGACCCTCCCAGGACCGGAAACCCAATAATGAAGAAAATCTACATCGAAACATACGGTTGCCAGATGAACGTGGCGGACTCCGAGATCGTACTCGGACTCCTCGACGAGGGCGGCCATATGATGACCGACGACGTCAGGGAGGCGGACGTCATCCTGGTGAACACCTGCAGCATCAGGGAAAACGCCGAGAAGCGGATCTACGGAAGGCTGGGACTGTTCAAGGAGATCAAGACCGCGCGGCCCGAGGTCGTCGTGGGCCTGCTCGGCTGCATGGCCGAGAGGCTGCGCGATTCGCTCACGAAATCGAAGGCCGAGGGGGTGGGACAGATCGTGGACATCATCGTCGGTCCGGACGAATACCGCAAGGTACCCGCCCTCCTCGAGAAGGCATGGCACGGCGAGCGCGGCGTGGCCGTCCGTCTCTCCCGCGTCGAGACCTACGACGACCTCGTCCCCCTGCGGACCAGCGGTGTCAGCGCGTGGATCTCCATCATGCGTGGTTGCGACAAGTTCTGTTCCTTCTGCGTGGTCCCCTTCACGCGCGGGAGGGAGCGCTCCCGTCCCCTCGATGGCATCGTCTCGGAGGTCGAAACGCTCGCACGGCGCGGGTACCGGGAGGTGACCCTCCTCGGGCAGAACGTGAATTCGTGGTCCGACGGCGTCCGCGACTTCGCGGATCTCATTGACGCCGTCGCCGCCGTCGACCCCGCACTCAGGGTGCGTTTCACGACGTCACACCCGCAGGACATGAGCGACCGGCTTATCGCCGCGATCGCCCGGAGGGAGAACATCTGCAAGTACGTCCACCTGCCGGTGCAGTCCGGTTCAGACCGGATCCTCTCGTTGATGAACCGCACGTACGACAGCCGGCACTACAGGGGTCTGATCCGGAGACTCCGGGAGGCGGTCCCGGGGGTCTCCCTCTCGACCGACATCATCGTCGGTTTTCCCACGGAGACGGCCGACGACCACCGCATGACGGTGGACCTCATGAGGGAAGTCGGCTATGACGGCGCGTTCATGTTCAAGTACTCGCCGCGCGAGAACACACCGGCCTTCGCGATGGGGGACGACGTCCCCGACGACATCAAGACCGAACGGATCGGTGAAATCATCGAACTCCAGAACCGCACCTCCCTTTCACGGAACCTCGCCCTCGTGGGCAGGACGATGGAGGTGCTGGTGGAGGGGTCGGGAAGAAAAGCGGCTGGCCAGATGCAGGGGCGGACCGACGGAAACCGGATCGTCATCTTCGACGGGCCGGCTGAACTCAGGGGGAGGACGCTCCCGGTACGGATCGTCCGGGCGAATTCCGCCACCCTTTTCGGGGAACCGGCGGGGTCTGTCGATTCCACCTCTCCCCGGGAAATCATTCATCGTGAACCAACGGGAGTCAGCATATGAAAAACCCCATACCGGTCCTCGCACTCTTCGTCGCCATCTGTTTCTCCGCCGCCCCCGGCCAGGAAGGGGCGGACACCGGTCCCGTGCGGGAACTCGTGTCGAAACTGGAGAAGGGGGACACGGACGCGGTGAAGGCCGCGCTGCCCGACCTCATTGCACGGTACCAGAACGATCCGGGCGTGATCTACCTGCAGGCTCGGGTGGCGACCGACGGCATCGAGGCGGCCAAGCTGTACCAGAGCATCCTCGACAATTTTCCCTCCAGCGAATGGGCCGACGACGCGCTCTACAACATGTACCAGTATTATTACGCCATGGGCCTCTATAAAACGGCGGACCTCAAGCTGCAGCAATTGAGGAAGGAGTACCCACGCAGCGAGTACCTCGCCGAACGGACGCCGCCGGAGATCACGCCCGCCGGGAAGGACCCGTCACCCCCCGCGCCCGTCGTCCCCGGCGCGGCCGACACGTCCGCCCGCACGGCCCCGGCGGGTTCCCCTGCCGCCGACAGCGCGACGCCACCCCCGGCCCGCGTGGCCACGCCGGTGACGCCGGGGATGTCTGGGAGCCCCGGGGTGACCGATACCTCGCGGTACGCACCGGCGGCGCCGCTCCCCTACACGCTCCAGGTCGGCGCGTTTTCCACTTCGGAGAACGCTCAGAAACAAAAACTCTTTTTCGAGGAATTCGGCTACACGGCGGAAATCACCAACCGTGTCCGCGGGGGGCGCAGCCTCTACCTCGTCTGGGTGGGAAGCTACGCATCGCCGGACGAAGCCCGCAGGACGCTAGGGGAGATCCAGTCGAAATACAACATCACGCCAATCGTCGTGGAACGCTGACGGGGTATGACCAGGGAAGAATTCCAGTCTGCGCACGGGATCATCGGCGAGTCCGTCGAGATCAAGGAAATCGTCGACGTCATCCTGCAGGTTGCGCCCACCGACATCACCGTGCTGGTCACCGGCGAGAGCGGCACCGGCAAGGAGGTCATCGCCAAGGCGATCCACGCGGGCAGCAAACGCTCGTCCCGACCGATGATCTCGGTCAACGCCGGGGCGATCCCCGAAGGGATCATCGAAAGCGAGCTCTTCGGTCACGAAAAGGGCTCTTTCACCGGGGCGGGGGACACCCGGAAGGGATATTTCGAGATCGCGAACGACGGAACGGTCTTCCTCGACGAAATCGGCGAACTGCCCATCGGCCTGCAGGTCAAGTTCCTGCGTGTCCTCGAAAACGGCGAATTCCTGCGGGTCGGTTCCTCCACGCCGCGGAGGGTGGACGTGCGCGTCATCGCGGCGACGAACAAGGACCTCGAGGCTGAGGTGCGCGGCGGGAATTTCCGCTCCGACCTCTTCTACCGGTTAAGGTCGGTCAACATCAGGATCCCTCCCCTGCGGGAGCGCCGCGATGACATTCCCCTCTTCTTCAATGAATTCGCCGCACAGATATCCGGAAAAAACAACATCCCCTTCGCGGGCATCACCGGCGAGGCAATGGAGCTCCTGAAGAGCTACCACTGGCCCGGGAACGTGCGAGAACTCCGCAACGCGGTGGAGAGCATCATCGTGATCGAGCAGGGAAGGCTCGTGGACGCCACGAACATCCGGAAATACCTCAAGGACCTCCAGCAATCCGAGCGACCGAGGCACCTCCCGGTGTTCGCCCACAAGACCCCCGAGCAGGCCGAACGCGAACTCCTCTACAGGGCGCTGCTCGAGATGAAAAACGACATCATGGACATCAAGCTCCTCCTCGAGAACAACGCCAGGCCGGTCGTCCACGAGCGGCAGGAGTACGTCGAGGCGGCCGTCGACAACGAGATCCCCGCGGGGGCCGACGGTGTGATGCGCCTCGACGAGGTCGAGAAACGGATGATCATCAACGCCCTCGAGAAGTATTCCGGGAACCGCAGGCTCGCCTCCCGCGCGCTGGACATCAGCGAGAGGACGCTCTACCGGAAAATCAAGGA
>QJVY01000125.1 GCA_003235555.1 Ignavibacteria bacterium | reverse complement strand
AGAACGTCGTGTCGAGGGCGCTGAACGGGGGGAGCGCCCCGAGCGTGTAGCAGCCGATGTCCCCGGTGACGACCGCCTTCAGTTTGTGGAGCGCGAAATAGATCCCGCTGTGGGGACAACCCGGGCACATGACCGGGGGCCGTAACGGGATGCTGATCTCTTTATTGTACGACGCCGGCGCCGCGGTTCCGCCGAGGGAGTGTTTCACGACCTCGGGCGACAGCTCGAACATGGAGGGGACCTTGTCCTTCCCGATGACCGCCGTGCGTCCGGCGCTGTCGGTGACCCCGAGGATCTTCAGCTGTTCCTCGATGAAGGGTTCGAGCTCCTCCACCACGGCGATCTGTTCCACCCCCCTGCAGAAGTCCAGGATGAGCTTCCGCGGGAAGGGGAAGATCATCCCCAGCTTGAGGATCGACGCGTCGGGGAAGGCCTCGCGCGCGTACTGGTAGCTGATCCCGCTCGTGATGATCCCGAGCGCGCGCGACCTGCGCTCGACGACGTTGGCCGGAAAGGTCTCGGCGAACTCGGAAATTTTGGCGATGCGGTCGTCGACGTTCTTCCTCCACCGCTTGCCGTAGATGGGGACGACCCGCTTGGTCGGTTCCGATTTGTACTTGCGGGGCTCCGAACGCACCTGTTCCTCCGGGGTGACGATCGATTTCGAATGGGAGGTCCGGGTGGTGGTCCGGATGAAGACCGGGGTGTCGAACCGCTCGCTGATCTCGAAGGCGAGCTTCGTGAACCGGCGCGCCTCCTCGCTGTCCGACGGTTCGAGCATCGGGATTTTCGCGAACTTCGCGAGGTAGCGGTTGTCCTGTTCGTTCTGGGAGGAGTGCATCCCGGGGTCGTCGGCGGTGACGACGACGAAACCCCCGTGGATCCCGCCGAAGGGGGTCACCATGATCGAATCCATGGCCACGTTCACCCCCACGTGTTTCATCGCCACGAGCGCCCTCCCCCCGGCGATCGAGGCCCCGTACGCCACGTCGAAGGCGACCTTCTCGTTCGTGGACCATTCCACGTCGACGTCGGCGTAGGTGGCAAGGTTTTCGATGATCTCGGTGCTCGGCGTGCCCGGATAGCCGGAGGCGACGTGCACGCCCGCCTCCCACGCGCCCCGCGCGATCGCCTCGTTCCCCGAGTAGAACAGACGCTGCCGATCGGACATCAGTATGATCCCTTTCTGTTGAGGTCCCGTGCGATCACGAGGTGCTGGATCTCGTTCGTGCCCTCGAAGATCCTGTTCACCCTCGCGTCGCGGTACAACCGTTCGATGGGGTACTCCCGCATGTATCCGGCGCCCCCGTAAATCTGCATGGCCCGGTCGGCGCACCGGCAGACCACCTCGGTGGCGGTGAGCTTGCAGATGGCCGATTCGCGCGTGAAGGGGTCGCCGCGGTCGGCCATCATCGCCGTCCTGTAGAGGATGCTCTCCACCTGGTAGATGTCGGCCGCCATTTCGGCCAGCATGAACTGCACGGCCTGCTGCTCGGCGATCGGCTTGCCGAACTGGACCCGTTCGGAGGCGTGTTTAATACTGAGGTCCAGGAGTTCTTTGGACGATCCGAGGCACTGCGCCGCCAGGCTCACGCGGGCCACGTTCAGCGTGTTCATCGCCACCCTGAAACCGTCGCCGACGGGGCCGAGGACGTTTTCCTTCGGGATGAAGACGTTGTCGAAGTACAGGTCGGTGGTGTGCGAACCCCGGATGCCCATTTTCTTCTCGGGTTTCCCCGCCCGGAACCCCTCGTAGGTCTTCTCCAGGATGAACCCCGTCATCCCGCCGCGGGTGCCCTTGTCGGGGTCGGTCACCGCGAAGACGACGATCACATCGGCGATGTTCCCGTTGGTGATGTAGATCTTGTTCCCGTCGAGGAGCCACCCACCCTTGGTGGGACGCGCGTTCGTCCTGATCGCCCCGGCGTCCGATCCCGCCTGGGGCTCGGTGAGCGCGTAGGCGGCGAGGAGCTCGCCGGCGGCGAAGGGGATGAGGTATTTCTCCTTCTGCTCCTCGGTGCCGGCGAGGTAGACGGCCATCGCCCCGAGGCTTTCGTGTCCGCCGATCGTGACCGCCGTGGAGTTGCACCCCCGGGCGATCTCTTCCAACAGCAGGCAGTACCCGACTTCGCCCAGCCCGGAACCGCCGTATTTCTCGGGGAACACCACGCCCATGAAGCCGAGCTCCCCCGCCTTTTTGATGATGTCCGGGGGAATTTCCTCGCACTCGTCGATCTCTGCGGCGCGCGGCCGGACCACCTCGTCGGTGAACCGGCGCGCCACGTCGCGGAGCATCTTCTGTTCGTCGGTGAGTGTAAAGTCGATCATCGGTTCCTGGTCATCCTACGCCCGTTCCGGTCACGGAATTTCCGCCTGGGACCCGCGGTCATGGGATCACGATCGAACGCAACGCGGTGTCATCGTGGCCCCTGAGCAGGTCGAACGCGTCGTTGATCTTCTCGAGCGGGAAGCGGTGGGTCACCTGTTCGGCGACCTTGATTTTCTTCACGCGGCAGAGCTCGATCAGGCGCGGGTAATCCACCGGCCTGCATCCGAGCGAACCCCGTATTTCCATCTCGAAATACATGATCTTCGCTGCGCTGATTTTGATATCGTCGGCGGTGTACCCGACGACCACCAGCCTGCCCCCTTTCCGGAGCGTCCCGAAGGCGGCCTCGATCGTTTTGGGGTTGCCGATCGCCTCGATGGCGATGTCGGCGCCGCCGCCGGTGAGTTTTTTGATTTCCTTGCCGAGTTTATCGACCTTCGAGGGGTTGACCGTCGCCGCGGCCCCGAAGGATCGGGCGAGTTCGAGTTTTTTGTCCGAAATGTCCACGGCGATGACGATCCCCCCGACGGCCGCCGCCACCTGGACCACGTTCATCCCCACCCCGCCGCACCCGAGGACGACCACGTTGTCCCCCGCCTTCACTTCCGCCCTGTTCTTCACGGCGTGGAAGGGGGTCGAGATGGCGTCGGCGATGATGGACCCCTCCTCGAGGGGTATTTCCGATGGAAGGTGAAAGACGTCCTTGGCCGGGGCCGCCACGTATTCCGCGTAGGAACCGTCCACGTTGTTGCCGAACATCCGCATCGACGCACAGATGTTCTCCCTGCCGGTCCGGCAGAAGTCGCAGGTCCCGCAGCTCAGCACCGCCGGGATGAGGACGCTGTCCCCCTCCCTGAAGTTCTTTACGCCGGAACCGGTTTTGGCGATCGTCCCGGACGCCTCGTGTCCGAGGACCAGCGGCGGCTTCTTGAAGGTCGGCACCCCGTGGTCGATGTAATGGAGGTCGGTGTGGCAGACGCCGCAGGCGGCCACCTTCACGAGGACGTCGTCGTTTCCGATCGATGGCTCCGGAATGTCCTCTATCGGAAGCGGTGTGTTCGGTTCATGGAAGACTGCGGCTTTCATGGTCAGTTCTTCTGGTTGTTGAGTGCCATCCGTTCTTCGAGTTTCCTGAGCCGTCTCCGCGCCAGCAGGCAGGCGCCGATCGCCCCGGCGAATTCGGAGTCCTCGCTGACGTTCAGCGGCTTGCCGATTTTGGTCTCGAGCGCCTTCACCATCCCGGCGTTCCTGGTGATCCCCCCGGTGAGGGAGGTCTCCCCGTCGACCCCGATCTGCCGGAGCATCGCCACGATCCGGTCGGAGATCGACATGTGCGCCCCCATGAGGATGTCCTCGAGCGGGTGTCCGGCGGTCACCAGGTTGATGACCTCCGATTCGGCCAGGACGGCGCAGATCGAACTGATCGGCTGGGGGTCCTTGGACCTGAGCGAGAGTTCGCCGACCTCCTCGAGCTCGATTTCGAGCCCCTTGGAGACGCGTTCCAGGAAGCGCCCCGCGCCCGATGCGCATTTGTCGTTCATGCGGAATTTCACGACGCGGCCGTTTTCCTCGATGCGGATCGCCTTCGTGTTCTGCGCGCCCACGTCCAGGACGGTGGTCGTCCCCGGGAAGAGGTGGCGGGCCCCCATGGCGTGGCAGGAGATGTCGGTGATCTGCGTCTGGCGCATCGGCGCCTGGTACCGCCCGTAGCCGGTGGAGGCGACGTAGAAAATTTCACCGGGGTCGATCCCCGCCAGCCGGCTGACCTCCGCGAGCCCCTTTTCGGCGGCAAGCGCCAGGTTATGTCCGGAGTAGTCCGTGGAGCGGGCGGGGAAGGTGTCCGTTCCCGGATCGTACAGGATGCACTTGGTCATGCGCGTGCCGAGGTCCACCCCGGCGATGAACGTTCCGTCCGATGGTTTCACTTTCGCTCCTTGATTGTGGCCTCCGGGGCGCCCGCTTCCTGGCCGTCGTGGCGGGCCTTCGCGCGCTCCAGCGCGAAGATGGCCGCGCCGAGCGCGCCCATGTACTGCGAATCGTCACTGACGTTGATGGTACTGCCGAGTTTTTCCTCGAGCGCCTTCACCATGCCGATGTTCTTCGAGACCCCGCCGGTGAAGGTGATCTCCGGGACGATCCCCACCCGCCTCAGCAGGCTCACCGAGCGGCCGGCGATGGACTGGTGGACGCCGGAGAGGATGTCCTCCCCCTTCTTGCCGCGCGAGAGGTGGTTCATGATCTCCGTCTCCACGAAGACGGTGCAGACGTTCGTGATGCGCAGCGGGTTGTCCGACTGCAGGGCAACCCCGCCGAGGTCGTCGAGGGGGATGCTCATCACGTCAGCCGCCGCGGCGAGGAACCTCCCGGTGCCCGCGGCGCACTTGTCGTTCATGCAGAAGTCGACGACCTCCCCCTTCTCGTTGATGTGGATCCCCTTGGTGTCCTGTCCCCCGATGTCCAGGATCGTGCGGGTGCCGGGGAAGCAGAAACTCGCCCCGCGCGCGTGGCAGGAGATCTCCGTGATCTGGATGTCCCCGAAGTGCACCTTGTACCGGCCGTACCCGGTCCCGGCGATGGAGGTGATCTCCCATTCCTCGACACCGGCGGCGCTCCGCGCGGCCTGGAACGCCTTCTCCGCCGCCTTCACCACGTTCGCGCCGGTGTTGAGGATCCCGCGCGAAACGATTTCCGAATTTTCGTTGAGGATGACCGCCTTGGTCTGCGTCGATCCCACGTCTACACCGGCTACGAGCATCGGCTATGCCTCTTTTTGATATGACAATCCGCCCGGTTCACGCCTGGACGAGGCGTTTGTGTTCGAGCGATTCGAAGAACGCGTCGATCCTGTTGCGGAGCTGCGCCGCCTGGAAGTACCGCGGATCGGCCAGGTCGCTCTCCACCAGGAGGGTGGGGATGTCCCAGACGCGCGTGAACTGGTCCCTCATGTCCGCCTGCCCCACCGAGAACGACCGGCATGATTTGACCGAGTGGATGAGGATGGCGTCGGCCGAATACTCTTCCGCGTATTTCCGCAGCAGGTCGGTCCTCATCGGCAGGCTGAGGTTCGTGTAACAGGTGAGGCAGTACTCGGCGATGCTCTCCAGCGGCCGGTCGGGGTCGTGACGGAACCCGTGGTCCCAGAAGCCCCCGACCTTCGAGTAACTCGACGCGACGGAACACACCCCCCATTTTTTCAGCATCTCCCAGAACGCGCGGAAGTGCGGCCACGGGGGCGGTCCCTCGATCACCACGCGCACTTTCTCCTCCGGGATCGGGCCCACCCCGTGCTCGATCCGCTCGTCGATTTCCTTCATCGCCTCCCGGTAGTACCCGGTGCACTCCGGCAGACCCCGCAGGACGTAAATCGGCGCCATGAAGAACACCGCCTCGAAGTAGGCGTCGAAGGGTGAGGGACGGTGTTTCGCGGCGTGGAGCATCTGCACCCAGATCTCCTCGGCCTCGCGGGAATGTCCCACGATGGTTTTCAGTTTATCGTGGTCGAATTTCTTTCCCGTGATCTTTTCGCAGAGGGGGATGAGCTCCTTCAGCTGCGCGGTGATGTAGTCCCTGTCGTCCTTCCCCAGTTCGCCGGACCGCATGTAGGGGACGTCCAGCATGACGAGCGGGACGTCGTAGAAATGCGCGAGCGCCTCGAACCACTTGATGAACGTCGTGCACCCGCAGTAGGTGCACAGCAACAGGTCCGGTTTCGGGAGCTTGTGCCCCGAGGGCCCCGTGTTCCCCGCGAGCATCATCCCGATGTCGTTCTTCACGTATCCGCAGACGTCCGGGGAGTACCCGATGTCCTCCGCCTTGAGGATCAGGTCGCCGGAGATCTTCCGCACGCCGCACTGGAGGGCGTTCACCTCGGGAAAGACCAGTTCGAAGTCGAAGACCCTCAGGAACTCCGCGACGTTGCCCGGCACGAAGAGATAGGCCACCTTCCGGCCGTCGTCGGCGGCCGACTCGAGGCGGTCGTACCACCCTGTGAGGAGCTTTTTCTGCAGGTCGCGTCCGGTCCCCTGGAACCGGAACTTCTGCTCGTCCGTATGATGCTGGTCCATGATGACTCCCTCAGGAAAAGAACATGACAGATTCGACGAAGGTCTCCGCCTGCGTCCGGATCGATTCGAACACCCCCATTTTTTCCTCGTACTCGAAGCCGAGATAGGCGATCCCCGCCTTCTCCAGCTCGTCCTTGAAGAGCACGTAGTCCAGCAACGCCGGTTCGCAGAACTTCGGGGCGGCGAAAATGACCCCGTCGACGTTCTGTTCGCGGATTTTCTTCAGGAACTCCGCCTTGCGCGACCTCGGCCCGTAATGGCGCACCGAGGAATACCGCGTCGTATCGATGTACGCCGAGGCGAGCGCCCCGAGAGGATCGCCGTCCTCCGGGACCTCCCCGGTGAACCAGCGCGTGTGCAGCAGGAGGTCGTCGTCGGCGATCGCGCACCCCGATTCCTCCAGCACCTTCAACAGTTCGAGGGGTGGCTGCTCGCAGAAACTCCCCTCGAGGATCACACGGACGAAATCCCGCGGGGGCCGTTTCCGTTCGCCGATCGATGCGATGGCCGACCGCAGGATCGGGATGTGATCCTCGACCGGCATCAGCGTCCCGACCCTGATGAGCACGTAGGCCTCGTAGGTCGACAGGATCCACGGCGCGTTCCTCTTGATCTCGTAGACCTCCGCGCAGAGCCTCCGCTGTTCATTGTAGAGCGCGATGCTCTTCCGGATCGCGTCGTCGGTGATCTTCCTGCCCCCCGCATCCTCCAGCATCGTCACCAGTTCACGGAGCTCCGCGCGGTAGTGCGTCCGGGCGGCCGGGGATCCCATGTTCTGGGGGTAGTGGATGTACCGGACCGCCTGTTTCGGGAAGTTGGTCTCCCAGACGCCGGAGAGGTTCCGCGCCACGTCGCAGATCGAGGTAAACCAGAGGACGTCGAAGTCCTTGGTCAGTTCCCGGAGCCCCAGCTCCAGGGTGGAACGCGCGATCGAACAGACAAACGACTGGATGCGCGAGTCCGCGTGGTCGATCTCCACCATCCCGCCCGCCCCGTAGAGCCCCACCGGGAGCATCCCGGCCGCGTGCGCGAGCTCGTAGGGGGTGTAGACGGGGAACATCCCCACGACCTTTCCGGCGGGGTGCGCCTCCTTCCACTTCTTCACCGTCGGAAAGCTGACGTCCCCGATGATCCGCTGGTATTCTTCCAGTTGTTCTTCGAATGTCATGGCCACCTCACCTGTTGACCCACACCGCCGCCCGTTTTTCGAGGAACGCCCTGAGCCCCTCGGCGGCGTCCTCGGTTTTCATCATGTCGCCCATGTAGAGTTTCTCGGCCGCCGCTATGGCGTCCCGCGCGGACTCCTGCAGGCCCGAGTCCACGGCCTGTTTCGTCATCTCCAGCAGCACCTTGCTCTGCGAGGTGAGTTTCGAGACGAACCCGTCCACGGCCCCGGAGAAACCCTCCACCGGGAACACGCGGTTGACCAGGCCGATCCGCTCCGCCTCGCCGGCCGTCATCGCCTCGCCGTTCATGAGGAATTCGAGCGTCCTGTTCCTTCCGATGAGCCTCGGCATGATGGCGGCGGCGATGGGGGGGAACACGCCCACCCTGATCTCCGGCTGGCCGAACTTCGCCCGCTCGGAGGCGACGATCATGTCGCAGGCGATGGCCACCTCGCAGCCCCCGCCGAGGGCCGCGCCGTCCACTATGGCGACCGTCGGTACGCGGATTGCGAAGAGGTTGACGAACATTTTGTGGAATTCGTCCATCATCGTCCCCACGCGGTCGGCGGTGTGGTCGGAGATGTCCACCCCCGCCGAGAAGGCCTTCCCCTCCGCCCGGATCAGCACCGCCCTCACGTTCCGGAAATTGCGGACACCGGTCAGGGCATCGTTGAACTCCTTCATCATCGCGATGTTGAGGACGTTGAGCGGAGGCCGGTTCATCACGAGGGAAACGTTCTTCTCCCCTTCGATGATTTTGATGAATTCGAAATCTTTCATTGTTCGTCGTCCTTGAATGGCAGGCAGGAATTTTTCAGAATCGGTTTGACCTGGGCGATGAACTCCTCGTCGGAGAGTTTCCGCTGGCGCCACTCTTCGTCGAAGCGGGTGAAACCGAGCAGGACGTTTGCGCTGAGGCGCACCGCCTCCATGGTCAGGTCCACCAGGTGCGTGCAGCCGTCGGAATGTCCCAGGACGTCCACCAGCCGCTGGTGGATGCCGCGCTCGATCTTCAGCCCCACCACGTCGTCGATCTTTTTCAGCGTCTGCGCGCAGACCGAAAAGGGGGACTTCACCATCTGTGCCTCTGCCTTCACGATCTTCTTCGAGCCGGTGTCCACGATCAGCTCGACGCGGATGTTGTGGTTCAGGTCCAGCAACGACGCTTTCGTGAGGATGTTGTCGTCGTCGAGTTTCGACACCGAGACGTTCAGGTTCCGTTCGTAGATTTCCGTCATTCCATGCTCCGTCAGAGGTACTGGCCGCCGTCGACTCGGACCACTTCACCGGTCACGTGCCGCGATTTTTCCGAGACGAGGAAGACGATGACGTCCGCGACGTCCCCGGGCGACGCGAAGCGGCCCAGGACGCTCTCGCGCCGAGCCTGCGCGAGGACCTCCTCCGGGAGCGCCCCGGTCATGTCGGTCTCGACGAATCCCGGCGCCACGGCGTTGACGTTCACGTTCGCCCCTCCCAGCTCGCGCGCGGCGCTCTTGGTCAGCCCGATGATCCCGGCCTTGGAGGCCGAGTAGTTGGCCTGCCCGAATTTCCCCCGCATCGCGTTGATCGACGACACGTTCACGATTTTCCCCGATTTCTGCTTTCGGAACAGCGGGCTCACCGCGCGGATGTAATTGAAGCACCCTTTCAGGTTGACGCCGATGACCGCGTCCCACTGCTCCTCGGACATTTTCCAGAGGACGCCGTCGCGGGTGATGCCCGCGTTGTTCACGAGGATGTCCAGCCTGCCAAATTCCGTCGAGACCCGCTCCACGACCCGCCCGGCCCCGGCGAAGTCCGACACGTCCGATTCGATCGCCAGCGCCCTGCGTCCGAGTTTTTCGACCCCGGCGACGACGTCGGCGGGTTCATCGGCCGAGTGCCGCGTGCCGAGGTAGGTGAACGCCACGTCGGCGCCCTCGGCGGCGAGTGCGAGGACCGTGGCCCGGCCGATCCCGAGGGACCCGCCGGTCACGAGCGCGACGCGCGAGGCGAGGAGTCCGGACACCGTTCAGCCTTTCTTCGGCTGTGGAAGGAGTTCGGCGAGCGTCTCCTCGTCCATCAATCTCCCCCCGGCGATATACTGCCGGTATTTCACGAAGTCGATGACGTCGGTGCCGGTGATTTTCCTGGTGTTGAATGCCGTGAACCCGAGGAATCCCTCCACCGCCATGTTGGCCGCCAGCCAGTGCCGGTTGGGGAGTTTCGTCTGGTCCCAGAAGAATTTCTTCTTGGCCCGGATGCCGTCGATCGACTTGATGAGGCAGCCCGGCATGAGGTTCGTGAACCGCCAGACCACCGAGTCCACCTCGGCGTCGAGCAGCGAGAAATCGACGGTCGCTTTTTTCATGACGTCGCGGGCGGCTTCGGCTTCCTTCCCGGTGAGAAATTCGCCATAGACGATCTCGCCGTCGCGAAGATATTCGCCGGTGATGACCAGCGGGTTCCGGATGAATTTTCCGTCCGCTTTGAGCACCGGCAGAGATTTCGTGATGAGGCCGAGGCGCTGCACCTTGTACGAACTCCAGACCTCGCACGAGACGCAGTTCCACATGGCGTTCTCCATGTTGAGATAGAGCGGGAGGAAGTCGGTCGATCCCCCGTCCGGTGCGGACCCGTGCCTCGGCCCCGCCTGCCCGAAGACCGCGGTGTCCGCCGAGACGGTGATGTCGCACGCCATCCCGATCTCCTGGCCGCCCGCCACGCGCATGCCGTTCACCCGGCAGATGGTCGGCTTCTTGCAGTTGAGGATGGCGTCCACCATCGCGACGAAGAGGTCGATGTAGGCCCCGTACTCGTTCGGCCGGCGGGAGTAGTACTCCGCGTATTCCTTCGTGTTTCCGCCTGTGCAGAACGCTTTGTCTCCCACGGCGGTGAAGACCACCGCCACGACGCTCCGGTCCGCCGAGGCTTTCCCGAACGCGGCGATCAGCCCCTTGACCATCCCCGTCGTGTAGGAATTGTACTGGGCGGGGTTGTTGAGCGTGATCCAGGCGGTGTTGAGGCCCGCGACCGGCTTCCCGTCGGGACCCTTCACGGGCCGCAGCTCGTACATCGTGGAGGGCGCCTCCGTCCCGATGAACTCGTTCCCCCCGGGCTCGTGGGATTTGACGCCGTTGTCTCGCGGGATCCAGTCCAGGTTCATTTGTGGGCCTTCACGTGGTTGGTCTCGATGATCGATTCGATTTCGTCGTCGGTGAGGATCTTGTTCGAATGCTTCGCGTAGTCGAAGATCTCCCTGGCGAGGCCGTTCGATTCCTCGTACCCGTGTTCCCGGAGCCAGTAAAGGACGTTCGATTCCCCCGAGAGGGGGCCGACGTCGATCTTCTGCCTGCAGCCCACCAGCGACGCGGGGACCGCGGAATACACCATGTCGCTCAACCAGTCGTCCCCGGTCTTGAGGGCCTTGATCACCGCGGCGGCGTGGACGCCGGTCGCGGTCCTGAAGGCGTCGTGGCCGATCACCGGGTAGTTGAACGACACCGGGACGTGGGTGGCCTCCGAGACCGCCTGGCAGTACTCGTTCAGCTTCGTGAGGTCGTTGTCGATGATCCCCCAGAGTTTCAGGTTCACCAGCAGGAGGTCCATCGAGGTGTTCCCGCAGCGCTCCCCGATGCCGAGCGCGCAGCCGTGGACCCTGTCCACCCCCGCGCGGATGGCCGAGAGCGCCGCGGCGAGGGAGAACCCGCGGTCGTTGTGCCCGTGCCAGTCGATCTTGACGTCCTGCCCGGTGTTGTCGATCACGTCCCTGACGAAGCGGACCACGTTGAGCGCGCCCGTCCGTGTCGCGTGGCCGACCGTGTCCGCGACGACGACCCGTCTCGCCCCGGCGTTGATCGCCGCGGTGTAGAGTTTTTCCAGGTGGTCCGGGTGCGCGCGCGTCGTGTCCTCGGTGACGTACATGCTCGGCAGGTTGTGGTCGACCACGTGCTTCACCGCCTTGCGGGAGAGGTCGACGACCGTCTCGATGCTCCACCCCTCGACGTACTGCCGGATCGGGCTCGATCCGATGAAGGTGGCCACCTCGATCTCGACCCCCGTTTTCTGCGAGATGTCGATGACCGGGTCGATGTCGGCGATGACCGTGCGCGCCGCGCAGTTCGGCTTGATCTTCATTTTGCAGGAGGCGATCTCCTTCGCCAGCTCGAGGGCGTCGTTGTAGGCGCGCGGCCCCGCGCCGGGAAGCCCGATGTCGGCCGATTGGATCCCGAGGTCCTCCATCAGGTGGAGGATGCGGATTTTTTGTTCTATGGTGGGATCGGTGACCGACGGGGACTGGAGCCCGTCGCGGAGTGTCTCGTCGTCGAATTCGATGCTCACGACGCCTTTCAGGTCGACGAGGCCGCCCGCGTTCCAGTCGTAGATCATGCCGTTTGGATGTGAGCCGTTTGCGGAAGTGGGGTTCATGGTTCCTCCGGTTGGTGCAACTGTGTTTACTGAATTCTTTT
>QJVY01000214.1 GCA_003235555.1 Ignavibacteria bacterium | reverse complement strand
GCGGACTTCAGTAAGGCCCAGGACACTGACAGGTTCGTCGACGGAACGTTCGACCCGGTGAACATGCGCTGGGTGGTCGTCCGGGAGCTGCCGGGCGTGAGTTCACCGAAGAGCCTCAACGTGGTCACCGGGTGGTTCGAGGAGCTGCGCAAATGATCGGAAAAACAATATCGCATTACCAGATCCTCGAGAAACTCGGCGAGGGGGGGATGGGCGTGGTGTACAGGGCCCGCGATACGAAGCTCGACCGCGACGTCGCACTGAAATTCCTGCCGGCCCAGTTGGCGGGCTCCGATGCCGACCGGGCACGTTTCGTGCAGGAGGCGAAGGCGGCCGCCTCGCTCGACCATCCGAACATCTGCACCGTCTTCGGGATCGAGGAGGTTTCCACCGACGACGGCAAACAATTCTTCTTCGCGATGGCGTACGTCGAGGGCAGTACGTTGCGGGAAAAGATGCCGTTGCTTTCGGCGAAGCAGGCGCTCGATCTCGGGATCCAGGTCGCCGACGGTTTGGCGGCGGCGCACGAAAAAGGGATCGTACACCGGGACATAAAACCCGAAAACATCATGGTGCGCAGGGACGGGATCGTGCAGGTAATGGACTTCGGGCTGGCGAAACTGCGGGCCTCGGGGAGCAAGATCACGCGGCTGACGAAAGCCGGAAGCACGGTGGGGACGGCCGGCTACATGTCGCCGGAGCAGGTGCAGGGACAGGAGACGGATCACCGGAGCGACATCTTCTCCTACGGCGTACTGCTGTACGAGATGCTCACGGGCCAGCCGCCGTTCAAGGGAGTGCACGAGACGGCGCTCGCGTACGAGATCGTGAACGTGGACCCGGCCCCGATGACCGCGGTGAAGCCGGACCTCGATCCGAACCTGGACGCGATCGTTCTCGATTGCCTGGAGAAGGAACCGAAGGAGCGGTGCCAATCGGTCGCCGAGGTGGCGCGGGACCTGCGGAAAGTGAAACGCGAATCGACCCGCCAGCGGCACAGCCGGGTGACGGCGGCGCGGCCCGCGTACCGGCAGTCGGGGATCGCGCCGGTGATGGAGGAGACGGTAGATGATCGGGGAGCAATGCCCGGGGCGCGCGGGACCGGAGGGCCGTGGAAATGGGCCGCCCTCGCGTTCCTGCTCACCACGATCGGCGCGCTGGCCTACCATTTTGCGGGAAGGACGCCGCAAGCGGCGCAGACGATCCGCTCGTTCATCCCGATGCCTCCCAACACGTATCTGAAAAACCAAATGGGAGGCGGACACGTCGCGCTCTCTCCCGCAGGGGACAGGATCGCCTTTGTTGGCGTGGACACGACGGGGACATCGAACCTCTGGGTACGTTCGCTCAACGGGCTCTCGGCCCAGATGCTCTCGGGCACTGACGGAGCGGCGTTTCCCTTCTGGTCGCCCGACGGCCGGATGATCGCCTTTTTCTCCGGGAGTAAACTCAAAAAGATCGACGCGGCCGGGGGCACGCCATTCACGATATGCGACGCCTCCAACCCCCGGTCGGGCAGCTGGTCCTCGTCGGGGGTCATCGTATTCTCTCCCAGTTCGGGGAGCGACGGGCTTTTCAAGGTCCAGGCCGCGGGAGGCGACCCGGTCCAACTGACCCGGACCGATACCGCACGCAACGAGGCCACACACCGCTGGCCGTGGTTCCTCCCCGACGGCGACCACTTCCTGTTTTTCATCAGGACCTCGGCGGCGGGGAGCGGCAGCAATTCCGATTCCCTCTGTATCGGTTCGGTATCGACAGGAGAGATCCGCCGGTTCGCGCACGGAATCTCAGACGCAGCCTATGCGAACGGCCGGCTCCTCTACATGCGCGAATCGGCCCTGATGGCCCATCCCTTCGACTATGAAAAGGCGACCTTCACGGCGGAGCCGGTTCCGGTCGTACAGGAGATCCAGTACGACAGCCGGTTCAGCAGGGCGGTATTCACGGTCTCCTCGAACGGATTGCTCCTCTACCAGGCCGGAGCCTCCCGGTGGGGACGGGAAATCGCCCTCTTCGATACATCCGGCGCGATGATCAAGTCGCTGGGACGACCGGAGCTCTATCAGGACGCTGCGATCTCGTCCGACCAGAAGCGCATCGCGATGGAACTCATCGACCTCCAGGCACACAACACGGACATATGGATCTACGAAATCGCCCGGGGGATTCAGACGAGGTTCACGTTCGACGCCCACGCCGACTTCGTTCCCCACTGGTCTCCCGACGACAGGAGGATCGTCTTCAGTTCGAACCGGAAATCCCATTTCGACCTGTACATCAAGAACACCTCCGGTTCTGCGTCGGACGAGCTCCTCACCGATTTCGGGGGCGTCGACAAGTACGCGACCGACTGGTCGGCCGACGGTAACTATATCCTCTTCGATATGACGGGCGACTCGACCCAGCAGACCGACATCTGGGTCCTGCCGGTGACGGGGGACCGCAAGCCGGTCCCGTTCCTCAAGACCCCTTTCTCAGAATGGGGAGCAAGGTTTTCGCCGGACATGCGGTGGGTGTTGTATCATTCGGATGAGTCGGGTTCCCCCCATATATACGTCCGTCCGTTCGTGCCCCCGGGCGGAACCGACGGCGGTCTGGTATCCGGAAAATGGCAGATATCGAACGAACCCGCAGACTGGGCGATCTGGCGCAATGACGGCAAAGCTCTGATCTTTATGACCCAGAGGGGACCCTGGATCGCCGACGTACGGGCGACCGGAAACGATTTCGAGATCCTCGGAGTAGAGCCGTACGCGAACTTCCGCTCGAAATACCAGGTCACCCTCATCGACATGACATCAGACGGACTCACCGTACTCGGTTCGATCCCGCCGGGGGGAGAAAAATCAGTCCCCCTCACGCTCATCACCAACTGGGACACGGAACTCGAACAGCATTAATAATACCAGCCCCTCATGATCGGACAGACCATATCGCACTACACCATCCTCGAGAAACTCGGCGAGGGGGGGATGGGCGTCGTCTACAAGGCCGAAGACACCAAGCTCAAACGAACGGTCGCGCTGAAGTTCCTCCCTCCGCACCTCGCCGCCTCGGAGAGCGACAAGGCCCGCTTCATCCAGGAGGCGCAGTCGGCCGCGGCCCTGAACCACCCGAACGTCTGTTCGGTGATCGACATCCAGGATCACGACACCCCTGATGGGAAGCAGATGTTCATGGTGATGGAATTCGTCGACGGACAGACGCTCCGCTCGCGGATGTCGGGCACGGCCGGGGCGCCCCCATCGGTGAAGCAGGCGATCGAAATCGGCATCCAGATTGCCGAGGGACTTGCCGCGGCCCACGAGAAAGGCATCGTCCACCGGGACATCAAACCGGAAAACATCATGATCCGGAAGGACGGGATCGTGCAGGTCATGGATTTCGGCCTCGCAAAACTCCGCGGGACCGCGACGCGGCTCACGAAACAGGGGAGCACGGTCGGTACCGCCGGGTACATGTCGCCCGAACAGGTACAGGGCCTCGACGTGGACCACCGTTCCGATATTTTCTCCCTGGGGGTCGTTCTTTACGAACTCTTCACGGGTCAGCTCCCTTTCCGCGGCGTTCACGAAACCGCGCTTTCATATGAAATCGTCAACGTGGACCCGCCGCCGATGTCGGCGGTGCGGAGCGACATCGAACCGGGCCTCGACGCCATCATCCTGGATTGCATGGAGAAGGACCCGCGCGAACGCTGCCAGTCTGTCGCCGAGGTGGGACGCGACCTGAGGCGCATCAAGCGCGAATCGAGCAGGCAGCGGGTAAGCCGCATCACAGCAGCGAGGCCGGCGTACACCGGTTCGGCGCAGATGCCGGCCGGCGGTTCCGCACAGATGGACGCGCAGGGTTCCGTTACGACCGATGCCCGCTCATCGGGGATAGCGACGGTGCCCGCGTCGGGAGAAATGCCCGCAGCGGGTTCCGGGACCATGCCCGCCGCGCCCGGTGCAAAACGGAATATGCTCCCCTGGATCCTCGCGGGAGTGTTGCTGTTGTCAACTGTTGCCGTGCTCGCCTGGCATTTTTTCTCCACGCCCGGAATAACCGGAAAACGCGTCGCACGGTCGCTGATCCTCCCCCCCGATAAAGCCGAATTCAACATGACGGTTGGCGGACACCTGACGATCTCACCCGACGGGGCCACCGTCGCCTTCGTCGCGATCGATTCCACCGGGACCAGCCGCCTGTATGCCCGACCGCTCAACGCGCTCGAGGCCATTCCGCTTCAGGGCACGGAGAACGCGCAGTATCCCTTCTGGTCGGCGGACAGCCGGACGATCGCCTATTTCGCGGGCGGAAAACTAAAAAAGATCGACGCGCGGGGAGGGCCGACGCTGACCGTCTGCGACGCGCCGGCCGGCCGGGGGGGTACGTGGAACCGGGAGGGCGTGATCGTCTTTACTCCCGGAGGCTTCGATCCCCTCTTCAGGGTGGCCGCGGCGGGCGGCCGGCCGGTTCAGCTGACGACGCTCGACAGCACGAGGAACGAACTCAGCCACCGGTGGCCCAGTTTCCTGCCCGACGGGGACCATTTTTTGTTTGTCAACCAGACGGCGTCCACCTCCACCGACAGCGACGCCGTGTACATCGCGTCGCTCTCTGAAAAGACCTGGACGGTCCTTTTCCGTGGAAATTCGAACATTCACTACGCGTCAGGCCGGCTGCTCTTCGAAAGGCAGTCGACGCTCATGGCGCAGGCGTTCGATGCGGGGAGCCTGGAATTCACAGGCGAGGCGGTGCCAATCGCCGAGAGAGTCCAGTACAGCCCCGCACGCAGCAAGGGAATGTTTTCGGTCTCCGACAACGGGGTCCTGATCTTCCAGAGCGGTGAAACCCTCGATCCGGAAGCCGCCCTCTTCAACCGGCTGGGTCAGCGTACCGTTTCCATCAAGGTCCGGGGCGCGCGACGGGGTACGCTCTCCCCTGACGGAAAAAAATTCGCCTTCGATCGGCCGGACCCGCAGACAGGTCAGGCCGATATCTGGATCCACGATATCCCCCGCAATATCTCGTCGCGCTTCACGTTCAACGAGGCGACCGACATGGTCCCCGAGTGGTCTCCCCGGGGAGACACGATCGTCTTCAGTTCCAACCGTGGCGGGCGGGCGGCCCTCTACATGAAAAGCGCAAACGGCACCGGGGACGAAAACCTCCTGGCGGGCGCAGCGGAGGACATCTATGTCACCGACTGGTCATTGGACGGCCGTCTTCTGAGCGTTTCCGCGCTCGGCGATCCCAAGACGCGGATCGACCTCTGGTCCGTGCCGATGCAGGGCGACAGAAAGGCCGCGCCGTTTTTGAAGACCGAGTTCAACGAGTGGGTCGGAAGATTCTCGCCGGACGGCCGGTGGGTCGCCTACCAGTCCGACGAAACGGGCAAGTACGAGATCTACGTGAGGTTCACAGACGGATCGGGTGGAAAGTGGCAGATATCGAACACCGGCGGGACAGGACCCGTCTGGACGAAGGGGGGCAGGGAGGTCATCTATACGACGCCCGACAGAAAGGTGGTGAGCGCATCGGTTGACGGCAGCGGGGTGACCATGGTCGTCGACAGCCTCACCGTGCTGTTCGAACTGGAGTCGAGCGGTATCAGCGGCGACAATCCCATGGATGTCAGTCCGGACGGTCAAACCTTCCTGGCGAACGTCTCCGACACCCGCGGCGTGGTGTCTCCGATCACGCTCGTCATCAACTGGGACACGGAAGAAGAAAAACCCTGACGTACACCACCGCCAAGATTCATTCCGAAAAGATCAGATGATCGGACAGACCATATCGCACTATAAAATCCTCGAGAAGCTCGGCGAGGGGGGGATGGGTGTGGTGTACAAGGCCGAGGACACCAAGCTCGGCCGCACCGTGGCGTTGAAGTTCCTCCCCCAGCGGCTGACCACCAACGAGTCCGAGAAGGCGCGGTTCCTCCAGGAGGCGAAATCCGCGTCGGCGCTGAACCACCCGAACATCTGCACCATCTATTACCTCGAGGAGGTGGACGGGCAGAGCTTCATCGTGATGGAGTACGTCGACGGCACGACGCTGCGGGAAAAACTCCCTGTCGGCAAAATCAACGACGCGGTCGACTACGCGATCGGTGTCGCCGAGGCCCTCCACGAAGCACACTCGAAAGGGATCGTACACAGGGACATCAAGTCCGACAACATCATGGTGAACTCGAGGAACCAGGTAAAGGTGATGGACTTCGGGCTGGCCAAACTGAAGGGTTCGCTGAAACTCACACGCACCTCGAGCACCGTGGGGACGCTCGCGTACATGGCCCCCGAGCAGGTCCGCGGCGAAGAGGTGGATTCGCGCTCCGATGTTTTTTCCTTCGGTGTGGTGCTCTTCGAGATGCTCACCGGCGCGATACCCTTCCGCGGGGAGCACGAGGCGGCGATCATGTACTCGGTCCTGAACGAGGAACCGGACCCTGTCGAGAAATACCGCCAGGACGTTCCGCAGGCGCTCGCGGCGGTCATCGCCCGCGCGCTCGAAAAGGACCCGGCGGACCGTTACCAGCACGCCGACGACCTGGTGAGCGAACTGCGCCGGATCCGCAAACAGTCCACGAAGGTCGTCCGGCCGTCGATGGAGATGGAGGCGGCGGGCACCCCGGGGAGCGCGGTGTCGCCGGCCGGCCGTTCGGGAGCCATGGCCGCGGGATCGTCCGCCGCCGGCCGGCCCGGTTCCGGGAAACAGTCGTACCCGGCCGTGGACGCCCCCCCGGGGAGAAAGCGCGGCCTCATGATCGGCCTCGCGGCGGTGCTGACGGTCGCCCTCATCGCGGTCGCCGTCTTCCTGATGAAAGAGCAGTCCCCGGATGAAGCCCCCTCCGCCGCGGCGGACCGGAAAATGCTCGTCGTCATCCCGTTCGAGAACCTCGGTTCCCCCGACCAGGAATATTTCGCCGACGGCATCACCGAGGAAATCACGGGAAAACTTTCAGGCGTCTCGGGCCTCGGTGTCATCGCCCGCACGAGCGCGATGCAGTACAAGAAAACGACGAAACCCATGAAGGAAATACGCTCCGAACTGGGTGTTGGGTACGTCCTGCAGGGGACGATCCGGTGGGGTTCAGCCGACGGCGGGGCCCAGCGGGTACGGGTGAGCCCCGCGTTAATAAAAGTCAGCGACGGGACGCAGATATGGTCGCAGTCGTACGACGCGGTCATGTCCGACGTTTTCAAGATGCAATCGGACATCGCCTCGCAGGCGGCGTCAGCGATGGGGGTCGCGCTCCTGCAGCCTGAACAGGCCTCGCTCAACAGACAGGCAACGTCGAATTCGGAAGCGTACGATTACTATCTGAAAGGCATCGAGTACCGTCACCGCAGCTATCTCAAAACAGACCTCGAAATCGCCGTCAACATGTTCACGAGGGCGATCGAGCTCGACCCCGATTTCGGCCTGGCGTACGCGCGCCTCGCCGAGATGCATTTCGCGTATTACTGGTTCTTCTTCGACCACTCCGAAAAACGTCTGGCGATGGGAAAAAACGCCGCCGACAGGGTTCTGCAGATCGACCCCGATCTCCCCGAGGCCCACTTCGCGATGGGCTATTACTACTACTGGGGAAAACTCGATTATGATAACGCCCTTCGCGAATTCAACACATTCGCAAAGGCCCGTCCCGGTTCCGCCGAAACCCAGCTCGCACTTGGTGCGGTGTACAGGAGACAGGGAAAGATGGACCTCGCTGCGGCCAGCATGGTCAGGTCGTGCGAGATGGACCCCCGGTCCTCGGAGAATGCGTACAACGCCGCGCAGACTTTCGGGCTCATGCGGAACTACGCCGAGGCGGAGAAGTGGCTGCGACGCTCCATTACCCTGAGTCCGGAACTCCCGGGGTCATGGGCATACCTCATGCTCACCTGTATGTTTCGGGACGGTACGACGCTGCGGGCCCGCCAGGCCATGAAGGACGCGGAGTTGGTGATCGCATCCGACAGGGACGACGGCGTCCGACCGATTTACATCATGGTAGAGATACTGGACGAACAGTACGATAAAGCCCTCGACCTTGCCAGGGGGATGACGACCCCGGCCCAGGACCAGCAGTTTTTCTACAAGCCGGGGCAGCAGGTGATCGCGGAAATCTACCGCCTGATGGGCGACGAACGAAACGCAGGGATCTACTTCGACTCGGCGAAGAGCATCGTCGCGGAAAAAATCCGGAACCGGCCGGACGATTCACGGTATTACTCATCGCTCGGCATCATCGAGGCCGGTCTGGGTCACAAGGAGGCGGCAATTGAAAACGGCCTTCGCGGGGTGGAATTGCTGCCCGTATCGAAGGAAGCATGGCGAGGGTCGTTCCGGTTGGTGGACCTTGCCGTCATCTATACGATGACGGGAGAATATGGGAAAGCTGTAGAGCAACTGGAAAAGCTCCTGTCGATCCCGGCGGGGGTGTCCAGGCAGTATCTTCGCGCCGATCCGGTATTCAAACCGCTGAGGAACAACGCACGTTTCCAAAAACTCGTCGCGGCGCAGTGAGCCCTCCCGAGGCCGCGAACGATCCGGACATCCAATCTTCACTACCGACGACGGTAAAATGATCGGACAGACCATATCGCACTATAAGATTCTCGAGAAGCTCGGCGAGGGGGGAATGGGCGTGGTGTACAAGGCTGTGGACACCAACCTCGACCGCACCGTGGCACTGAAATTCATGCCGCACCACATCACCCCCGACGAGGCCGAGGAGGCGCGCTTCCTCCAGGAAGCGAAGGCCGCCTCGGCCCTCAACCATCCGAACGTCTGCACCATCTACGGGATCGACGCGGAGAAGGGCCAGCGGTTCATCGAGATGGAGTACATCGAGGGGATGACCCTCCGGCAGAAACTTCCGATCGGCCCACTCAACGACTCTATCCGTTACGGCCTGCAGATCGGCGACGCGTTGTACGAAGCGCACCAGAAAGGGATCGTCCACCGCGACATCAAGGCCGACAACATCATGATCAACACCCGGGACCAGGTGAAGGTCATGGATTTCGGCCTGGCGAAATTAAAAGGCAGCCTGAAGTTGACGAAGGCCACCTCCACCGTCGGGACACTCGCCTACATGGCCCCCGAACAGATCCAGGGGGGAGACGTGGACGCCCGCAGCGACATTTTTTCCTACGGGATCCTGTTGTACGAGATGATCACCGGCCGGCTCCCGTTCAGGAGCGAACACGAGGCGGCGCTGATGTACTCGATCCTGAACGACGAACCCGACCCGATCCAGAAACACCGCGAAGACCTTCCGCCGGTGCTGGTGAACCTCATCCACCGGGCCATTGAAAAAGATCCGAACGACCGCTACCAGTCGATCAACGAGATGGTGATCGAGCTGCGGCGGCTGCAGAAGCAGTCGTCGAGGGTGTCGAGGTCTTCGCTGGCTTCGATGCCGGCGCAGGGCATGGCGCAGGCGGGCGTTTCGGGGACCATCCCTGCGGTCGGTATGTCGGGCGGCACCGTTCCGGCGGCACCGGCCGCAAAAGGACGGGGCCGTGTCCCGATGATCGCCGCCCTCGCGGTTTCAGCGCTCGTCGTCCTCGCGGCCGCCTGGTATTTCCTCCTGCGGCCATCGACGGGGGTCGCGCTCAACCCCGCGATGACGTTCAGGACGCTCAACATCCCCGTGAAGGAGATCGGCTATCCGGCCCTCTCCCCCGACGGCGGCTGGGTGGCCTTCGCGGGCACCGAGGACGGCAGTCTGTGGGACGTCTACCTGATGAACGCCGGCTCGGGGGCCCCGCGCAGGATCACGGCCGATTCCGCCGGGTTCATGCAGGACGTCGACCTCTCCCCCGACGGCAGCCAGATCGTCTACGACCGCTCCGACAAGGAGTTCACCCGACCGGAGATCGCGATCGTGTCGTCCCTCGGAGGATTCAGCAAGAAGATCGTGAACATCGGGATCTTCCCGAAGTGGCGGCCGGACGGCGAGCGGATCGCCTACGTGGTCGTGGGCGAGTTTGGAAGCGCGTCGGGCAAGTTCGAGTTCCGGTCCGTCAAACCGAACGGCTCCGACGATCGACTCGAGTGGATCGACACACTTGGCGCCAATCCGTTCTACGCGTGGTCGCCCGACGGGGAATCGATCTGCTACTCGCGAAGGCCCTCCTCCGGCGGTGCGAGCACGACGGAGATCTTCGTGCGTCACCTCGCCACCGGCGAAGAACGCCAGCTGACCTCGATCGGGAAAACCGTCAATTTCGTCTCGTGGAGCAGGAACGGCCAGATCGCGTTCTCGTCCAACGCGAACGGTAACTACAACCTCTGGATGATTGCCGCCGACGGGGGCGAACCGGTGCAGGTCACGCGGGGAAGCGGTCCGGATTTCGCCCCCTACCTCTCCAACGACGGAAAACGGCTGATGCACATCCAGGAGCAGGCCATCGGGAAGGTGTGGCTCGGCTCGCTTCGCGACGGGGCCGCGAAACAGCTCACGTTCGATGACGTCAATCTCTACGATCCGGAGATCTCCCCGGACGGGAGGACGGCGCTTTTTGGGATCTACACGCCGTCACCCTCCGGTGGGACCAGGGAGCTCTTCATGCTCGATATCGAATCGGGTAGAAAAACCGTCCTGGTGGGGGGTGAAGAAGCGATCCACTATCCGAAATGGTCACCCGACGGGCGGTGGATCGCCTACGCATCGCACAGCGACTCGGTGGACCACGACTCTTCGGGGACCTTCATCGTCGACGCTGCAAACCCCGGGTCTGCGAGGAGGGTCGGCGCCGGCTTTCCCTGGTTCTGGATCGATTCGACGACGGTGCTGACACAGCGCCCGTACGGGACGAGGCTCATGACGATCGAGGGCGGGCAGGACAGGATGTACTTCCGTGACTCGACGTGGGCGTTCCCCGTGCTCGACGGGAAGTACATCGTCTATCGCTCCGTGGTCCTGAACGAGCCGGGGATATGGATCGAGAGGGCCCCCACGGAAGGAGCCACGGACCCCGGACGCCGGCTGCTCGTCAAACATGTGTCCGAACCGGTCTTCAACCGTGCCACGTCCTCCCTCTTCCTCGTCTCCCCGCAGGGGGAGGTGAAGCGAATTTCCCTTCCCGACGGGAAGGAAACCACCATCAGGGGGACGTTCCCGAACCTCCCTCCGGTCAGCAGGATATCGGTCAGCGCCGACGGCAGCCGGTTCGTCTACCTCGACTCGAAGACGGTGCGGAAAATGGTCATGATCGATAATCTTCAATAAGGCACGGGATGATCGGACAATCGATATCACACTATAAAATCCTCGAGAAACTCGGCGAGGGGGGGATGGGCGTGGTGTACAAGGCCCACGACACCAAGCTCGACCGGGCCGTCGCGCTGAAGTTCCTGCCGCACTACCTGACGACCGACGCCACCGAGAAAGAGCGGTTCTACCACGAGGCGCGCGCGGCGTCGGCGCTCATGCACGCCAACATCGCGGTCATCTTCGAAATCAACGAGCACGACGGACAGCTCTTCCTCGCCATGGAGTACGTCGAGGGGAAGACCTTGAAACAGGCCATCGCCGGGGAGGCCCTTACCCACCGGACGCTTCTCGACGTCGCGGTCCAGATCTGCGACGGCCTCGCGGCCGCACACGAAAAGGGGATCGTGCACCGCGACATCAAGTCGGACAACATCATGATCACCCCGAAGGGCCAGGCGAAGATCATGGATTTCGGCCTCGCGAAGGTGAAGGGCGCGACGAAGCTCACCAAGGCGGGCTCGACCATCGGGACCGCGGCGTACATGTCACCCGAGCAGGCCCGCGGCGAGGAAGTTGACCACCGCTCGGACATCTTTTCCCTCGGGGTGGTGCTCTACGAAATGTTCGCGGGGAAACTCCCGTGGAGGGCGGAACACCAGGCGGCGCTCGTCTATTCGTTGATGAACGAAGAGCCGCAGCCCCTGGCGCGCTTCAGCGACAAGGTCACGCAGGAACTGGAGCGGATCGTCTCCAAGGCCCTGGCGAAGGACGCCGAGGACCGCTACCAGCACGTCGACGAGATGCTGGCCGACCTCCGGCGCGAACGGAAGCACCTCGAGTACGCGAGGGC
>QJVY01000003.1 GCA_003235555.1 Ignavibacteria bacterium | reverse complement strand
ACTTCGTAGTTGTCCATTTCGAGCAGGTCGCGGAGCAATTCGGCGAATCCCGCCTCGTCGTCCACAAGGAGAACCTTCCGGCGTTTTTTTTCTACAGGCATCGTTTCCCCGTTGACCAGAATAAGTTGCGAAAATATAGGAATTAGGGTATGAAGAATCAAGTGGCTGCCGGATTCCGCCGATGGCCACGACGGACCCGCCAACCGGTTTTCAACGGATGAGGACCATTTTGAGGGCCCGGGACTCGCCTTCCAGCGTCAGCCTGCAAAAATAGACACCCGCCGGCTGTTCGGCCGCGTCCCAATCCGCCTCGTAACTCCCCGGCCCCCGTCGGGCATGTACCAGCGTGGCGATTCTCCCCCCTGTGACATCGTAGATCCCGAGGTCCACCTCCCCGGCGACGGGGAGCGTGTAGCGGATCTTCGTGGAGGGGTTGAACGGATTGGGATAATTCCGAAGAAGCATGAACGAGACGGGCATGCCGGGATCATCCGCGGCGGTCACCGTGTCCCCGCTGACTGCGACCGTGAAGGGTTCCCCGAAGTTGAACTCATCCTCCGTGGGAGTGAAATTTCCGTTGACGCTGTTCCCCACGCTGAAGAGGGTATCGGAGCCGGTGCCGGGGGGTGCGATGTAGTTGAACGTCCATTGTACCGTGTCATTGGTGAACGGTCTCGGTTCGGTATGCGTCAGCTCACCAAAGAGGAGCTGCGTCATGACGTCCGGCGCACCAAGCGATCCATGGCCGGCTGCGAGGTTGAAGCCGCCGCCGACCGCCGGCCCTCCGGTCATCAGCAGGCGGTAGGTGTTCGTGCTTCCCGGGAGAACGGACGCGGGCCCCTCCACCCACACGCGGACGGCCGTGCTGGGAATCCCCGTCCCGTGGCAGATGCAGCCCGAACCGTCGTTTTTTTTTGTCGTGCCGAAGACACCCGTGGAGTAGAGGATGTCGAACCCCGTGAACATCCAGTACAGGACGACGAGGAGAAGGATGCCGGAGTATTTCAGTGAGGTGAACACGGGAACCGGGCGGCTGTGATGGGGGGGGCGGGTTACCACGCCGTCCCGGAGCGCAACACCGCGACGAGGAGGTATCCCGCGACGAGCGAGACGATGATAACGATGCGAATCCGGGTATCTTTAGACATCACAACGCAAATGTACATAAAAACGGGATTTCTGACAAATCGGCCTTATTTCCTGTTGCAAAGCTTCCTCAAGCTCGCTATCTTAAGGACGTTTTTTCACCCCCCTTTAAACTGAAAGGAATTGGGCATGCCCGCACGCTTCCCGGTAATCGTTTCCCTCTTGATCGTCCTGGTCCTCCCTCCTGATCTCCCGCTCCTGGGATACCAGGACACGAACGCGGCCCGGGAGGCCGCCCCCGCGGACTCCGCTTCAGGCAAAACATGGGATGTGTCGGCGCATCACGGGCCCTTCACGGATGTCTCGTTCGAAACCGATGAGGGAACGTGGATCTCCGTGGACGTCCGGCCGGACGGCAGGACCGTCGTCTTTGACCTCCTCGGTGACATCTACACGGTGCCGATCGGCGGCGGCGACGCCACCCTCCTGGCCGGGGGTCCTGCGTACGAGACCCAGCCCCGGTACAGCCCGGACGGAAAACGGATCTCCTTCACGAGTGACCGGGACGGGATGGAGAACATCTGGATCATGAACGCGGACGGGTCGGACCCGAAACAGCTGACGAAGGAAAAGGAGCGGCAGCTCAATAACGCGGTCTGGTCCCCCGACGGCATGTACATTGTGGCCCGGAAGCACTACCGGAACACCCGGTCGCTCGGTTCCGGTGAGATGTGGATGTACCACGTCGGTGGAGGGGGCGGACTGCAGCTCACGAAACGTCGCAACTGGGAGCAGGATGCCGGCGAACCCGCCTTCTCACCCGACGGCCGCTACCTCTACTACAGCGAAGACGCGAGCCCCGGCGGCGGCTTCGAGTACAACAAGGACCCGTACGGTGTCATCTATGTCATCCGGAGGCTCGACACCGAGACGGGTGAAATCGAGCGTTTCATCTCCGAGGCCGGCGGGTCGGTGCGCCCCCAACCCTCCCCCGACGGAAAGACCGTGGCGTTCGTCAGGCGCGTGGGCCTGAAATCGGTGCTCTTCCTCCACGACAACGAGAGCGGCATCGACAGGCCGCTCTACGACAACCTGAACCGGGACGCCCAGGAGACATGGGCGATCTTCGGCGTCCATCCCGGGTTTTCCTGGACCCCTGACGGAAAAGCCATCGTCATATCGGCGAAAGGACGCATCAAGAAGATCGATGTCGCAACCGGGGCGGACTCCGACATCCCCTTCCGTGCCAGTGTCAGACAGACGATCACCGAGGCGGTCCTGACGCCCCAGGAGGTCTCCCCGGAGACGTTCGACGTGAAGATGCTCCGGTTCACCACGGTATCACCCGACGGGAAATCGGTGGTATACACGGCCCTGGGAAAGCTCTACATCAAGACCCTCCCGGACGGCGAACCGAGACGGGTCACCGGCGACGGGGTGAACTTCGAACTCTTCCCCTCCTTCTCGCGCGACGGGAGGTGGATCGTCTACGCGACGTGGAACGACGCCGACAGGGGAGCCATCCGGAAGGTGAGACCGGACGGTTCGTCCCGCAAGAAGCTCACGACCCTCCAGGGCCATTACGTCGAACCCAAATTTTCACCGGACGGTTCACGCATCGTCTACAGGCGCACCGGTGGAGACAACCTGAGGGGCAGGGCGTATTCCAGGGAAACGGGCATCTACTGGATACCCTCGGACGGTGGCACCCCATCACTGATCACCGAAGAAGGGTCCGAACCGGCGTTCACGCCGTCCGGGGAGCGTGTCTACCTCTCTTCACGTGAAGGGGACAAAAATGCCCTCGTGAGCGTGGGGTTGAAAGGCGAAGACCGGCGCGTGCATTTCACGTCTGAGAACGCCGCGCAGTTCCTCCCATCCCCCGACGACAACTGGATGGCGATGATCGAGCGGTTCAACGTGTACATTTCCGTTTTCCCGAAAACCGGGAAGCCGGTGGAGATCGGGCCCTCGGCCTCCGAGTACCCCCTCAAGAAAGTCTCCCGCGACGCGGGGTATTACCTCAACTGGTCGGCGGACGGCAGACGCCTCTACTGGTCGCTCGGCCCCACCCTCTACTCCAGGGATCTTGCCGCCACCTTCGCGTTCCTCGCGGGCGCGCAGGACAGCATCGACGACACCCCCGACACGGTCGGGATCCCGATCGGTTTCACGGCCCGGACCGACGTTCCGTCCGGATCGATAGCGCTCACCGGGGCCACCGTCATCACGATGAAGGGCGACGAGGTCCTGGCCGACGCCACGGTCATCATCGACAAGAACCGGATCACCGCGGTGGGCGCACGGGGTTCGGTGACGGTACCCGCGGGCGCGAAGGTGGTCGACGTGGCGGGCAAATTCATCATTCCGGGGATCATCGACGTCCACGCACACATCTCGACCGGGAGTGAACAGATCACTCCCCGGGCGCACTGGGGATATTACGCGAACCTCGCCTTCGGAGTCACGACCTCGCACGACCCCTCCTCAAACACCGAGACGGTGTTCTCGAACTCCGAAATGATCAGGGCGGGAATCCTGACCGGCCCCCGGCTCTTCTCGACGGGGACGATCCTCTACGGTGCCGAAGCGCCCTTCAAGGCGGTCATCAAGACCTATGACGACGCGCTGTCGCACCTGAGGCGGCTGAAGGCCGTCGGCGCGTTCAGCGTGAAGAGTTACAACCAGCCCCGCAGGGATCAGCGCCAGGAGATCATCGAGGCCGCCCGCGCGCTGGGGATGATGGTCTATCCCGAGGGAGGATCGACTTTTTTCTGGAACATGTCGATGATCCTCGACGGCCACACGGGGATCGAACATTCCATCCCGGTGTCGCCGTTGTATAAAGACGTCACGACACTGCTCGGGAAGAGCCGCACCGGTTACACTCCGACGCTGATCGTATCCTACGGCGGGCTCTGGGGTGAAAACTACTGGTACATGGTCTCCAATGTCTGGGAAAATGAACGTCTCCTCCGGTTCACCCCCCGGCAGATCCTCGATTCGAGATCGAGGCGGCGGATGATGGCGAAGGAGGATGACTTCAATTACCTCGAAAACGCCAGGGCGGTGAAGGCGGCCCTCGACCAGGGGGCCCAGGTGCAGCTGGGAGCGCACGGCCAGCTGCAGGGCCTCGGTGCCCACTGGGAACTCTGGATGTTCGTCCAGGGAGGTATGACCCCGATGGAGGCGCTCCGCTGCGCCACCCTTTCCGGCGCCCGGTATCTCGGGATGGACGCGGACCTCGGGTCGATCGAAAAAGGCAAGCTCGCCGACCTCGTCGTCCTCGAGAGAAACCCCCTCGAGAACATCCGGAACAGCGAATCGGTACGTTTCGTGATGAAGAACGGCCGCCTCTACGACGGAGGGCGGATGGACGAAGCTGGCAACCACCCGACACCACGGGGAAAATTCTACTGGGAATAGGCCGGGAGGAGCGTGATGAAAACGCATTTGAAGATGCTCGTCGTGGACGACAACGCGGACCTGAGGCACAACCTGGCGCAGCAGTTCGCCGCCGAGGATTTCGACGTCGACACCGCCGTTGACGGAACGGACGCGCTCAAAAAAATCGGGGAGGACAACTACGACATCGTCCTGCTGGACCTCAAAATGCCCGGGATGGACGGGATGGAAGTGTTACGGGAGATCAAGAGGACTGCCAAGAACCCCCACGTGATTATGCTGACGGCCGTCGCCGACGTGGCCACCGCCCAGGAGTGCGTGAAGCTCGGTGCGAAGGACTATGTTTCGAAGCCGTACGACCCGGAAGACCTCCTCCACATCGTGATCAAGGTCTTGGGTTCGTAGGGGTGGGGCGTACGAGGCTGTCGAGGTTCCCGAGGTTCTCCCGTTCGCGGTTGTACTGGTCGTTTCCCTGCCCGAGCTTGTAGGGGTTGTCCGGCCGGCGTGAGGAATCCCGCATGAGGCTGTCCCGGCGGGCTTCTTCACGGAGGCGGTCCGCCCGTTTCTTACAGCCGGTGAAGGTCTGCCCGGATACGAGTATGCCGATCAGGGCGAGGGAGGCGAGCCCCGGCACGAGGCCGGAGGAGGAGGTCCGGAACACTCCGGTCCCGGGTTCAGGTACCGGGGGTTGCCGGCGTTTCATCCTTCGGAGATTTTTTCCGGTACATGATGCCCACGGGAATGATCACGCAGTACCCGAGGACCAGGAGGATCGGGGCCACGGTCAGGGGGAGGAACCCTTCCACCGTTTTTTCGGAGAGCGCGAGGTAACCGAGGATGATGACCACGAGACCCGCCGCCAGGATGAGATAGTTTTCCCTCTCGAAGGGAAACACCATCTCCCTTTTCATTTTTTTACCCTGCTTGCCTTTTTCGTTTTTCGCCATCTCTTCTCCTTGTCGCGGGTTCCGTCCTGCGGCTGAAAGGTAGGCAAAAAGCACGGAAAATCAAACCCACGCCGGCCGGAGGGCGCCCCTTTCTGCGGTGGCATAAAAAAACGCGGCGGAGTGAACTCCGCCGCGCAGATTTTGGTAAGTACCGTTCTGTTTTACTTGTTCTCTTCGAGGTGCCCTCTCAGTTGCCCACGGATCTCCCCACCGGGGAAATCTCCTTTTCCGGTGTTGCCGGGTGGGACCCCGTCGTCGGTGTGTACATTGACGTAGAGGGAATCGGCATGGAGGTCGGCCAGAAACATGCTGAAATCAGTCGCACCGGCGTACGGTCCGACGAGGTCGGCCGGGGTGAAAGACCCCTCGGCGATCGGTCCATTGATGCTCCCGCCGCCCGGTGCGGCAAAGTACAGACCGTAGACGACCGGACCGTTCTCGCCCGCCGGTCCGCGATGGACGTGCGCCCCGACGACGTTGGAGATGTTGGCGACGATGAGCTTGTAGTCGATGCTCATGCCGTCCTTCGCGATCTTGAACTTCGCGACACCCTGGCCGTGCGTGTTGCGCGCGGGTACCTCGTCCCTGCCCCTCATGTGCGTGATGAAGTTCCTGTTGACGGAATCGCCCGAGGAATCGGCAAGAAAACCTGCGAGTTCAGCATCGATCAGACGCAGCGCCGCGCCCGAATCGTCGACCGGAGGCTGGACCGGTTCTTCCTGGCAACCCGCGATGAAAAGGGCCGCGAGCACCACAGCTGCAATGAAGTATTTCATCATATTGACTTGTCCCCTGTTTGTTGATTGATATGTTTGATTTTGATGGTGTCACCGGCAGACGGACCGGTGTACCCCTACTTGAGCAGAATCATTTTCCTGGACGATCTGTAGGGCGCCGCCGGGCCCTCAAGCGGTAACGCCGTCATCACGTACATATACACTCCCGATGGGAGTGAGGTCGCCTCGAAATCAGCCGACTGGAACCCGTCGTCGAGGATTTCCCCGGAGAGAAGGCTCGCCACTTCCTCGCCGAGCATGTTGTACACCGTGAGCGTGACTTCCGACGGATGGGCCAGGCTGAACTCGATGGTCGTCGTCGGATTGAACGGGTTCGGGTAGTTCGCCTGGAGTCCGTATTCAGCCGGCATCTCCTCGACGATGGAATATCCGCCGACGGGCCGCTGGGCGGGGGCTGCCGACGGATTATCATGGAGGAAGTCCACCGCGTCCAGGTCTACCGTTCCCGCCAGGACGAACGGATTGAAGGAGACGGCGGTGTATTCGCCGCCGAATGCCGCGTTGATCCGGCTGATGCAGGCGTCGAGATCGGCGTAGACATCCGCGGCGAAATGTGAACAATATGTGAGGGCGGAATCGGCGAAACGGGCGATCTCCCTGATCGTCTTTCCGTTGCAGATGTCGCCGCCGTTCTGTGTATCGTTGTACAGAAGGTCGCCGAAGAGCGTCGCCATGGAATCGAGGGGTTCACTTACACCCGAATCGTTGGCGACGATCGCCAGTTTGAGGGCGTGCAATTCACCCACCAGATGGTTGTTGTGTTTCTTCACGTGGGGGTTCCTCACCTGCCGCGTGATGGCGAGTACCCGTCCCGAGGAACCGCGTACGAGATAATCGAGGCATCGCGGATCGCCCGAATGGACGAACGCTTTCCGCTGGGCGTTCATGTACCTGAACCAGCCGACGTCGGGAGTGTCGGTCGGCATGCCGACGAGGAGTCCCGCCGGCCGACGGATGACCCGCCGGTAGAGATACGCGAGCACGTTTCCACCGTTGGGCTGGGTCAGGATCCGGACCTCCTCGATCGGGCTCAATTCCGGGTTCTGGTCCCCGACAGGGGAACCGTCGCTCGTCCACCACCAGAAATTCACCTGAGCGCCCGGACCCTTCCGGCCCAGGGTCAGGCAGATGGTCACCGAATCCCCGGGGAGGACGGACATCCCCGATGCGTTGAATTCCCTCCCCCGTTTGGTGATGTCGAAAACGGGAAATCCTCCGTTGTCCTCCACCGAGATGATCCCTGCGTTGAGTTTGCCGTGCAGATCGTTGACCGTCACACCGGTGGTATTGTAGAAACGGAAGCAGACGTTACTGCCGATCGCTTTCCCCGGTTTCGCCTTGCGTTCGGCGAGGTCGTACTGGCTGAACGTCCGGTATTTTTCCCCGGCAAATCCGAGGGTTGCCGCGAGAAGGAGCAGCAAAATAATCTTAGCGCAATTTTTCATGTCGGAATCTCCAAAATCGAGGGGTACTATCAAGATAAAACTTTTCGGGGCCTATGCAAGGGTGGGGAGTTCACACTTTACCCGGTTTGACATACGCTGTGATCGGGATCAAGATGGAACGCGCACCACACCGGACAAACGGGCGGAAATGGACGCTTCGGGGATGAATCGGGTCAGGCCGCAGGGGAGGAGGATGTCAGTTTTCCATCCTGCATCGTAAAAACCCGCCCCGATCCCTCCGTCATCCCGAGGTTGTGTGTGACGATGACGAAGGACTGGTTCAGGGTTTCATGGAGCCGCCGGATCAGCTCGGCGAGCTGCCGGCTGTTCCCTGCGTCGAGGTTCCCTGAGGGTTCGTCAGCCAGAACAATCGAGGGACGGTTCACGATCGCGCGCGCCACGGCGACGCGCTGCTGTTCCCCGCCGGAGAGCTCGGCGGGCCTGTGGTTGAACCTCCCCGCCAGGCCGACCTCGTTCAGGAGACCCCTCGCCCGCTCCGACGCCTCCTTCTGACCCATCCCGAGGATCATCGCCGGTATCATGACGTTTTCCAGGGCGGTGAACTCGTTCAGAAGATGATGGAACTGGAAGACGAACCCGACAAACTTTCCGCGGGCCGCCGCCTGCTCCTCCTCGCGCATGCCGTAGTAGGGTTTCCCCTCCCAGAAAACCGTCCCCGACGTCGGCCTGTCCAGGCCGCCGAGGATGTTCAGGAGCGTGCTCTTGCCAGATCCGGACGCGCCCAGGATGGTGACGATCTCCCCTTCCGCGACGGCGAGGTCGACGCCGTTCAGTACGCGCACACCCTCCGTGGACGAATCCACCGCGCCGTAGGTCTTGTGAAGCTCCCTGCACTCGAGGAGGATTTTTTTCGCACTCATTCCCACCTCAGGGCGGAAACGGGATCCACGGAGGCGGCGCGTCGCGCGGGAAAGAGCGCCGCCAGCGACGCGAGACCCATGGAGGCGACGGCCACCGACAGGAGGTCCCAGAACCGGATCTCGACCGGGATCGCCGGGATAATGTACACCGTCGGGTCGAGGGGGAACAAATGAAATTCCCGCTGGAGGAGCACCACCGCGAGGCCGATGACGATCCCCGCCACGGTCCCGACGAGGCCCGTGAGGAGCCCCTCGAACAGGAATATTTTCACGACGCTCCCCCGCGGGAGCCCGAAGGATTGCAGCACGGCGAGGTCGCGTTTCTTTTCGATGACACTCATCGTCAGCGACCCCAGGACGTTGAAGGACGCGACCGCGATGATCAGCGACAGCAGGACGTACGCCGACCACCTCTCGATCTGCATCACCGAATAGAGGCTCCGGTGGAGGTCGTACCACGTGGAGATGACGTAGGAGGGTCCGAGGCGGCCGCGAAGCGCGTCACGGACGTCCCCGGCCACGGAAATATCGGACACCCGCACGTCGATGCCCCCGACCATCCCCGGTTTCTCGAAGAGGGAACGCGCGGCTTCGATCGAGGTGAATGCCACGGCGGCGTCATACTCCTTGTTCTGCGATTCGAAGATGCCGGTGACGGTGAAGCGAAACTGGCGGGGGGTACCGGCGCCTGTGAGCGCGGGCTGGAGGCCTGCCGGGCTGACGATCGTGAGGCTGCTGCCGACCACCGAGCTCAGCCTGTCGGCGAGGGTGATCCCGATGATGATCCCCGGCGGGCCGTCACCGCCCCCCGCTGCGGCCATCGAGGTGTCCCCGAGAACGATTTTCGAACCGATCCCGGTCACGGCGTTCAGGTCTCTCTCCTCGATCCCCCTGATGGAAACCACCCTCTGGTGGTAGGCCGCCGTGATCAGTGCCTTTCCCGAAATATATGGAGAAGACGCGACCACGCGGGGATCAGAGGTGACGACGCCCGAGACCTCCCGGTATTCCGTCCCGTCCATGGCCCCCTTTTTTTCCACGCGGATGTGCGGGTCGAAGCTCACCAGAACCGAGGTCACGACACTGTTGAACCCGTTGAACACCGAGAGCGCGATCAGCAGCGCGGCGACGCCCGCGGTGATGCCCGCCACCGAGACGACCCCGATGACGTTGATAAACCTCGCCGATCGTTTCGAAACGAGGTACCTCCAGCCGATGAACCGTTCGACCCCGTTCACCGGATCACCCGAACCTGAAGATTTTCACGGGGTCCGTCCTCCCGGCGGCGTGGGCCGGGATGATGGTCGTCACGTACGAGAGCGCGATGGTGAGCACGCTGACGAGGAGGAAATTCCACGGGCTGAGGAGCACCGGGACCGTGTTCATGTAGTAGATGTCGGATGGCAGGGTGAAAGGGGAGAACTCCAGCTGGATCAGGAGCAGTCCCAGCGCGAGGAGGTTTCCCAGCAGGACGCCGACGGCTCCGATCAGCACCCCCTGGTAGAGGAAGACCCGCCGGATCATCCTGACGTTCCCGCCCACGGACTTCAGGACGCCGATCTCCCTCGACTTTTCGAGGACGAACATCAGGACCGTCCCGATGATGTTCACCGTGGCGACGATGACGATGAGGCTCAACAGGATCGGCGAGAGTTTTTTCTGCAGTTCGGCCCAGGAGAACAGCCCGCGGTAGACGGCGAAAACCGACCTCGCCGTGTGGGGATACCCGAGTACACTCCCGATGGCCGCCGCCACCGTGTCGATGTCGGAAACGTCATCGACCATGACGTCGTACCCGGTCACCATGCCGGGGAGCCGGAAGAGATCCTGGACCGGCGCGAGGAGGGAGTAGGCGAACGCTTCATCGTAGTCGCTCATCCCCGACTCGAAGAGACCCGACACCACGAATTTTTTCGCCCTGGGAGCCACCGTCTGTCCACCGTCGGTGGCAAGCGCGAAGATGAAGACCGTGTCCGATTCGGCGACGTCGAGTTTCCGTGCCAGTGCCCGGCCCAGGATGACCGGCGGGAGACCGCCGTCGTAGCCGGTGAAGTACGAACCGGAGACGACCTGGCCGAGGAGCCTCCCGTCGTCGTAAGCGGTGTCGATACCCTTGAGGTAGACCCCCTCGACCCCTCCGCGGGTCCGGATCATCCCCTCCCTCGCCGCGTAGGGGAGCACGGACCTGACGCCCGGGACCTCCGATCGTATGAGGCGGACCGACCGTTCCGGGTCGTCCAGGGGCTTGTTCCCGTACCCGTTCACGTGGACGTGGGAGGTAAAACTGATCACTTTGTCCTTGATCTCGCGTTCGAACCCGTCTAAAATGGAGAGGGCGATGATGAGAGCGGCGGTGCCCAGGCATATCCCCGCGATCGCGATCGTTGAAATGAATGAGAGGAAGGCGGACCTCCTCGAGGTCCGGAAAAATCTGCGCGCTATGAACCAGGAGACGTTCAGCGGCTTCCCCCGTATTCCTGGAGGAACCCCCTGATGAAGTCGTCGATGTCGCCGTCCATCACATCGTGGATACTGCTCGTCTCGATATCGGTCCGGTGATCCTTGACCATGTTGTAGGGATGGAAGACGTAGGACCGGATCTGGCTCCCCCACTCGATCTTCTTCTTGGTGCTCTCAATCGCCGAGAGCCGGGCCTCCTCCTCCTCCTTGCGCTGCTGATAGAGCCGCGATTTGAGCATCTTCATCGCCCGCTCGCGGTTCTGGAACTGTGACCGCTCCTGCTGGCAGGCCACGACGATCCCGGAGGGGATATGCTTGATCCGGACCGCTGTTTCCACCTTGTTGACGTTCTGACCGCCCTTTCCCCCCGAGCGGAAGGTGCCGATCTCCAGGTCCGCCGCCTTGATCTCAATGTCCACGTCTTCCTCGATTTCGGGATAGACGAAGACGGAGGCAAAGGAGGTGTGCCGCCGGGCGTTCGCATCGAAGGGGGAGATTCTCACGAGCCTGTGAACGCCGTTTTCCGCCCTGAGGTACCCGTAGGCGTAGGGGCCCTGGACTTCGATGTCGACGCTCTTGAGGCCCGCGCCCTCTCCCGCCTGTTCGTCGAGCAGGAAGGTCTTGTAGCCCCGCCGTTCGGACCAGCGGAGGTACATGCGCATGAGCATCTCCGCCCAGTCCTGCGCCTCGGTGCCCCCGGCCCCCGCATGTATCGAAAGGATACAGTTCTTCGGGTCGTCCACCCCGCTGAGCATGTTCCGGAACTCGAGGTCGGCCAGGTCTTTTTCGATCGTACCGAGCTCCCCGGAGATTTCATCGTCGACCGACGAGTCCCCCGCCTCCTCACCGAGTTCCATGAGGACCCGGACGTCGTCGACCCTCCGCCTGATGCCCTTCCAGTCGTCGGTCCACGATTTCAGGTCCGTGAGATCCTGCATGACCTTCTGGGCGAGGATGTTGTCGTTCCAGAAATCGGCGGCCTGTGTCTTCGCCTCGAGTTCGGCTATCCGCTTCTCCTTCGCGTCGATGTCAAAGATACCCCCGGAGGGTGACGA
>QJVY01000104.1 GCA_003235555.1 Ignavibacteria bacterium | reverse complement strand
CCCCCGCTACTTCAGCTTTGCGAAAGGGCGTCCGGTTTCCGGGCGCCTTTTTGTTTTCGGTCCTGCTCCACTGAATTACAAAGAATCCTGGGATGAGTCGAATTGGGGTATCCCTGCAGCGGGTTATTCTTGTGCAGCAACTGCAATGGCCTGCTCAGCTGGAACACTGCCACAAGGCTCGAGAAGGACGAACTGGAGGATTGGTTGAGTGCTACCTCGTTCACTTCCACAAATGGTTCGATCCTCCAGGGACGGCCAGAAACACGATGCCTCCCCGGTACGTGATTGCCAATCCGTCCCGGAACGGGGAAAGAACGATGAGCGTTTGTGATGAATCCACCCGCCTGCGGCTACAACCGTCCAATCACTTCATGATCAGAAGCTTCTTCGTCTCCGTGAACCCGCTTGCGGTCAGCCTGTAGAAGTAGGCCCCGCTCGAGAACCGGGAGGCGTCAAATGTCACTGTCCGGTATCCAGCCTCCTGGTGACCGTCCACCAGCCGCTCGATCTCCCTCCCAAGGAGGTCGAGGACGGACAGTGTCACCTGTCCGCCTGCGGGCAGGTGATAGCCGATGGTAGTCACCGGGTTGAAGGGATTGGGATAGTTCTGGTTCAGGGCGAATACGCCCGGCACGGTGCCCGGGTCTTCATCGATGTCGGTAAGGATGTTCAGGTGCACCGGGATCGTCATCCACTCGCGTAATGGATCGTTGCTCTGGAGTGTCAGATACGTCGTGTATTCTCCGGAATCACGGGCGCAGTTCCGGTATTCCACCAGGATCTCCAGGCTGTCCCCCGGTGCGACCACCCCGGCCCCCGGTGACACTTGCGTACACGAATCGGTCGATAGAAATCCCGTGCTGATGACGTAGACCTCGTTGATCATCGGATCGTTGAGTATGATCGATTCGCTCTCGGCCATGTCCGTGTTGACGAAGAAACCATTCAGCCGGTCCATCATCCTGAGCCCGACGACGTGATCCCTCATCTTCGTCGGCCACGAAAGAGTCATCGGATAGTTTTGGCTCTTCGTCTGAAACCGCAGAACGAAGGTGTCCACCTGCGACGGGCCGAGATACGGCCGGTAGTCCGCGGACAACCCCTGATCGTAGCAGACATTTTCCGGCCTCGGGTTCAGGAAACGAACGTCGAACGACTCATCCGGTGGAAGCGGGGGCAGTTGAATTTCCCCGTATGTTTCATCGACGCATGGGGTGGCATCCGGGCGAATTCCGGCCGACCGCGTCACATGTGTTCCCTGATTGTCGTTCACGGTAATGGGGATGTCCTGCTCCCTCGATGCGGCCGTCGTTCCTTCAGGAACGATTTTCAGCGACAAGGCCCCCGTGCCGTTGTTCTTGACGGTCAGAGATCCCCGTCCGATCAGACGGTAGTCGAATGATACGGTGATTGTATCCTCTGAGAGGGAGAGGACGGGCGGGTTGACACCCGAACCATCCAATTCCACGAGGAGGAGGGAATCGAGAAAATCGTCGGTCCGTACCTCAAGGACACCGGGAGAAGGGCCCGTCCCGTCAGGCGAAAAAGCGATCCCGACGACCCGCTGTGAACCTCGGGACAGGGTGAATGAATGGGCGCCGATGAGGAGGTAATCAGGGTTGTCGATAGTGAGGCTAGTCACCTGGAGCACGTCCGGACGGTCATTCCGCAAGGTCAGATACAACGTATCGGAGTGCCCGATCGACGTTTCCCCAAAACGGACTGTATCGCTCGAAATCGCGAGAACCGACAGATCCGTTACGTAGAGGGTGACCGGGACCCGGACCTCCGGTCTTCCGGGATCGTTGCTTGTGATGATGACCTCACCGTGATACGTTCCGGGCGGGAGCGGTGACGAGGAGACCGTGAAGTCCTTGATGACGGACTCACCGGGGGGAACGAAGAGTTCTTCTGTCTGCAGAGTGAGCCAGGGCCCACCGGTACCACGTGCTCCGAAGAAAGCCCTCAGCATTCCCCTCCCTTCATTGGTGATCGTCACCAACCTCGTCGCGCTGCTGTTCCTGTGCATCCTGAGGATGAACGAATCGGGATCGACCGTGATGTCGGGCGGATAGAATCCTCTCCCGGTGACGGGCACGTGCACCGTGGGATGACTGGTGTCGGTGCCGGTGACGACGACGACCAGAGTATCGCTGAACGTGCCGGTATCCGGCGGCGCGAAGGTCACGAAGATATTACGCGAAACGAAAGGGCCCAATTTCAAATTCGCCGGTGAGACGGTGAATATCCCGGAGTCGGACGGGCTCACGCTCACGGTGATCGAGTCCTTGCCCCTGTTTTTCACGGTAAAAAACATTTGATTCTCATACCCTGTCGGGGCGCTGTCGAAATCGACGCTCGCGGGCGAGATGCCAAATATCGGCGGCCCGATCACGCGAAGTCGGAGCGGAATATTTTTCATCCCAGCGGCGGGATCGTTTGTGGTGATGGTGAATCCCGACGAGTACAACCCGCTGCCAATGGAGGCGGCGTCGACGCCCACAGTGATACCGATAGCTGAATCAGCGGCGCAGAAACCCGAATCTGGGGAAACCGACAACCAGGACGGTGTCAGGCCTATGGTCGACCCGAGCCATGCGGTCCCGCCATGCAATGATCCGTACCGGGCGTTGGAGGTCATCTCTGACACAAAATCTCCGTCTCCCTCATTCAGCTGCCAGTATCCCGCCAGGCCCGGCTCCGACCCCCTCAGCTCCGAGTGCATTGCCCCGCGGATCTGGTTCTGTGTTCTGGCGACATTCCAGATACGGATCTCGTCGATGGTTCCGGTGAAGGCGCTTCCGAACCCCGGAGGGTCGTTGCCACAATAGAGCGTTGTACTGTCGGAAGTATTCATGGTCGAGCTCCCGCTTCCCTCAAACTCTCCATCCACGTACAGGATGGACTGATTGCCCCTGCAGGTGACAGCGACGTGGTACCACCGGTCGGGCACAATGTAACTCCTCCCCCCTATCGAACTCCCACCCGTGGTAAAATAGACACCGTTATAGCTTACGAACAGTCGAACAAACTTTCCCTGCATTCCCCACGAGCCATATCCTAAGAGGGTGCCGGTGCTATAATAATTCGAGAACTGCGTTTTAAACCACAATTCGATCGTCCTGTCGCTGTTTCCGGCGGGGAGTCCCTTTGCCGGAGCCTCCATCACGTCATCGGCACCATCGAACCTGAGGGCGTAATCCTGATCGGAGTGTTGTTCATCGATCCGGAAACTCAGCATCCCCAGCCCCGTGTTTCCAATTGTGAACACGCGGGTGGTGCTGTCGCCAGCGTCCATCGACAGGCCCAATGAATCCGGCGCGACCGTCATGACCGGGGGATGCACCGCCTGAGCGTGCACCGGGATGTTCACGATCATCCGGTTCGAATCATTGCTGGCGACGGTCAATGCACCCGTGTACAACCCCGAATCCGCCGGTATAAACGAGACGACCACCGCCTGCTGGCGATGGCCAGGGACTGTAAAGACGGCCGGGGAGGCGGCGAAGACCCCTCCCGAAGTCGATCGTATCGGGATCGACGGCGATCAATGGCTTGCCGACGACATGCAGGGACACCGGGACATTCACCCTGTCATTCACCGGATCGTTGCTCCAGACGTTCACTGATCCGTCGTAATCACCTCCCCAGAGATCTTGTGCGTTGAATCGTATTGTCACATCCTGCGTGGATCCCGGCGGGACCGTCCCTGAATCAGGCTCCATCGACAGGAATCTCGAACCGCTCCATTCCACGGCGTTCGCCAGCAGCCGCGCCATCTCGCTGTTGTAGCTGTAAAAACTCATGCCGATGTAAATGACCTGGCCGGCGCCGGTATCCCTCACCCGGTGTTTTGTTCCCGAACGATCTTCCGGCCGTTCGACGAGGTATGGGCGTTCGTGTTATACGTGACGGGGAATACCAAGGGGAGCCCCTTTACCAGGGGACTCGTCGTATCCTGAACCACGGCGGTATTGTAACAGCACGAAAAGTAGGAGATATCCAGCAAGCCCGTCCCGTCGAGCAGTGATTTTGACCCTGAGTACCAGCCATCGAGGACGATTACGGTCCCTCCGCCCTTGACGAACGACGCCAGGACTGGAGCGAATTCGCTGCCGAGCGACGACAGGCCGCTGGCCCCATTCTGGTCCGGGACCAGGAAGATGTCCTTATCCTCGAGCAGCGGTCCCAGGGCCGAGGCGGAGGTCGTCGTTGTTGTGTCGACGGTGAAGTCGGTGAAGTGCTGGTAGATGGCGTTGAGCGTGTTTTCATACTCCCCGCCGGGATTGCGGTTCGTATATCCGATCCAGGCAAGGATACGCTTCGAACCTGTAAGGTGCATCAGCTGATCGGTACTGTAGGGCGAGATCGTGGGAGTTCCTTCATTGGTACCGATGGTTTCGGGTACAGCGATACTCCCGGGCGAAGCTGTGGTCCCGGATGCAGCGAGGGTCGTGAGGTCAGCCATTTCGGATTCCGTCCGCGGCACGAGGGCAAGGCTGGTCGG
>QJVY01000051.1 GCA_003235555.1 Ignavibacteria bacterium | reverse complement strand
GTCGACAGTTTGATGTTGTGCTTCGAGAGATATTCGAGGAGCTGGAACACCCCCTCGGAGTCGGCCTGGAGCGCCTCGTCGAAGAACACCTCGGCGATCTTGTGATAATTTCTCGTGTGGATGGCGAACTGCAGGACCTCCGTTTGTTTCTTCGTGAGCGGGGGATCGAGCGTCCCCGTGACCGGGTACCCCTGCGTTTCGGCGAATTCGACGATGTCGTTCAGTCGGAATTTTCGGTGCCCGCCGGGACTTTTCACGCAGGGAATCAATCCCTCGTCGGCCCAGCGTTTCACCGTCGTCTCGGTGACGCTGAAGAGCCCGGCGACCTCTTTCGTTGATATGAACTCGGAAAAATCGGCCATTTGGTGACAGAAATATCAAAATGTTTGTTTTAACCGATTTAATATATAACGATTCCCCGAGCTTTCCAAGGGAAATCTGACGGGCGTTCCCCGGTCAGGGGAAGGGTGCCCGCGGGTTCCGGCCGTGTTTGAAAAAACGGCGGAAAATGATACATTGGGCGATCAGGTTTCCCCTTCTTTCGATATTCCCACAACAACCAAATTCAGGTTACCACTATGAAGATCTATGCCCGGTTCACCCTCACCGTCGCGCTCTTCGCCGCCGCCCTCCTCGTCGTCACCCTCGCGGGTTGTGCCTCCGACAGCGGCGGTACGCAGTTCGGGGAAGCGCTGAGCCTTTCCGAGCCGACCAGCATTGCGGCCATCATGGAGAACCCGGAGGGCTTCAACGGCAAACGCGTCCTCGTCGAGGGACGGATCACCGAAGTCTGTGAAATGATGGGATGCTGGATCATGATCCAGGAACCGAACGGATCGGAGACCCTTCGGTTCAAGGTGGAGGACGGTGTCATCACCTTCCCGATGGACGTCAAGGGAAAAATGGCCCGGGCGGAGGGGATCGTTTCAGTGAAGGAGCAATCGGTGGACGAACAGATCGCCGAGGGTCAGCACCACGCGGACGAAACGGGCGGTACCTTCGATGCCTCGACGGTCACGGGCCCCAAAGTGCGTGTTCAGCTCAACGGCGAAGGTGCGCTCGTCAACTGAGGGTTTCCGCTCACGCGGTGACGGATACGGGGGGGCCGGAGAGGGCCGTTCGTATTGATTGATACTCCCCGGGCGTGTTGATATTGGAGGCCGCCGCGGTTTCCGGCAGGTCGACCACCGTGACCGGCACTTCGCCGATGAAATCAAGGACCGCATACCGCCCTTCGGTGAGGCGGCGCTGCAGCACCGGCAGAACGCCTTTCCGGTAGATTCCGGGCAGAGGGTGCAGGCGGCCCCCGATGCGGGCGATCACGACATCGCTTCGTGGGATGGCGGAGCCGAGCCGCTCACACTCCACGCCGGTGATCAGGGGCATATCACAGGAGACGATCAACGCCCCCTCGCCGGGCGCGCTCGACAATGCCGCATGGATGCCCCCGAGGGGCCCGCAACCCGGATGGACGTCGGGGATGACGGGGAAATTGAAGCGCCGGTATTTCGAGACGTCCCCGGCGCTGATCATCACGTCGCCCACGATCCGGATGAGGGTACGGGCGATGATTTCGATGAACGTCAATCCGCCCAGAGTGAGCAGCGCCTTGTCCGTTCCCATCCTCCTGCTCGTCCCCCCAGCCAGAATCACACCTGTGAGACGCCGGAGGCCGTCGCCGCGTGGTGCCTGCCGGCCGCTCGTGTGTGCGGGCGACCCCGGGATCATTGTTGGGCTTCGAGCACGTCCTCGATCCAGCTGAGCGCCGCCATCATCGACGGGAGGCCGATTGTCGGGAGGGACAGCAGCGCCACCTGTTTGAGCTCCTCGGGCCGGACCCCGGCCTCGAGCGCCTTGCGCACGTGGGCGTGCACGGCACCTTCGAGGCGTGCGCCGGTGGAAATGGCCAGTTTGATCAGGGCCCGGGTTTTCTCGTCGAGCGGTCCCGCAGCGTGTACGGCGTCACCCATCCGCTCGTAGGCGCCGGCGACGTCTTTGTACTCTTCCTGAAAGCGCTGGAAACGTTTCGGTGGTTTCGGCATCGATCTCTCCTGTCTGTGACTCTGCACCCAGAGTACTAAAATGATACGGCAGTTGCAAGATATCCCCAGAGTCCCGCATCGGCGCCGGTGAAACGCGCGCGCATCACCTCACCGGGGATGAATGCGGAAAATCCCGCTTCGAATTTCACGGCCCCGGAGTACCGGAGCGTCGCGGTCACGTCGAGTTCATGCCCCAGGTCGTCTCCCCCCGCGGGCGTCTGGACGAGGTTGAACCTGTGGTACCAGACTCCCGCCCCCACTGTCTCCGAGAATTTCAGTGCGATCTTTCCGACGAGGTCACGGAGCCCGAGGTTGTCCGTCTGGCCCGGGATGCTGATGAAGTAATCCATGAAGCCGTGGAATTTATGGGCTGTGGCGTAGAGCGGCTCGAAGGCTCGATCGTCCGTTTCCCCCGGGGCGGTCCCGCTCAGGTGTTCATACCCGACGGCGATCTGGTTGAGCACGGAGCCGGGGATGGTGTAGCCGAGGAGCCCGGTGATCATGAACGCCGAGATGTCCGCGGTCCCCCTCTCCCCACCCTGGTACCCCCCCTCGGCCTCGTAAAAAACATTTTCCATCGCACCCCTGGCGTAGCCTCCGGCGGTCACGCGCCTGAAATCCTGGAACCCCGTGGCCGTCCGCGCGCGGTTGCCCTGGTAGAAGAGGTAGACGTCGGCACGGTGGCCGCCGGCTGGTTTCAGCTCGGTGTAGATTCCGAAAAAATTCTGCCCGTTGTCCGGGACCGTCGCGGTGGCGGCGGGGGTGGCCACCGGCGCGTACGCATGCACCTCCGCGGTCTTCATGCCGAAGAGATCGAGGGTGACGTCCGGAAATCCGAACCTGAGCATCGCCCCGTCGAAGACCCTCCCCACGTTGTTCCAGCCCACGGGCCCCACCATCCGCTCGTTCGCGTAGGAGAGTTCCTGGCGGCCGGCCCTGAAGGTGATGCCGTCGGAGAGGAACCGTGCGATCTCCACGTACCCCTGGTGCAGGTCCAGGTTCTTCGAATCGGAGAGCGTGTTGAAATTTCCCGAGGGGTCGGTTTCAGAACCAAGGACCCGCGAATCTCTCGCCATGATGACCACGCGGACGTTTTCCGAGGGACGGGCCTCGAGGCCGAACCGTGTGCGGAGGAGCGTGTAGGCGTTCGGGGGCGTGGAAAGGTTGAAATCCCTCGAGTCGACCTCACCGCGGATCCGCAGGTCTCCGTGGAAAGTCACCGACGGGGTAAAATCCTGGCACCGCAGAATACCGGGCAGGAGGAGCAGGGTGGAAATCAGGAGCAGGCTTTTCATGGGAGTTCCTTTCATGGATCGGTTGGGATGTGGCGTCTACCGAACGGCTAGTGCAGGTGAAGGCTTTCAGCGAGCAACGGGTCCCCGGTCGGCACCACGCTGTGCCGTGAGAGCATCCTGAGAACCAGAATGAAGAACAGCGGGAGCGCTGCCGACAGCGGCGCGATTTCCCACAGGTTGACGACCGGGGCTTCCGGCATGAACGGCGGGAGGATCATCCAGAAGAGGTCGATCCAGTGCCCGATCAGGATGATGATGCAGACTTTCAACAAGAGCCCTTCGTTCCGTTTCGTCCATCGGGGAAGGAGCACCACGAACGGGATGAGCCAGTTGAACACCACGTTGACCACCGTGAAAATCACCCAGCTCCCCTCCTGCCTCTTCACGAGGTAGACCACTTCCTCCGGGATGTTGGC
>QJVY01000094.1 GCA_003235555.1 Ignavibacteria bacterium | reverse complement strand
CGAAGGTGATCGTTTTCGTGTTACACCAGGAAAAAGCCACCACGCGATCCCCCTGTTTGAGGGCGAAACATCTCCCCCCCTCCAGGAACCGGGAGGTCAGTTCCTCCCTCGAGGGGTTCAGGCTGTCGATGGAGGAAATCTCCGGGAAAGATTCCATCCCGATCTCCGCGAAAACGAAATCGTTGCCGTGCTCGGGCGGGTTCGCCGTCCCCGGTACGAACGGTCCCTCCTGGTAGAAGTAGTACGGTTCGAAAACGATTCCCGCGGATTTCAGCAGCTGCAGGATTTTCTGGACGAGCAGGCCCTTCGCGATGTAGGTCGGGAACCGGCGTAAACGACCCCCGGTCATGTTACCCGCCGACAAGGAGATCCCGGGTCTCTTTCCTTGTGTACGGTTCGCGCCCCAGCGCCCGGGCGATGTTCAGCGTCCTCTCGACGAGCGCCCGGTTGGTCGCCAGCTTCGTCCGTTCCTGATCGTACCAGATATTGTCCTCCAGGCCCACGCGGACGCCCCCCCCGTCCACGAGGGACATCGCCGTCGTCCGGAGCTGGGCATCCCCCACCCCGCCCGCCGACCAGATCGCGCCCGCCGGCAGTTCCTTCACCATCAGCCCGAGGCTCATCAGGTTCGCCTGTGCGCAGGCGATGTTCCCGAGGATGAGGTTGAAGTAGAAGGGCGGTCGGATCAGTTTCTTGGCGATGAGGTAGTTCGCGTAGTTGATCATCCCGAGGTCGAACGCCTCCAGTTCAGGCTTGATCCCCCTGTCGAGCATGGCCCTTGCGAGGTCCTGGATCATCTGCGGGCTGTTGATGCTCGCCTGCCTGTTGAAATTCAACGAACTGAGTGTGAGGCTCCCGAAATCGGGCTTGAGGTCGTCCTCCAGTTCCAGCACTTCCGATCTCTTCTCGAATTCGGTGAAGTCCCGGCCGCTCAATGATGCGCAGATGATAAGGTCCGGCACGGCCTTCCTGATGGGGCCGAAAATCTTTGCGTACACGTCCTTTTTGTAGGTCGGGGCCCCCGTTTGGGCGTCCCGGGCGTGGAGATGGACCATGTTGACACCGAGCTCGACGACTTCCAGCACCTGCTCGACGATTTCATCGGGCTGTACGGGGACGTGCGGTGTCATTTCCTTCGTGGGGATCATCCCCGTCGGGGTGAAGTTCAGTATGTATTTCTTGTTCATTTCGGTTTCCTTACCCTCCCGGCGGTTTTGACCGGAATCCATGCATCCGCCGGCATCCAGTTGATCTCGAATTTTCCCGGGTGACCCCGCCGCGAATCGAACGCGGAACCTACAGCTTAGAAGGCTGTTGCTCTATCCAGTTGAGCTACGGGGTCGTGTTCAAATCGGGCCGTGCGTTGTGCGACCCCAGCGAAAAATATACAGATTTCAGGAAAACAGAACAAACCGCGGGGGATTTTTCAGCAAAATGGTCTTGTCCTGGGTCATGTCCATGTTTGCATTTCCCTGTGATTCCCCCTATATTTGAGCGAATTTTTAAAGAAGGATAACGACATGGCGGACCCGGCAAAAATTCTGATCGTCGACGACGAAGAGTCTCTCAGGACCCTCGTCAGGCACGAGCTCGAAAATCACGGATTCGAGGTCACCGAGAAGGAGAGCGGTTCGGACGCCCTCCAATATCTGGCCGGAAGCCCCGCCGACGTCGTCATCCTGGATATCAAGATGCCCGAAATGGGAGGGCTCGAGGTCCTGGAGAAGATCCGGGAGGGCGACCTTGCCCGCAAAGTCATCATGCTCACCGGTGTCGGCGAACTGAAGATCGCCAGGGAGAGCCTGGAGCTGGGCGCGAACGATTTCATGTCCAAACCCTTTGACATGTCCAACCTCCTCGCCTGCATCAACCGCGTCCTATCCGAGTAAGGGGCGGGGTTTCCGCCCGCACCGGGAACCGCGCCGGAGGGCTCCCGCACATCCAGCGAAATTTTTAAAGTTCCCCCGAATGCCGTATATTATCGGCGTTACCGTCGTTCGGACACTGTCCGGACTCACCGGCACGGCCGGACCGGTCCCGGGTAGATGGCGAAACTGGCAGACGCGTTGGACTTAGGATCCAATGGAGAAATCCATGGGGGTTCGAATCCCCCTCTACCCACTGAGGCAAACGGGGGCAGCGCGGCCAGGAGAGAATACCGGACCACCGGGAAATCCGGTCCCGGCCGGAATCACCTAAGAGAACACTGCGAACAGGATGAACGTATCCATCAACGACGTCACCGAAGTCGACAAGGAAGTGGAGATCACGAGTTCGAACGATGAACTCACCCCCCACTTCGAGGAAGCGTACCGGAGGTATCAGCAGTCCGCGGCCCTGAAGGGTTTCCGGAAGGGAAAGGCGCCGCTGTCGATGATCAGGCAGGTGTACGGGGAGAGCATACGGTATTCGGCCCTCGACCGGATCGCCAACGACCTCTACAGGGCGGCGATGGAGGAACGGAAGATCAGGCCCATCGGCGACCCCGTGCTGACCACGATCGACTACACGCCGGAAAACGGCCTGAGTTTCAAGATCAAATATGAGGTCCTCCCCGTCTTCGAACTGGGGGAATACCGGGGCGTCAAGGTGGAGAAGCCGATCCACGTGATCACCGACGAGGAACTCGGCGAGGAGATGGACCGGATCCGCAGGTCGAACAGCACACTTGCCGACGCCGTGAAAGTCTCCGGCCCACACACCCTCGTGACTGTGGACATCCAGGAACTGGACGGGAGCGGGGCCCCCCTCGTGGGCCGGAAGACGACGGACGCCAAACTCTATCTCGCGGACACCTCGATCTTCAGGGAACTGAGGGAGAAACTCATCGGGGCAGAACTCAACACGACGGTCCGCCTGACCGTTGAGCCGGGCGAGGGCGAGCAGGGTGAAAAGCACGACCTCGAGGTGTTCGTCAAGCAGATCAAGGACGTGATCCTCCCGGAGGTGACCGACGAATTTGTCGCGAAAATCACGAAGGGGAAGACGACCGGCGTCTCCGCCTTCACCGACGAGCTGAAGGAAAGCATCAGGAAATACTGGGAGGACAGGAGCCGTCGCAGGACGCTCGACGCGGTCATCTCGGACATCGTCGGACGCCACCCGATAACGGTACCGGAGTCGCTCATCCGGGCATACACCGATTCGCTCATCGAGGACGTCAAACAGCGCTCCCCGGACCGTCACCTTCCGGCAGATTTCGACGAGGAGAAGTTCCGTGAACAGAACCGCGGCGGGGTGATCTTCCAGGCGAAGTGGCACCTCATCCGGGACCGGATCGTCGCGGACAGCGGCCTGGAGGTCACCGGGGAGGATTTCGAGCGCTTCGCCGAGCGGGACGCGTCTGTGATCGGCGTGGAGAAGGAACGGCTCGCCGCCATGTACCGCGATTCCCCGCAGACGCGCGAACGCCTGCTCGGGGACAAACTGCACGATTACCTCCTCTCGGTCGCGGAGGTGAAGGAAAAAACCACGAACGAATTTTTCTAAACCCGGCATGCACCATAACGGAAAGGCAACGCCCTCAATGAAAGAACAGATCTTCAATCAACTGGTCCCGATGGTCGTCGAACAGACCGGCCGGGGGGAACGAGCGTACGACATCTATTCAAGGCTTCTCAAGGAGCGGATCGTGTTCCTCGGCACCCCGGTGGACGACACCGTCGCGAGCCTGATCATCGCCCAGCTGCTCTTCCTGGAGTCGGAGGACCCGGAGAAGGACATCTACCTCTACATCAACAGCCCGGGCGGAGGGGT
>QJVY01000173.1 GCA_003235555.1 Ignavibacteria bacterium | reverse complement strand
GCGATCCTGTTCGCGAAGGTCATGTTCAGGGAGGAACCCGCCCCCCCTCCGGGGAAAGTCTGGTCGGAGGAGCACGGACACTATCATGACGTCAATGCCCCGGCGGGGAATCCGGCGCAGGGAGGGACGCCTTCAGGCCCGCAGGGGACTCTTCCCGGACAGTCCGGGCAAAACGTCCCGGAGCCGGCCGGCCAGGCGCCTCCGGGCAAAGTGTGGTCCCCGGAACACGGTCATTACCACGACGTGATTCCCCAGGCCGGGACCTCCACACAGGGAGGGACGGTTCCCGGGCAGCCCGCACAGAACGTTCCGCAACCGGAGGGTCCGGTACCCCCGGGGAAGGTCTGGTCGCCGGAACACGGACACTGGCACGATGTCAGGTAAGAGGGGGCATTCCCCATGACATCAACCGGGCATCATCAACCAATCGGACTGCATGCCATGATCAACCTGTTAATCCTGATGAGTTTCCCCCTTTTAGCCGTGGGAGGAGGGGACGGAACAATCAACCCGGTGCCCGCGGGCGAAGCCTTCGATTTCTGGGTCGGGCGGTGGAATGTCCACTGGTTCATCAACGACACCGTCCGGGTCGACGGGAGCAACTTCATCGAGAAAACCCTGGACGGGAAAGTCCTGCAGGAACACTTTGAAGACCCCACGAAGAATTTCAAGGGGACGAGCATTTCGGTCTTCAGGCCCGCCGACAGCACCTGGAGGCAGGCCTGGGCCGACAACCAGGGGGGATATTTCGATTTCGTCGGGGAAATCGACGGGGAGACAAGGCTCTTCAGGACCCACGGCGCGGGAGGAGGCGTCGATTCGGTGATGCAAAGGATGCGCTTCTATGATATTCGGCAGGATTCCTTTACCTGGGACTGGGAAGGCACGCGTGACGGCGGGAAATCATGGAATCTGCTCTGGCGGATCTATTACGAACGGAGCGGTGAACCGGACTCGTCCGGTGAAGGGGGAGGGGAGAAATAGGACTTCCGGAACCGGCATCGACCCGGCCCGTCCACCGGGACGTCAGGCGGCGATGGGTTGCCGCGTCCTTCGTTTCAGCTGGCCGAAGCTGATCAACTTTCTCGCCTTTTCATCCCACAGCGTCAGGGGAAGGCTCCGGAAGCTGGTTTTCAGAGTCAAGACCGTGACGTCCTTCATCTCCGGGACCTCCTTGTGACACCTCTCCAGGAGATAGTTCGGGATTTTCGGACTCAGGTGGTGCACGTGGTGGAACCCGATGTTCCCCGTGAACCACTGCAGGACCTTCGGGAGCCGGTAGAATGAACTTCCCTGCAACGCGGCCCGGCTGAAGTCCCATTCCTCGTCGGTCGTCCAGTAGGTATCCTCGAACTGGTGCTGCACGTAGAACAGCCACATCCCGAGCGTCGATGTCACGACGGTAATCGGAATCTGCACGGCGAGGAACGATCTCCATCCCACGAGGTACATCACCCCAAGCGCCACCGCTGCGATCGCGATGTTCGTGAGGTACACGCTCGCCTCCACCTTCCGCATGGCATTCAGCTTCGAGATCGGGAAGCGGTAGAGTATCGCGAAGAGAAATGTCGGGACGAACAGGAACAGCACCAGCGGGTTCCGGTAGAGGCGATAGGTGAATTTCCGCCACGGGGAAAGGGTCATGAATTCCTCCACCGTCATCGTATAGATGTCGCCGATGCCTCTCTTCTCCAGTTTCCCCGCGCCCGCGTGATGGATCGCGTGGCTTTTCCTCCAGTAATGGTAGGGAGTCAGCGTCAGCACGCTGGCGAACATCCCCGTGAAATCGTTGGCCTTCTGCGAAGTGAAAAACGAGCCGTGTCCGCAGTCATGCTGAATGATGAATATCCTCGCCATCAGTCCGGCGGCCGGCAGCGAGAGAACCAGTGTCAGCAGGTAACTGACGTCGAGGCTCAGGAGCATGAGGTACCAGACGATGAAGAAGGGGAGAAACGAATTTGCGATCTGCCAGAGGCTGCTGCGGGTTTTCGGAGCGTGGTAACGCTTGATGACGCTGTTCCAGAATGAGGATGGTAGTTCGGTATCTTCTTCGGCCATGTGCCCTGTTCTCTGTTTGTCGTTGTGCGGCACGAAGAGATATCCGTTCCGCGGCATCCCCGCTTCATCGGGGTACTATAATGTAGCAGAATCCCCGTAAAAAAGAAGGGGTTTTTTCAGGGAGGTGAGATGCCTCCCGGTGCGCTCTTTGAATCCTTTCCCGGTTGGACGCATCATATATGGGCAGGATTGCGTACATTAGGCGATTCGGAGGCTCCCGTAGTTTTCTTACACACGAACAGGTGAAATATGGCTGAAAAGAAGGCGATTGTGAAGCAGTTGCAGGGGATTACCTTCGCTGGTAAATCCGATTCCAACCACTGGATCATGATGGACGGATCGCCGACGTTCGGAGGGAGCGCCGGCGGGGCCAGCCCGAAGGAGCTCGTCCTGATGGGGCTCGGGGGCTGCACGGCGAGCGACGTCATCTCGATTCTCACCAAGAAACGCGCTCCGGTGCGGAATCTCGAGATCCGCCTCACGGCCCAGGTGAGCGACGGGCATCCCCAGGTCTTCACGGATGTTCATATTGAATATGTCGTCTTCGGCGATGGCGTGAAGGAGGCGGACGTGGCGAGGGCCATTGAACTTTCCACGACCAAATACTGTGCGGTCTCGGCGATGCTCTCCCCGGCGATGAATCTGACGCATTCCCATAAAATCATCAGCTCGGAATCAACGGGGGGGAACTAACGCGGTCCGCGCCAGTCCGGGGAAACGCCGTCCGCAGAAGATCAGTCATCAGGGCATGGAACCGATCCAGATCATACTGTACGCCGTCCTCACCGCATTCCTCCTGCTGAACATCAGGCGTTTCCTCCAGAGACGTTCCGTCCCGCAGATCGAACCGGGGGAGATACCGGCAGGGGCCGTCCTCCTGGACGTCCGTACGGCCGGGGAGCGGTCGGAGGATTCGATCAGGGGATCGGTCCACATTCCCCTCCATGAACTCCGCGCCCGCGCCGGGGAGCTCCGCAAGCACGGCGGCTCGCAGATCATCTGCTACTGCCGGAGCGGCAACCGCAGCCTCGGCGCCGCCGTTCTCCTGAAAAAACTCGGCTACAACTCCGCGAACCTGGTCGGGGGCATCACGAACTGGAGGATGGCCCGTCACCGGGGCTGATCAGGTCCGGGGGAATCACTTCTTAACCGTCCCTTCTTGGATTTCCGGAGATAATCGTCAACATGTGACTCCGGAGGCGTGACACCTGTCACGCTTCCCGTTGAGCGGGTTTACAAAAACGTTTCAGAGCTCCGGGCAGCTTATCTCCCGGGGCTTTTTTATTGCCGGCGCCTTCCGTTGCGATCCCTGCTCCGATAAATCTGATACCTCCAAAAAAACACTTGACATTGGAGTCCGGGGTTGGTATATTAAATCGTACATAACGAACATTTCAAATATTACCCTTCATAAATAACAAAAAAAGAAGGATTTTCACAGTTAATCTTCACAAATAGTCCAAATTACCCTGTACCCGGTCACCATCAAACCAAGAAAGGTAAAATCAATGAAGAACCTGAAATTGTTCTTTTCGATCACCATGGTTGCCCTCCTGAGCATCGGCCTTACGGCCTGTCAGAGCACTGAAGAAAACCCGATGACTCCGGCCATGACCCCGACCGCCGCGAGCGCGAAAATAGACGGTCGGATCATGACCGCCGGAAATAACGGGACGGTTACCGTCATTCACGGCGTGCCCGGACTTGTC
>QJVY01000261.1 GCA_003235555.1 Ignavibacteria bacterium | reverse complement strand
CGATCATCGGGGTCATCGGCGGAATCGTCGTCTTCGGCGTGCGCATGTCAAAAAAATAACGAAACACACACGAGAGGAACATCCCATGGAAACCCGTTCGATCCTCGAAGCGGACAAACTCACGAAGCGGTATGAAGACGGCGTCCTGGCGCTCAACGGCGTGTCGTTCTCTGTCCGGCAGGGCGAGATCTACGCGATGCTCGGCGCAAACGGCGCGGGGAAGACCACCGCCATCAATTGCTTCCTGAACTTCATCGAACCGTCCAGCGGGGAGGCCAGGGTCGACGGCATTGTCACGCACCGCGACTCTCTCGAGGCCAGGAAGCGGGTCGCGTACGTCTCCGAAAACGTGATGCTCTACCCGAATTTCACGGCGCTCCAGAACCTGGATTACTTTGCCCGCCTCGGCGGAAAAACTGATTACACCCAGGACGATTACGCCGCGGCACTGAACCGCGTGGGGCTCCCGGCGGAGGTACACCGGAAGAGGCTTCGCGGCTTCTCGAAGGGGATGAGGCAGAAATGCGGCATCGCCATCGCCATCCTGAAGGACGCGCCGGCCATCCTGCTCGACGAGCCGACGTCCGGCCTCGACCCGCAGGCCGCCTTCGAATTCCAGGGCCTGCTCGGCGACCTCCGCTCCGAGGGGAAGGCGATCCTGATGTCGACACACGACATCTTCCGCGCGAAAGAGACCGCAGACACCGTCGGCATCATGAAAAACGGCGAGCTCGTCATGCAGAGGAGTTCCGCCGACCTCGCGGGTGAAAACCTCGAGAAACTCTACATGACCTACATGGCCGGTCACTCAAATTAAAGGTGCGGGGATGTTCAAACTGATCGTCGAAAAGGAACTCCGGGAGATCCTCGGGTCGGCGAAATTCGCCGTCACGTTCGGGATCTCGTCCATCCTGCTGCTGCTGACCTTCTATATCGGCGCGCGCAACTTCCAGGTGAGCACCGCGCAGTACGAGGCCGCGACCAGGGAAAACCTCAGGAAACTCGACGGGCTCTCCGAGTGGGATGAGGTGCGCAACTTCCGCATCTACCTCCCCCCCGAACCGGTCTCGTCGCTGGTCATGGGTGTCTCCAACGACATCGGGCGGACGAGCGACATCCGCGGGTCCGGGGAAATCACCGCGAAGGACAGCCGGTACGGCGAGGACCCGGTCTACGCCGTCTTCCGTTTCCTGGACCTCAATTTCATCTTCCAGATCGTCCTGTCACTGTTCGCCATCCTGTTCGCCTACGACGCGGTCAACGGGGAAAAGGAACGGGGAACGCTGCGGCTCACCCTCGCCAACGCCGTCCCCCGCGGCACCTACATCGCGGGAAAAATCGCGGGTTCGTTCATCGCGCTGGCGGTGCCCCTCCTGGTACCGATACTGCTCGGCGCGCTGCTGCTGATCATCATGCGCATCCCGCTGTCCCCGGAGGACTGGATGCGGTTCGCCCTCGTCGTCGCCGCGGGATACCTCTACTTCGGGGTCTTCCTGTCGATGTCGTTGTTCGTGTCGAGCGTGGCCGAAAAAACCTCCACCTCGTTTTTGCTGCTCCTGGTCGTCTGGATTTTTTCCGTCATGATCATCCCGCGCACGGCGGTCCTCCTCGCCGGAAGGGCGGTCGACGTCCCGGCGGTCGACGAACTGGTTTCCCAGAAATCGCGGTATTCCGCGTCCCTCTGGCAGGAACACCGGAAAAAACTCGCCGAATTCCGCGCGCCGGAGAATACGCCCATGGAGGAGGTGATGAATAAATTTCAGGAGTTCATGTCGGACCTCGGGGCGGAGCGCGACGAAAAAATGGATGCGTTCAGCCACCGCCTCAACGAACAGCGCGAGAACGCGCAACTCGTGCAGGAGAGTCTCGCCTTCGGCCTGGCGCGGATCTCGCCGTCGGCGGTGTTTTCACTGCTGAGCACCTCGATCTCGGCGACGGGGGTGCACCTCAAGGACGAATACAAACGGCAGGCGGAACAATACCAGAAACAGTACGCGGAATTCATGAAGGGAAAAACCGGAAGGAACCCCTCCGGGGGATTCGTCTTCAGGATGAGCATGGACGACGATCAGCAGGAGAAGAAGAAGATCAACACGGCGGAAATGCCGGTATTCGGATTCGAGCAGCCGCCGGTCCGGGCCGCCCTCGGTTCGATCGTGATGGACTTCGGGATCCTGGCGCTCTTCAACATGGTCTTCTTCGCCGGCGCCTTCCTCGCATTCCTCCGTTTCGATCCCCGGTAACGGGCTGTGACGGATGACCGCGTGACGCCCGCCGGTGACACCGGGCAATCAGGGTTGACGCCGGGAAGTAGCGGGCACCCCGGGAAGACGCCGGATACGCAATAACACGCAGAACAGGAAAGGGGACGCCACAATGTTCACGACCATCGTACTGAAGGAACTCAAATCGATCCTCGTCAGCCCGCGGTTCCCGGTGACCTTCGGGGTCTCCGCCGTGCTCATCCTGCTGAGCGTGTTCATGGGGATCCGGGAATACCGGGCATCGCTCGAGCAGTACCACGCCGCCGACGAGCTCGTCAGGCAGGAAATGCGTGAGGCGCGGGGGTGGATGAGCCTGTCGAACAGGGTCTACCGTGAACCCGACCCCATGCAGATCTTCGTCTCCGGCGTCCATAACGACGTCGGACGCCTCTCCGGGATCAGCAGCTGGGAGCCGGTGAAGCTCTCGTCGAGCGCCTACAGCGACGACCCGCTCTTCGCGGTCTTCCGGTTCATTGATTTCAGTTTCATCGTGCAGGTGGTCCTCACGCTGTTCGCGATCCTCTTCACCTACGATTCGATCAACGGTGAACGGGAATCGGGGACCCTGCAGCTGACGCTCTCCAACGCGGTGCCGCGGGCGACCATCATCTCGGCCAAGTTCGCAGGCGCCTGGCTGGGCCTCGTCATCCCGCTGGCCGTCCCCACGCTGCTCTCGCTCTCGCTCCTGCTGTTCTTCGGCGTACCGATGACCGCCGGAATCTGGCTCCGGCTGGGCTTCCTGATCATGGCGTCCCTGTTGCTGTTCACGTTTTTTATCGCGTTCGGGATCCTGGTATCTGCGGTCACGCGGCGCTCAAACATCTCATTCCTCGTCTGCCTCGTCTCGTGGGTCGCGATGGTGCTGATCATCCCGAGGGCGGGGATGATGCTCGCCGGGCAGATCGTGCCGGTCCCCTCCGACGCGGAGATCGACAGCCAGCAGGACAGCTACTCGAAGGACCGGTGGAACGCCCACTTCGCACAGATGGAAAAAAAATGGCGGAAACGGAACGAGCTGCTCAATTCGTTCTTAAAAGAGGAACGTGAGGCGAAACGGGAGGAGATGGAATGGATCTGGGCCGAGGAGGACAAGGCCGACCGCGATTCGATGCAGGCAGCCATCAACGCCAACGCGCGGAAACTTCGGGAGGAGCTGCGCAACCGGAAAGGCGAACAGGAACGGCTCGGGTTCATCCTCTCCCGGCTCTCCCCCGTTTCCGCATTCCAGCTCTCGGCGATGAACCTCGCGGGCACCGACATTTCATTGAAACCCCGCTACGAGGACGCTCTTGAGGCCTACCGGACCGACTTCAACGCGTATAAGGAACAGAAACAGAAGGAATCGGGGTCCCACGGGGGAATCCGGATCGAAGTGGATTCGGAACGGGGCATCAGGATCGATTCCGGGCGGGAAATTGCGCTCGACCTCACCGGCGTGCCCGAATTCACGCCGAACCGTCCGTCGCTTTCCGATGCCCTCTCGGCGAGCATCGTGGATTTCGGGATGATGGCTTTCTTTTCGATCCT
>QJVY01000212.1 GCA_003235555.1 Ignavibacteria bacterium | reverse complement strand
TGATCGGACAGACGATATTTCAGTATAAAATCCTCGAGAAGCTCGGCGAGGGAGGCATGGGCGTGGTCTATAAAGCCCATGACACCAAACTCGATCGCCCCGCCGCCCTGAAATTCCTCCCGCTTCACCTCTCCGCCTCCGAACAGGACAAGGCCCGGTTCATCCAGGAGGCCAAAACCGCCTCCGCGATGAGCCATCCGAACATCTGCACGATTTACTCCATCGATGAACACGAAGGCCAGCTCTTCATCGCCATGGAATTCGTCGACGGCGTGACGCTCCGGGAAAGGCAGGGGTCGGTCAACGCCCGGCAGGCGATCGAGATCGGAATTCAGATCGCCGACGGACTTGCGGCCGCACACGAGAAGGGGATCGTCCACCGGGACATCAAGCCCGAGAACATCATGGTACGGAAGGACGGTATCGCCCAGATCATGGACTTTGGCCTGGCGAAGCTGAGCGGCGCGTCACGGCTCACGAAAGCCGGCTCGACGGTCGGAACCGCGGGCTACATGTCCCCCGAACAGGTCCAGGGCCTGGAGACCGACCAGAGGACCGACATCTTCTCGCTCGGGGTGATTCTGTACGAACTCTTCGCCGGCCGGTCGCCCTTCACAAACGCCCACGAAGCGGCCATCAACTACGAAATCGTCAATGTCGACCCCCCGCCGATCTCGCTGGTAAAACCGGATATCGACGCCGAGCTGGAGGCCATCGTGTTCGACTGCCTCGCGAAGGAACCCGCCGAAAGGTTCCAGACCGCGGCCGAGGTCTCCAGGAATCTCCGACGGATGAAGAAGGCCTCGAGCCGGACACGGCTGAGCGGCTCCCGCGCCGTGTCCTCACCGTACGGGGGCACACCCGGACATCTCCGGGGTCAACGAACCGGGAGGAAAATTCCCGGGCTCACCACGGGAGTGGCACTCATCGGGGGCCTGCTGATCGGTCTTGGAGTCATGCGCTGGATCCTGCCCACCGGCGCGTCGGATCCGGCCCAACCATCCACGAAAATCCGGGCATCCATCAATCTTCCCCCCGATGCACCGCTCATTCTGGGGTACGATCTTCCGACGATCGGTTTCAACAGCCCCGCGATCGCTGTCTCTCCGCAGGGGAGATGGCTTTCCTACGTCGCCAAAACCGCGTCGGGACGGATGCTCTACCTCGTTGATATCTCAAACGGCACGTTCCGCCTCCTCCCCGGGACCGAAGGGGCGGTACATCCTTTTTTCTCCCCGGACGGGGAGTGGATCGGTTTCCTGACATACAACGGGGTCAAGAAAGTCCCCCGGCGGGGGGGGGCCGCGGTGTCGCTGTGCGAAGCCACATCACCCGTCCTTGCCTGGTGGGGACGATCGGGAACAATTTATTTCACGGAGAACCAGAACAGCTCGCTTTCCCGGGTCTCGATGGACGGGTCGAAGAGAGAAACGGTGCTTTCCACTACCTCCTTTGGCCGGTTCAGGGGAGGCATGCTCCCCGACGAAGGGCACATCCTGACCGTGAAACCCTCCAGCATCAGTGACGACTACAACGAAATATCCCTGACCGACATTGGGACCGGCGAAACGAAGACGCTGATACGGTCGGGATATGCACCGCGGTACGTCCATCCCGGGTACATCGTGTTCGCCCATGCGGGCAACCTGATGGCGGTTCGATTCGACACGACATCACGCGATGTCGTCGGGGAACCGGTCACCGTGGCGACCGGAGTTACCATGGAATCCCTCTTCGGGATCCTGCAGGCCTCGGCTTCCGACAACGGGATGCTCACCTTTGTCCCCGGTTCGGACATTTCCGTGGGTAAACCCGCCTGGGTGGACCATCGCGGACAGATTGAATATATCGACGAAATGCCGGAACAGGTCTACGGGGAACTCGACCTGGCCCCCGACGACAGCAGAATCGCCGTTCACGTGGCGGCCGTAAAAGACTACGTCTGGATCTGGGATCTCCGCCGGGCGGAGGGAAGGCGTATACCCAGCCCGATCGCCGAAGGCTGGCCGATGTGGAGTCCCGGCGGTGGTCGAATCGCCACCCGTACGTCGAACTCCGACAGTTTCGTGATTCATGATATTACACCGGAAGGGGCCTTCCGGAATCGCGTGACCATGAAATCCGGCGGCTTCTTCAGGGGATGGAAACCGGACGATGAGTTTTTCACAAACCCGTTCCAGAAGCAGTCGGGACCCGCCGGATCAGACTCCCTCGTCAGCCCTCCGCCCCCGAGATTCGGAGTTTTTTTCATCACGATATCACCGGATGGCAGGTTCCTGAGTTACAAGTCCGACGAAACCGGCGCCGAGGAGGTTTTCCTCCGGTCATACCCGGACGGGAAGGTCCTCGGACAGGTGTCTACGGGCGGGGGGACCGAACCTATCTGGCTGCCCTCCGGCCGGCTCTTCTACCGGAACGGCCACAGATGGTACTCGACCCGGGTCACCAGTACCCCCGAACCGAAATGGGATTCGCCCCGTCTTTTCCTCGACACCGACTTTGTCGACACGCCCGGCTGGTCGTACGACGTCGCTTCAGACGGTCAACGCCTGTTGATGGTGAAACGGAAAAAACCGATCACATCATCCAGGATCGATCTCCTCACCAACTGGTCCGCCGCATTCGGGGATTGACCCACCCCTCTCAAAAAACAGGATCACCATCAAGAAAACGACCGGCAGCGGGCGCCTGTCGTGATGAACTCAATCCGATATGACGACCACGCGCCGGCGACCTTCACAGACACGTTTTTTACATCGGCGTGACAACTTTCACCCCCGATGTACGGATATTGTCCCGAAATCGTGATTTTCCGCCGGTATCCCGGGGGGGGTCATGGTAGGGTGATCATATGAATATCGATTTTTACATTTTTTTTCCTATGATATCGGGTACCGACGTACGGAAATCCGGCCGATCACGGCGGCCTGTCGTCGGGAAGACCCCGGCACGGCACATCAGCCTCCAATTCGTTCTTCGATCGCACCCGAGGGAAGGGAGTATCCGATGAGCGTATCGATTCAGGAAGTGCGGGGGAAACACAAACTCTCGAAGTTTGTCGATTTCCACTACAAACTCTACAGGGGGAACCCCTTCTGGGTTCCCCCGCTCCGCGTCAACGAGATCAACACATTCCTCCCGGAAAAGAATCCCGCGTTCGAGTTTTGCTCGGTGAAACAATGGCTGGCGTACCGCGACGGAAAGATCGTGGGCAGGGTCGCCGGCATCATCGATCAGCGCTACATCGACAGGTGGAACGACAGGATCGCCAAATTCGGCTGGATCGATTTTATCGACGATCCTGAAGTCGCGTCATCGCTGTTCGCAACCGTCGAAGGGTGGGCGCGTGAAAACGGGATGAGCGCCATACAGGGACCGATGCAATTCACCGATTTCGACGCAACGGGTTTTCTCGTCGAGGGATACGATGAATTGAGCACGTTCGGTGCCGGGTACAATCTTCCCTATTACGTCACGCACACGGAGGGGAACGGCTATGTCAAGGTGGCCGACTATGTCGAGTACCAGGTCAGGCTGCACGATGCGGTACCGGAACGGGTCAAACGCCTGGCCGAGACGATCGCGCAACGCAACCACCTCCACGTCCTGAGGGTCAGGAAGGCGAAAGATCTCCTCCCCTACGCACACCAGCTCTTCGGGATCATCAACAGGGCGTATGAGCATCTCTATGGGTTTGTACCGCTGACCCCCGCCCAGATCGATCATTACATCAAACAGTACCTGGGATTTATCGAACCCCCCTATGTACCGGTCGTCCTCGACAACAGCGATCGTGTTGTGGGATTCGGTATCACGATGCCTTCATTGTCGAATGCCCTGCAGCGGAACCACGGCCGCCTGTTTCCCTTCGGGTTCATTTCCCTTTTGAAATCCCGGCGAAACAACAGGAAGGCGGACCTCTACCTCACCGCGGTCTGCCCGGAAATGCAAAACAAGGGTGTGAACGCCATCCTGATCCACGAAATCAACAAAGTGTTCCTTCAGAAGAAAATCGAGGTCGTGGAAACGAATCGCGAACTGGAGAGCAACACGAAAATCCGGGCACAGTGGAGATTTTATGACGCACGTCTCCACAAAAGGAGGCGGGTATTCAAGAAATCATTCAACGGGGCCGGGGTGGGATCATGAACGCCCTCGTGGTGGGGACCGGATCGGTGGGAAGGGTCTTCGCGCACCATCTTCACCGGGCCGGCTGTGACGTCACCTTCCTTACGAGGGGTGAACATGGCGGAAACCTCGACGGCGGTTTCGTACTCTACGAACTCAACAGGCGGCGGCCCTGGGACACGCCCGTTCGTTGCACAGGCTACGACGTGGTGACACTGGAATCGAGGCCGGAAGGGCGCCGGTGGGACCAGATCTATGTGTGCGTTCCGTCCAACGCGCTCTGCGGCGGACTCCTCGACTGGATAGGGAAATACGGCGGTGATGCCACGATCGTCAAGCTCCAGCCCGGACTGACTGATTGCGCCGCCTTCGCCTCGCGTATTCCGCAGGCCCGTGTCGTCACCGGAATGCCGGCGCTTGCCAGTTACCGCGTACCGCTGGCGGGAGAGGACGTGCCCGAACCGGGCACGGCGTACTGGTTTCCACCCCTGATGCCGAGCAGGTTCAGCGGACCGGATGAGCGGCGGCGGGAGGTCATCGACACACTCAACGCGGGGGGATTGCCCGCAAGGAAGCACGCCGACGTGGAAAGACTGCTGGGATACCTCACCGCGGTGGAGGTTCCGCTCACGATCGGAAACGAATGCGCGGAATGGTCAATCAGGGGGTTCTGCCGGAGCCGATGGTTCGGGATTGCCTGCAAGGCCATCAAGGAGACACTGGCCATCGTTGCAAAGGCCAGGCAGACCGCTTCTCCTGCGCTGGCGTTGTTCGTCAATCCGATGACGATCCGGCTTGCAATATTCCTCCTGCAGAGGGAACGCAAGGTGCCCCTCGAACCCTACCTCAAACACCATTTCACAAAGCTGCGCGCGCAGTCGCTGCAGCACATCGACGACTACCTTCGCGTCGCGGCGGAGTACGGAATGTCGGTGCCGGGTTTGCGGGAGCTGAGGAGCGGATTGTACCCCGGCTGATGCGCAAGCTGCGGGTTGGCGGTCTATTTCAAAAGCAGCATCCTCCGAATGGCAGTGTTTCGTCCCGCTGTTATCCGATACGTGTACATCCCGCTCGCGAGACCGCGGCCATCGAACGTCACCGACTGGAACCCCGCCTGCTGCACATGATCAACGAGGACGGCAATTTGACGCCCGAGAGCATTATACACCGTCACGCGCACATGTTCCGACGAGGGCAGCGCATAACTGATCGTGGTCACCGGATTGAAGGGGTTGGGGTAGTTCTGATCGAGACGGAACTCACGTGGAGATGCCGGGATCTCCGGGCCGCTGCGGGGAGCTGATACCGCGGGTGGCGAACCGGGCGTCGCCTTCACCACGAATCCGATGAGGGCCTGCCGGTTTCCGTTACTGTGCGTCACGCTCGGTGTCTCGTCCGCACCGGTAGCGGCCTTGAAGCCCGAGACCCCATCCGCGGACGGGATGGTCAACTCGAGGGCTTCGGTGAATCCGTTGTTCACCACGTAGGTGCCCGAGTTGCCGCAGGTGGCCCCCAGGAACACCATGTCCCCGTCGGCCGTCGACAACGCATCGGTCGTGATGGTCCCCGTATTGTTCTGTCCGTTGGAGGCCGATGCCCCGACCGGGGCGGCCTGGTCCGCCCCGCTCAGGAACACGCTTGAATAGCCCGGCGTCCTCGAGGGTGATTCGGACCAGGCGGGGACGAATGCCCCATCCGATGCAGCGGCGATGCCGGACTCGTTTAAAACGAACGCTACGGTGTACGCCACAAATCCCGTCCCCTGGACCCTCTCAATGACTTTCGTCATGGCCTGTCCGCCATAGGTCACCCCGTTGAGTACGATGTTCGGATTATTATGCTCGACGTTGGAGATGAAGACCAGCAGACGGCCGCTCCCCGGCTCCACGCCGTGGGACAGACCTTCGGTCCAGGAACCCGCGATACTCACCGGACCGCCACCCACGGGTGCGGCATCGATCGTGATGTTGAGAACGGCGTCGGCTCCACCGCCCCTTCCATCCTCCACGTGGACTGTGAAGCTGTTGGATCCGACATTGACGTCGCCGGGGACACCGGAGAGGGCACCGTTGGCTGCCACGTTGAGCCACCCCGCTCCTCCGGTTTTGGAGAAGGTCAGCGGGTCACTGTCGGGATCTGCGGCATCGCCGGCGATCGAACCGGTGTAAACCAGTCCCACCGTTCCGTTGGCCTTCATGAGGGTATCGGCGGCGAACGCCGGCGGGTTGTTCGGCGCGGGTGGTCCTCCGGGGGCCGCATTCACGACAAACCCGATGATGGACTGCCGGTTGCCGTTGCTGTGGGTTACGCTCGGAGTCTCGGTCGCACCGGTGGCGGCCTTGTGACCCGACACCCCGTCCGCTGAATTGATCACGAGTTCGACAGCCTCGGTGAAGCCGTTATTTACCGTGTACGTTCCCGTGTTTCCGCAGGTGGCCCCCAGGAACACCATGTCGCCGTCGGCCGTCGACAACGCACCCGTGGTGACGGTCGCCGTATTGTTCTGACCGTTGGAAGCCGAGGCCCCGACGGGAGCGGCCTGATCCACTCCGCTCAGGAACACGCTCGAATAACCCGGCGTCCTCGCGGGCGACGCAGACCAGCCGGGGACGAACGTGGCGCCGGATGCGGCGCTGATGCCGGTTTCATCCAGGACGAAGGCCGCCGTGTACGCGACAAATCCCGTCCCCTGGACCCTGTCGATCACTTTCGTCATGGGCTGCCCGCCATATGTCACCGTGTTGAGTGAAATGGCGGCGTCATGCTCTGTGAAGGCCATGAATACCAGCAGGCGGCCGTTTCCAGGCTCGACCCCGTGGGTCAGCCCTTCGGTCCAGGAACCCACGATACCCACCGGACCGCCAACGAGGGGGGCGGCATCGATGGTGATCGCAAGGACGGCGTCATCGCTGCCGCCCTTTCCATCCTCCACGTGGATGGTGAAGCTGTTGGCTCCGATATTGCCGCTGTCCGGAATACCGGAGAGGATGCCGTCGGCCGCCACGGCGAGCCAGACCGGTCCGCCGGTTTTCGAGAAGATCAGCGTGTCGCCGTCGGGATCGTTGACCTCGGCGGCAATCGAACCGCTGTAATGCAGTCCCGCCGTACCGTTGGCCCGGGTGAGCGTATCGGCGGCGAACGCCGGCGGGTTGTTCGGCGGGGGCGGAGTGATCAGCCGCACGGAGATGTCCACCCTCGAGGAAAGGCCGGTCGTGTCGAATGCGACGGCGGAGAGCGTGTGGATGGTATCGGAATACGGTCCGGTGTCCCACACCATCGAGTAGGGCGCCACCGAATCGGGAGCGCCGAGGATGATACTGTCGAGCAGGAACTCCACGCGGCTCACACCCACATTGTCGGTGGCCGTGGCCTCTATGGCCACGCTCCCGGTGAGCGAATCACCGTCGGCGGGCGTGACGAAACCGACCACCGGGGGGATCGTGTCGGGCTGCGGCGGCGGAGTGATCAGCCGCACGGAGATGTCCACCCTCGAGGAAAGGCCGGTCGTGTCGAATGCGACGGCAGAGAGCATGTGGATGGTGTCGGAATACGGTCCGGTGTCCCACACCATCGAGTAGGGCGCCACCGAATCGGGAGCGCCGAGGATGACACTGTCGAGCAGGAACTCCACGCGACTCACACCCACATTGTCGGTGGCCGTGGCCTCAACGGCTACGCTCCCGGTGAGCGAATCACCGTCGGCGGGGGTAAGAAAACTGACCGTCGGTGGGACTGTATCGGCCGGATCGGGAATCAGATGGACGGTAATCGCGACAACCGACTGCAGGCCGGCGGTGTCGATGGCGACCGCCGAGAGCGTATGTGTCGTGTCGGTGTGAAGGTCGGTGTTCCAGAAGTACCGGTACGGTGCCGAATAATCGGGATTCCGCAGGGGAACATCGTCCAGGAAGAACTGCACAGAGCGCATCCCGCGGTTGTCGGATGCTTCGGCTTCGATCAGGATGGATCCCGAAATTGAATCCCCGTCAGCGGGCCGGAGGAAACTGACGGTCGGGGGCACCGTATCGGGAGGAGTCGGGATCAGCTGCACCGTGATCCCCGCGCCCGTCTGAAGTCCAGCCTGGTCGTGCACCACGGCCGAGAGTGTGTAACTTCCGAATAGCAACGGATCCGTCACCCAGTCGATCGTGTAGGGGGCCGAGTAGTCGGGAGTGCCCATCGGAACCCCGTCCAGGAGAAACTCAACGTAGCTGACCTCCCGGTTGTCCGATGCCGCGGCCTCGACGACCACCGTGCCGAACACGGAGTCGCCGTCTGCCGGCGCCATGAAGGCGATCGACGGCGGATAGACATCCGGGGGCGGTTCGATTCCGCCGATATGCGTCCTCATCTGGTTTGTCAACCAGTTCCGGTCCAGCGTCGGGTACTCCGCCTCGGGGAATCTCCCCGTCCCGAGATAGCTTTCACTCAGGTCCCACAACATGATCCCCCCGATATTCAGCTCCCGGGCCAGCCTGAGCTGGTAGTACAGGGTGGAATCGTGTCCCGGCGATCCGGCGAACGAGATGAATTTGTCCGCGGAATCCCCCGGTTGGTCGATGGAGAGGAAGTACGCCTTCGCTGTGTCGTCAAAATGGACCGCATTGGGTGCGCCGTCCAGAAAGTCCTGATAGAACTCATCGAACTTCACGTCGATCCGGAACGACGGACTCGTGTCCCAGATCTCGCGCGGCCGGGTCGCGCCGCCGTTGGGCATACCGCTTCCGCCCGAAGAAATGGCGGCCATGAAGTCCATCCCGATGACCACCTTTGCCGGATCGACACCGGCGGTGAGGAGATCGATCGCCTGGTTCTGTGCGGTGGCCATTTCCTCCCCCGACCGGCTGATGTCGGTGACCACGCCGTTCACCCGGGAGTAGGGCGCATAATCGAAATAGGTCATCCCGGTCCACGACCCCATCTTGTCGTAGGCCATGATCATGTAGAATTCGATCCGGGATGAGACGTCGGCCCAGACGTAGGCCAGTCCGCAACAGGGATTGATGTCGGCCGTCTGGATGATCTTCTTCGCCGGATCGTACGGGGCGCTCCACCACGGTTGATCAAACGAATCAGCGAGGGCGCGGATCACCGGAAACAGGAGTGCCGAATCGCTCCTCCCGAACGGCTCCCAGTCCCAGTCGATTCCATCGTATCCGTTCGTCCGGACGGCCGAGAGGATCGTGTTGATGCTCGCCTCCCGGTTCTCCGGGGACAACGCCGAGCTCAGTGACCCATCCGAGCCCGTGCCCCCGATCGTGAGGAGAACGGGCTTGCCCGCGGCGTGGACGCGGTCGTTCAGGGGTTTCCGCCGGGAGGACACGAGGTTCCCCCACTGCATCGCGCTCCCGTCCGACGCCAGCCCCGCCGCGAATGAAACGTAATGGGTCATGGTGCTGAAGTCGATGCTGTCGACGGGCATCACGCCGTAATTCCCGTTGGTGCCGGGACCCATGTGGACATCCCAGGCGGGAACGTGGACGGCGACGACCGCCGGCGGGTTTTCAGGTGGGGGTTGCTGGACGAGGTGTACCGTGATGTGCGCACCCGCCTCGAGACCGGCGGTATCGAAGGCAACGGCCGAAAGCGTGTGGGCCTCCTTGGTGTAGAGGTCGCTGTCCAGCAGAATCAGGTAGGGGCTGGAGTTGTCGGGGGGTCCGATCGGCACACCATCCAGCCTGAATTCCACGTAATCCACCTCCCTGTCATCCGAGGCGACGGCCTCGACGACCACCGACCCTGAGAGGGTATCACCGTCGGAGGGTCGCACGATGGTGACCGACGGAGGGATCGTGTCGGGGGGAGGAGGCGGAACCAGATGAATCGTGATCGCCACGCCGGACTGGAGGCCGGATGTGTCAAAAGCCACGGCCGAGAGGAGGTGCGTGGTGTCCGGGAACGGATCGGTGTTCCAGAAAAAAGCGTACGGGGCCGAGTAATCGGGATTCCTGATGGAGACACCATCCAGGAAGAACTCCACATACTCCACTCCCCGGTCGTCTGAGGCCGCGGCCTCGACCCTCACGGTCCCGGAGATCGAATCGCCGTCGGCAGGCATGAGGAAACTGACCGACGGCGGGATCGTATCCGGCGGCGGAGGCTCCGTCAGGTGCACGGTGATCTCCGCGACCGCCTGGAGTCCTGCGGCGTCGAAGGCGACGGCCGAAAGTGTATGCGTGGTGTCGGGGTGGAGCTCCGTGTCCCAGAGAAACGAATACGGCGCGGAGGAGTCGGGATCGCCGAGGGGAGCACCGTCGAGGAGGAACTCCACACGGCTGACAGCGCCGTTGTCCGAGGCGGTGGCCTGGATCGTCACGGTGCCGAAGAGCGTATCGCCGTCGGCCGGAGCCACGAGCGCGACCGACGGTGGAATCGTATCGGGGGGTGCGGGCTCTCCCAACCCCGCCCGGACAACGAATCCGATGACCGCCTGCCGGATGGCGTTGCTGTGGGTAACGCTCGGGGTCTCATCATTGCCGACGGCGCTCTTATAGCCCGAGACGGCATCGGCGGACTCGACGACCTGTTCGATCGCTTTGGTGAAGCCGTTGTTCACGGAATATGTCCCGGTGTTTCCGCACGTGCCGGCGACGATCACCATGTCGCCATCCAGGGTGGCGAGCGGGGCGGTGGAAACGGTCGCCGTGGAATTCAGGCCGTTCCCATCCGAATCACCGACGGGGGTGGTTTGATCCACACCGCTTAAAAATACGCTGGAAAACACCGGCGGCCTTGCCGGGGTGCCCGACCAGTTGACCTCGAACGTACTCCCCGCCGCGGTGGCAATTCCAGCCTCGTGTAGAATGAACGCCGCGGTGTACGCCGACCAGCCGGTGCCCTGCACCCTCTGGATGACCTTCGTCATGGGTTGCCCCCCGTATATCACTGACTGAAGTGAAATACTGGGTGCGTCATGTTCGGCATGAGCAAGGAATACCAGCAGCCGGTCTGAACCCGACTCGGCCGCGTGCGACAACCCCTCCGTCCAGGCGCCGGCAATGATGACAGGCGTGCTGCCGGGGGATGCGGAATCGAAGACCGTGTTGAGTGCCGGTTCGGCCGGGAAATCGCGCGGTCCGGTGGATCCGGACTCCATTGTACCGGGTAGATTTCCGGCGGCGGGGACTGAGGCGACCAGGAGACCGGCTGAGAGGACCATCGGAAGAAGGACAACGACCTTCCTGCCGATGTTCGATAATGTATTACGTGTACGTTTCAACAACGCTCCTGTTAAGAACACATGAAGTGATAGGGGAACCCCGACGACCGTCAGGCTCCACAAAGGATGACAGATATCCTAGAAAAAACGAACCCGAAATTCAAGGAAATAGAGATGATCGTAGGCGGGAATCCCGAAAAAAAAATCCGAAGAGTTTCCGTTCAGGTAAATCGGGAAACGAGTTAGAGGGATAACTGTGATATTTCGTAAAACTTGACGAACCCGTCGGGTGGATCGATCAGTCGGCCCGGTTCAGCAGGGACGCACGGCCCGTCTTCCGCATCAGCAGAAAACCAACAGGCTCATCGCGGTGATGGTCTTCGTCACCGTTCACCGCACTTTCCTGTAGAGGACTGAATCCGGAATAATCCCGAGGCCGAATCCAGGCCCCTCCCATTCGACGGTGAGCCCGTCGCCGCCCGTTTTCTCGAAGTACCCGACGCGGATCCCATGAAGACCCGCCGAGAGGGCCACGTCGCCCTTTTTTTGGAACATGCTGTGGAGGCCGTCATTGTCCACCACAAGCTGATCGCCGATCCAGAGGCGGCTTCCGTCATCGGAGTCGGTGGTAAATGTATAAACCCCTTCGGCGGGGATCTTCAGGTAACCCGTGTATTCGAAGCCGAAATACTCTTCGTTCAGGCGGGGACTGAAGCTGAAATTCGCGAGGGTTCCTGTTGCTACCGGCGTGAGGGTATCGAACCGGGGCAGGACGTCCCAATCCCCCTCGACATACCTGTACGACACCCCGTTCACGTAGCCGTCCCACGGCCGTTCGCCCGTCTCCTCCGCCGGAACGGGTATGACCTTCGTGAATGTCGCGCTGGTGGTGCCGCTCACCGCCCTGCCGTCGCGGAAGCAGCGGGCCGAGACCGTCGCCGGGTTCCGGATCGTAACGACACCCTCCGTGGCCCGTGAGGAGCGCGTGGGAACGGATCCGTCGAG